>JACRNF010000076.1 GCA_016219355.1 Chlamydiota bacterium | reverse complement strand
TTCCTGTTGATTCAAAAGGCAATCCGGACTGGCAGTTTATGGAAGATTACATTAAATCCTTGCCATATTCAGCGAGCATATAATGATTTAGAAATGAAAAACATAGATAATTCCATTTGTGAGTTTGACCATAATTTCAGAAAATGATACCCTATACAACAGGGTTGTTTATTTTTGCAGAGATTTTATGACATGAGAATTTGCTTAACTGACTAATCAGCATGTTTAAAAGAGATCTATTGACCCCTTTATCACAATAAAAAAAAATATTTGTCATTTTCACCTTGAAATTTAAAAAGCTTAAGCATATAAAAGCTTCGTAAAAATTTCCATAAGGAGTTATTTATGGCAGCAGCAGGTGCAGTAAAACCCGGAGCAGGATTTGTATTTACAACTCCCGCTTCACAACTAGATGAAGTTAGAAAGGTTTTAAGTAAAACCGAGTATCGATTCAAATTTTCTGATTATGAAGGAGCTTTAAGACAAGATTTTGAGTTAATCGATTCAACTCAAGATTGGGCAAAACAAAACGCTGAAGCTCTTTTAGAAAAAGATTGGCTTATGTATACAGCAGAAGAGCAAACAAAAGGAAGGGGAAAAGAAAATAGAAGATGGGCATCTCCTCCTCATGTTAATGATTATGTTACCTTTGTTGTGCCATTCCCCAAAGACAAAGTGGGCGATCTTCCTTATATTGCTCAACTTACCGCTATTGCGGTTGCAAGAGCTTTAACAAAATTTGGATTTAACCCTCAAATTAAATGGCCTAATGATCTTTTATTATCCCGTAGCAAATGTTGCGGCATTTTAATTGAAAATGTAACGCCCGATAAAGAAAGTGAGAATTCTGCTTTGATGATAGGAATAGGGCTAAATGTAAACATGTCTAAAGAGATATGCGATAGTTTAGACCAGCCTGTCACTTCTCTTTCAGTTGAAGGAAAAGCAAATTATGATAAAGAGCTAGTGTTGAAAGAAGTTTATACAGAACTTCGCGAAAGCATTGAAGAATTTAAACGAACTGGTTTTGCACCATTGCTTCCGGAGTTAAATTCGCGACTCGCATTCAAAAATGAACACGTCATTATCGATAGAAAAGACAAATCTTCGGTTGAAGGTGTTTTTGAAGCAATTGATGAAATGGGAAGAATGAAAATTAGACAAGCAGATGGAACCTTAGTTCTCTTGGATAATGGAACGATGAGAAGAGAAAAAAAATAGTCTTTATTTAGATATACTTCAAGGAAGGGTTTTTAAAAATCCTTCCTTGAATTTCTTGGATGAATTTGTTCTCATGATTTTACTAGATCTCAATTTCTGATTATCTTTTTTTAAGCCCAAGCCGATTAAATAAAATTTCGTCCTGTTGCATGGACTGATTTTTAGCTGTAAGGAGTGTATCCCCATAAAAAATAGAATTAGCGCCGGCAAAAAAACATAGGGCCTGCATTTCATCAGACATCGTAGAACGGCCGGCTGATAGACGAACATCGGATAAAGGAAGTAATATTCTTGCAAGAGCAATCGTTTTTATAAAATCAAAAGCATCCATTTCGGGTACCATTTCTAAAGGGGTATTTGGCATTGGAATAAGTTTATTGATTGGCACAGATTGAGGATGAGAAGGTAAATTTGTTAAAACTACAAGCATGCGGATTCTGTCTTCATTTGCTTCTCCCATACCTAAAATACCTCCGCAGCAAATTTTTATTCCAGCATTCCGGACATATTCCAGGGTTTTAAGACGGTCTTCAAAAGAATGCGTGGTTACTATTTTCTCATAATAGGAAGGAGATGTTTCAATATTGTGGTTATAATAATCAAGGCCGGCATTTTTCAGTTTATTTGTTTGTTCCTCATTTAAAAAACCAAGAGTAACACACGATTCCAGTCCATAACTTTTGACAATCTGTATCATTTCGCAAATTGCATCCATATCCGGTTCCGTGGGAGAGCGCCATGCAGCTCCCATACATAAGCGGGAACAATTTAAAAGCTTGGCCTGCTTTGCAGCTTCTCTCACTGTATTTAGATCAACCCGCCTTTTTGGTTCTACGCTACCTTTATGACGCGCCGATTGCGAACAATAGGCGCAATCTTCGGAACATCCTCCTTTTTTAATATTTAGGAGTGTGCTAATCTGTATGGCATTAGAATTAAAATTTTTCCGGTAGACTGTATGGGCTTTATAAAGAAGATCGTTAAAAGGAAGATCAAACAGAGTTTTTGCTTTATCATACGTCCAAGTTTTTTTCATAAATAATCCTATATGCTGCATTCAACATTATACAAAGCTTATTGCATTAGCCGCAAAGAAAAACAACTGTTTAGAACTTTACCTATTTCTACAAAAACAATAGATTTTTCCAGCAACGATTTTTTAAAATTGAGCAGTCATCCCAAACTTCTTACAAGAGCTCATGAATATGCTATAAAATATGGTATGGGAGCTACAGGATCTCGTCTTCTATCGGGCAATAAAGAGTGTTTTCAACAACTTGAAAAAAGAATTGCCCACGATAAAAATAGCGAAGAGGCGCTAGTATTTTGTTCCGGTTATCAAGCGAATTCCACCGTTTTGCCAGCTCTTTTGGACGCTAAAGTCTTAAAACAACAGCCTATTGTTTTCTTTGATAAATTAAATCATGCAAGTCTTTATCAGGGCGTATTATCAAGCGGCGCAGAGCTTGTCCGCTATCCTCATCTAGATGTTGAGGCATTGGAAAATGCTTTTGTCAAATATAAAAATGATTCAAGGCCGAAATTTATTGTCTCGGAAACTTTATATAGCATGGATGGGGATGTTCCTAATCTTGAGGCTTTTATTAAGCTCGCCAAAAAATATAATGCTTTTTTGTATTTGGATGAGGCATTTGCAACAGGAATATTTGGAAAACAGGGGTATGGATTTTCTACCCTTTATGATTTTAAGGAAGTGGACTATCTAATAATGGGAACTTTCAGCAAAGCTCTTGGATCTTGCGGAGCCTATGTTGCGTGTAGCAAAATTGTAAAAGACTACCTTATTAATAACTGCAGCGGTTTTATTTATTCCACAGCTCTCTCTCCGATGGTCATTGGAGCTATTTATTCTGCTTGGGAACTCTTGCCTGAATTAGATGAGCAAAGAGCTCTGCTGCTCAAAAATGCCGAAAATTTAAGAATAAAATTAAAAAAAATGGGGTTTAATACAGGAAATAGCTGTTCCCATATTATTCCGATTATTTTAGGGTCGGAAGAAAAAGTGTTAAAAATGAAAGAAAAATTATTGAAAAAGGGAATTTTAACATCAGCTGTTAGACCACCAACAGTCCCTACCGGAACTTGCAGATTGCGTATTATCCTAAATACAGGACATGATCAAAAAGATATAAACTTGCTGATAGAGGGATTATGCTAGGTCTTGTTTTTTGTCATGGCTGGGGATTTTCTCATGAATTTTGGAATAATTTAAAAGAAAGCTTTCGAGATTATCCTTGTCTATTTTGGGACCTTGGTTACTTTGGCAAAAGATCTTGTCCTCTACCAAAATCGGGAGAGTGGATAGGAGTCGGACATTCATTGGGTTTTGTCAAACTTTTGCAATCCGGATTTTCTTTTAAAAAAATCATTGCTATTCAAGGGTTCGTAAATTTTTTAGGTTTTAATCAAAAAATAAATCATACACGAGCAATCAAACTTGATAAGATGCTAAAAGATTTTGAAAGCAATCCTTTGCAAGTATTGGAAAATTTTTTCACTTTATGTGGAACAAAGCAAAATTGTAAAGAGTTTGATAAGTTACGGCTAAAAAATGATCTTTTGGACTTAAACAGCTCTTTTGAACATTTGTTATTAAATAAATCATGTTTAGTGCTAGCAAGTAAAGAAGATCCAATTGTCACTTTGCCGCTTCTTAAAGATAATTTTCCAGGTTATCCTATTGCATTTAACGATCATGGCAAGCACGCTCTTGGTTTTTTAGAAAGTGAATGGTGCGCAGGGCAAATAAAAAAGGTTATAAATGAATAAAACTGCTATCAGCGCTAATTTTAACTCTGCCGCCTCCACTTATGATAATTATGCATTGGTACAAAAAAAGGCAGCCCGGATACTTGTAGATAGCATTGACGAAATATTGCCAAAAACAGCGCTCGATGTTGGAGCTGGAACAGGATTTGTAACAGAAATTTTAATAAAAAAATTCCCTGATGCTATTTATACTCTTAATGATATTGCAAATGAAATGCTAAATCAGGCTAGAAGAAAATTTTTTGATCGATCAAATATTACTTATAATGTTGCCGATGCTGAAAATGCTATTTTTCCAAAACATCCTTATGATCTTGTTGTGTCTAATTTGACTTTTCAATGGTTTGAAAATATTAAATTAGGCATTAAAAATTTATGGGACCAGTCGCAGAGTTTATTTTTTTCTACGCTTGTAAAAGGTTCTTTTCTTGAGTGGAGCAACGTTCATAAAAAACTTGATATTCCATGCAGAATGGATACTTATAATGAGATTTATGAGCTAAAAAAGATTTGTCTAGATTTAAACCCCAGGCAATTTTTTTTTAAAGTAGAAAATGAATCGTTTTTTTTTGAGGACCCGCTTGAATTCATTAGGTGTCTGAAAAGAACAGGCGCTAACACGCCGCTGCAGAAAAACCAAGTTTTTTCCTTAAATAAAATTTTAAAACAATTTCCGTATGGAATGCCGGTTAATTATAAAATTTTTTATGGAGCAATGATTAGGTAAAAAAATATGTCTATTTTTATTACAGGTACAGATACAAATATTGGAAAAACAATAATTTCTTCTTGGATATGTTATCATACTAAAAGATCTTATTGGAAACCGATACAAACCGGTTTCAAAGATGCAGATATTGTACAGAGCTTGACCCAGGCAAAAATTTATCCTGAGATCTATCATTTTGAAAATCCGGTTGCTCCGTATATTGCAGCGCAAATGGAAAATATTGATATAGATCCATCGTTAATAATAAAACCAACCTCCGAAAGACTTGTTATCGAAGGGGCCGGAGGAGTTTTGGTTCCTATCGGAAAGAACTATTTGATGATCGATTTAATTAAGCAGCTCCAAACACCGGTGATTATTGTTGCTAAAAGTTCTTTAGGAACGATAAATCATACCTGTCTCACAATAGAATCTCTTCGCAGCCGCAATATCCCTATACTTGGAGTTATCATTAATGGGCCTTTAAACAAAGAAAATAAGAATCAGATTATAGAATTTGGCAAAGTAACCATTTTAGATGAATTTACGCCTTTAAATGTGCTTCAAGAGATAAAACTGAGACCTTTGTCTGCAAAACTGAAGGAGGCGCTGGATGGGCATGCAAATTAAAGATAGTCAGCTGATCTGGCATCCTTTTCAGGGACCGAAATCAGGGCTTCCTATTGGTATAGTGAAAGGCAAAGGAGCTTATCTTTATGGTGAAGACAAAAAAAAATATTTGGATTTAATTTCCAGCTGGTGGGTAAATCTTCATGGCCACGCGCATCCTAAAATAGCAGAGGCGATCTATAAGCAAGCCTCTATCTTGGAACATGTTATTTTTGCCGGTTTTACCCATTTTCCGGCAGTGAATCTTTGTGAAAAACTTTCTATGATATTACCTTCAAAACTGAGCCGTTTTTTCTTTTCCGATAATGGATCAACTGCCGTTGAAGTTGCCCTTAAAATGGCTTATCAGTACTGGCAAAACTTAAGTGAATACAAAAGAACTCGTTTTTTAAGTTTTGAAGGAGGGTACCATGGAGATACTTTCGGAGCTATGGCAGTTGGAAAAACTTCGGGTTTTCATAATAATTTTCAAAAACTTTTTTTTGAAGTAGACACAATTCCTTTTCCCTCTACCTGGATTGGAGATGAAGAGATTGATAAAAAAGAAAAGGCTTCTCTTAAGGCATTGAATGAGTATTTGGAGAAAAATGGATCTTTCTGCGCCTGTTTTATTGCCGAACCTTTATTGCAAGGGGCTAGGGGAATGCGAATGTGCAGGAGTTCTTTTTTACAAAAAGTTATCGCTTTGCTCCGCTCTTATGGAATAATAATCATCTTTGATGAAATTTTAACCGGATTTGGCCGTACAGGATCGACTTTTGCCTTTGAACAGGTGAAAGAGGTTCCTGATATAATTTGTTTGGCAAAAGGGTTAAGCGGCGGATTTTTACCTATCGCCTTGACAGTTGTTTCTCAAAGTATATTCAAGGCATTTTGTGGAACAAAATTTGAAAAAACTTTTGCACATGGCCATTCTTATACAGCTAATCCTTTGGGCTGCGCCGCAGCCGCTGCATCTTTAGAAATTTTATTGGAAAAAAAGACGCAGGATAATATTCAAGCTCTTGCTAAAGTTCAACGTGAAAATATTGCGAATCTAAATGTCGTCGCTCCCCGCTTTTTGGGAACGATAGCAGCTTTTAATTTAGAAAGTACTCGTACGATTTATTCGCATAAGATAGCAGCAAAGCTGAAGAAACTTTTCTTGCAAGAAGGATTGCTTTTGAGGCCTTTGGGAAATACTGTTTATCTTATGCCACCATATTGTCTAAAACCGAAACTACTTAAAGAAAGCTATCAGAAGATAGCGGTTATTTTGAGCAAGTTATAAGTTATTTTGGCTCAATTCTTATCAATCAATATTTTTAATCTTTAGCATAAGTCCCTAAAAATGAGTGTATTACAAAGTATTTGTAAATTCTAACATTATATGTTAGAATTTCTAACATAAGGGTATAGATTTTAAAAGGTGAAATAATTTATGTTAAAAAGGCACATAAAAAAAATACTCTTCGAAGCACTTGAATATATGCCGGTAGTCCTTTTAAGAGGAGCTCGGCAAACCGGAAAAACGACTTTGGTAAAATCCTTGCTTTTAGAAGATGGCTATAAATATATTTCTTTTGACCATATTCCTTCCTTAATGTCTGCCAAAAATGATCCTGTCGGCTTTATTTCAAATTTAGAAAAACCTATTATTTTGGATGAAATCCAAAGAGTCCCGGAATTATTCCTCCCTATTAAAACCGATGTTGATGAAAACCGAAAACCGGGCCGATATATTTTAACCGGTTCAGCCGATCCTTTGCTTGTTCCAAAACTTGGAGATTCATTAGCCGGCAGAATGCGACTATTAAATCTTTGGCCCCTTTCCCAAGGAGAAATTTTAGGAATAGAGGAAAATTTTTTAGAAAGAGCTTTCAGTTCAGCCCCTATTTTGACAAGAACAAATATCCCTTGCTCCAAAAAAGATTTGCTAGAACGCTGTTTTAATGGAGGATATCCGGCTCCGCTAAATATGACCAAAGAGCAAAGGCAAAATTGGTTCAATGATTATATATCTTTAGTTCTTCAAAAGGATTTATTGGATTTATCACAAATCGAAAACATCACTAACGTTCCTAATCTCTTGACCCTTCTTGCGTCTAGAGTCGGGGGTTTATTAAATACTGAAGAACTATCACGCTCCCTTAAGCTATCTTCTATGACTCTTGCCCGTTATATGGACCTTTTAAAAGCATTATTTTTGATCTACTTGCTACCACCTTGGAGCTCTAATCTTGGAAAAAGAATTACAAAATCTTCAAAAATATATTTAACTGACACTGCGCTTCAATTATATCTACTGAACATGGACATGGATCATATTATAAAAGATCTCAACCTTTGGGGAAAAGTCATAGAAAATTTTGTCATTCTTGAACTTTTAAAACAGCTTTCATGGACTAGACTAAATATCAAAATGTATCATTATCGCGAATATTCAGGTTCGGAAATAGATGTTATTTTAGAAGGTCCGGGTAAGGATTTGGTGGCAATAGAGATAAAAAGCTCAGAATCAATTTCCAGCGATGATTTCAAAGGCTTAAGAGCCTTTCAAGGACTTGTAAAAGAAAAATTTCTTAGAGGCTTTTTATTATACGGAGGCAATACAGTACTTCCTTTTGGCGATAAATTAACCGCCTTGCCCATTTCGTCCCTTTGGTCTAACCAACTCTAAAAATCTCCCCCAAGAGAAAAAAAATTAGCACATTATTGCTAAAAATAAGCTAAAGTCTTATACTTATTCTACATAAGTTCTGCGGGTGTAGCTCAGTGGTAGAGCATCACGTTGCCAACGTGAGGGTCGTGAGTTCGAGCCTCATCACCCGCTTTTTAACCTTTAGGATCTTTCGTGAAAAATACAAAATCAGACAATCAAGACAACCTTACTGTAAACATCGAAAAAAAACCGGGATGTCAAGTGGAATTGGAAATTACCGTTCCCCCCTCTTTAATCCAGGAAGCAAAAAAACATGCTTTAAAAGAGCTTAAAAAAGATATCGAAATGCCAGGCTTTAGAAAAGGAAAAGCCCCTGATGCTGTAGTTTTAAAACAATACCCAACAGCTTATGAGCAAAAATGGCATAAGACCCTCGCCGATTTAAGCTATGTGAAAGCTTTCGAGCAACAATCAATACCAAAGCTTTCCCCCGAATCCAAAATAGTTTTTAACATGAAATCAATTTCCGATTCTTCAGCTACCCTTAGCTATTCCTATGAAACAGAACCAGAAGTTCCAACTATAAATCCCAAAGAGTTCAAATTCCAAGAGCTCCACAAACATGAAGTTACCGATAAAAAAGTTGATGAGGTTATTCACCAAAGCCGTTTTTTCTTTGCCGAATGGAAAAACATTGAAGATAGACCTATTCAAGAAAACGATTATATCATTGTGGATATCGAAAATATTGATGTAGTTCCTCCTCAAAAAGCCTTATCAGACATCCGATTTGAAGTGAAAGATGAAGGAATGGCCAAATGGATGAAAAAATTGGTCTTAGGAGCCAAGCTTAATGACGTTTTAGAAGGGATTAGCGTTGCCGACGATCATTTATCCGAGCAAGAAAAACAAGAGTTTGCTCCGAAAAAAGTACGTGTCACTATCAAAAAAATTGAAGAGGCTAATTTACCCGAGCTAAACGATGATTTTGCAACCCGTATGGGCTCCACTAATGTCGATGCTTTGAAAAAAGCCATTTATGAAATGCTTTGCAAACAAGAAGAAGAACATGTCCTTAAAGAAAAAAGAGAGCAGGTTGCTCATTTTTTAACAGACCATTATTCTTTTGATCTACCGACCTCTCTTCTTGAGTCGGAAAAAAAGGCCCGCAAAGAAAATCTTTTAAAAGACCCTGAGTTCAAAGATCGTTGGAACAGTGCAAACGACTCCGAGAGAAAAGAAATTGATAAAAATATTGCTTTACAATCTCAAAGGGCGATCAAGCTTTTTTATATAACTAGAAAAATCATCTACGATAATAACATAAAAATATCGGATGAAGAAATCAGACATGAAGCAATCCACATTCTACAAAGGTCTTCCAACGCAAAATTTGATGAAAAAAACATTTCCAAAGACACCTTTGCTTTAGCCTTGTCCCACCTGGTTTTATCTAAAGCCGAAGACTATGTGCTTGAAGAATCTGCCAAAACCTGATAAAAGAAAAGAAGCTTAAAATTAGGGGTACTTATGAACAAAAAATTTTATCAGTCGCTAACACCATATGTAATTGAAGATACTGGCCGAGGCGAGCGTTCGATGGATATTTATTCCCGTCTTTTAAAAGACAGGATTATTTTTATCGGCACCGAAATTGACGATCAAGTTGCCAACGTAGTAATCGCCCAGCTCCTTTTCTTAAAAATGGAAGATCCCAAAAAAGATGTCAGCCTTTATGTTAATTCTCCCGGCGGACAGATCACCTCAGGCCTTGCGATTTTAGACACAATCCACTTTTTAGGCTGCGATGTAAACACCTACTGTATTGGCCTTGCCGCCTCAATGGCAGCCCTGTTACTTGCCTCCGGGACCAAAGGCAAGCGATATGCCCTACCAAATAGCCGGATCATGCTGCACCAGCCCTATGGTGGAGTAGGCGGCACCTCAGAAGATATAGCAATACAAGCTAAAGAAATTCTAGAGCTTAAAAAAATAACAGCCAAGATTATGTCTGAAGCAACCGGACAGCCTTTATCTAAAATCGTAGAAGATTCCGAAAGGGACTTTTATATGAACGCTGAAGAAGCTCTCAAATATGGACTTATAGACCAAATAGCCAACCACAAAAAAACATGAAAAAAACCGACAAGCCAACCTGCTCATTTTGCGGCCGGACCGAAGAACAAGTTGAAAAACTAATATCTGGCCCAGAAGCTTTCATTTGCGATAAATGCATAGCCATTTGCGCCGATATTACTGCCAAGAAAAAGATAGCAGCCCACCAGCTCAAAATCTTAAAGCCCAAAGAGATCAAAGAAAGGCTTGATGAATATATTATTGGTCAAGAGCTCGCCAAAAGAACCGTCGCTGTAGCTGTCTACAATCACTATAAAAGAATAGGGGCGTTAAACTCCCCCACTGGCGGAGTAGAGTATAGCAAGTCCAATGTTCTTTTAATTGGCCCAACCGGCTCTGGCAAGACACTTTTAGCGAGGACCCTGGCATTAATGTTAGATGTTCCATTTGCTATCTCGGATGCCACCACTTTGACCGAAGCTGGCTATGTTGGTGAAGATGTGGAGAACATCATTTTAAGACTCTTACAAGCTGCAGATTATGATGTCGATAGAACCGAAAAGGGTATAATTTACATAGACGAGATCGACAAAATTAGAAAAACGACCTCTAATGTTTCAATAACTAGGGACGTTTCAGGAGAGGGAGTCCAACAAGCCTTACTTAAAATTATAGAAGGAACTGTAGCTAACGTACCTCCTAAAGGTGGCAGAAAGCATCCCCATCAAGAGTACATAAAGGTCAATACCGAGAACATATTATTTATAGCTGGCGGCGCGTTTGTTCACTTGGATAAAATGATTTCCAAAAGACTTGGTAAAGCTACCATCGGTTTTTCTGCCGAGAAAAAAAAGGGAGAAAAGCAAGATGATATTAGCTATCTACTATCTAAAGTTGAGCCTGAGGATTTAATAGAGTTTGGGATGATCCCTGAATTTGTCGGCCGTTTTAATAATATAGCCAACTGTAGCGAGCTTGCTACTCAAGACTTGGTTGAGATATTGACAAAACCTAAGAATGCAATCATCAAACAATATATTCAAATGTTTAAAGAAGAAGGTGTAGAGCTAAATTTTTCTACCGATGCTCTTCTTGCCATTGCCGAAAAAGCCAAAAAGACCACGACTGGGGCAAGGGCTTTAAAAATGATAGTAGAAAATCTATTAAGGGACCTCATGTTCGAGATTCCTTCTGATCCATCTATTAAAGAAGTCTTTATCGAAAAAGAAAGCATTGAAGGCAAGACTCCAATTATCAAAAGAAGATAAGAAAAAGGGCCTTAATTTTTAAGATTAAAGCCCCTGTTTTGAGAAACAATGTTAGTTATTAACCTACTCTGGCAATAACTTGTTCTGCTTGTACTGTAGCGCTTACTGCATCTCCGTTTTTGCCTAGCAACCCTTGACTGTTCTGTTCTTGGCCTTGGGTGACTTGGAGAATTGCACCTTCATTAGTAGAAAGGGCCGATTGAA
Source organism: Chlamydiota bacterium (assembly GCA_016219355.1). Taxonomy (GTDB): domain Bacteria; phylum Chlamydiota; class Chlamydiia; order Chlamydiales; family SM23-39; genus JACRNF01. The sequence goes on along the minus strand of JACRNF010000076.1, from coordinate 5,369 downwards.
GATCTGCTGCGTATTTTTGATTTGCAGCACTTGTGTCAGCATACGACTTGATAAGATTTCCAATCGGTTGAGCTAAGGCTACTCCTGATTGAGCTAAGTTGTTCCCAAGTGTTTTTTTCGTGGAATATTCGTTTTCAACATCTTGTTTTTTCCTTTCCATTTCAGAATTGCTAAGACCTTGTTTACCGTCTCCAATTTGTTGTGTATTAGTAGATGAAGAAGCTGGGGCTTTTGATTTTATCCCTAAAGCACTTTTAACCTTATCAAAACCATTTATAACAGCAGTTTTAGCTTTATCAAACATACTTAGAGCTGGAGTAGATGCTGCTGCTGGAGTTGTAGCAAGTGTTGTCGCAGGAACTACAGGAGCTGCGGGTGTTGCTGGAGTTGTAGCAAGTGTTGTCGCAGGAACTACAGGAGCTGCGGGTGTTGCTGGAGTTGTAGCAGGTGCTGCCGCAGGAACTACAGGAGCTGCGGTATCTGCCGTTGCCGTTGCTGCTGTAGCTGCTGTATCTGCCGTTGCTGTTACTGCCGTTGCTGCAGTTGCTGCTGCAGGGGCTACTGCTGCTGTTCCTGCTGCGGCGGCGGCTGCTGATGTTTCTGCTGCGGCTGCTGCGGCTGCCTCATCGACTGCTGTTGCTGCTGTTGCTGCTGCGCCTGCTGCTGCTGCAGGGACTACGGCTGCGGCTGAAGCAGATGCGGCTGCTGCTGGAGTCACCTCTGTACCACTACTGGCACTAGAAGAGGCTTCAGATGTCGAACTTGCTGTAGTATACTTGCTCATTTCTGCATTAATAGCTCTTTGAGCAGATATTGATAAGCCTGTACCAATTAAGGTGGTAACCGCTCCTATAATTCCAACACACCCCATTAATAATTCTCCTGCAGTAGTGGAAAGGTTGGAGTCTTTAGTAAGGGTCGCCGACAAAGAGGCTAACTGGAACCTATCTGAGTTTTCCTTAGAAAACAGCCCCATCAAATTGGCATTTTGTATAGCACAATTTTTCATAAAAGAAACAAGCAACATCAAAACTTTACCATACGAATATCCATAATCAGAATCATCATTGGGTTCAGTAGCATTTCCACTTTTAAGAGCCTGGTTTTGTTCGGGTGCTTGGATATTATTCCCTTTTGCATCGTTCTTATTCATGCTTTCCATAAGGGCTATTAAAACTTTATTATCCGAATCCTGAGACTTGCTCAACATTTTTCTTATCTTATCGGGGTTATTTTTAAGCAATAATGCTGCCACAATCTCAAGCGTCTTGAGTTGAGCATTATTTTCATCGGATAACTCTTGCGCTATTAAGGTATTTTGTACTTGACTCGTCATATATTTTTCCTTTTAATATTTTTTTATGAATTAAATAAACTTTTAAGTACTTGGCATGTATTTCCAAGAGTTTTCATGGTTTGCGAAGAGATGTTGCTAAGGGTTTGCAGATTGTTTGTTATATCAGAAGATATCTCCTGAGTTTGAGCTCCTACCGATTCAACAGATGCTGTATCTATTTGTGCCATTTCAGTCAAACCTGCAATTTGCATCTTCGCAGGAGCAACAATTCCTACATTTATCCCTTGTTGATAAATCATTAACAGAGCCCCAATACCTAGAAGAACGGGGCCTATTACAGGAACGAGACTGCAAAGTACTATTCCTGTAATTATAAAACCTACACTCATTATACCTGAATTTTGAAAAAACCAATTATCCGTATATTTTGATATCATATCGTATTGTTGAGCAGCTTTTTTCATTTCACTTTCCTCATCAACCGATACCGTACTTTGTACGTTCATTTCAGTATTGTTCAAATTCATGGACGTTACTAAGGATTGAGCCATCATATTCCTTATCAGCGAAAATACATTTATATAATCAAACATACTTTCAGATGAAGGATCCGTTTTTTGAGTGACTGAATTTACACAACTTGCCATATATATCCCCCTTATTATTTCATCCAGTTAGATAACATTTGTGAAACGAATTGTAAGTCTTGATTTAAAGATTGGCCATAAGTATTCTCATTACCTGTGTCAGCAGCAAATTTTCCGCTCATAGTAGTTTGCATTGCCGATTGAATATTTGTAAGAGCCGTTTGATCCACGCCAATCGTACTTTGCGCAACTTGCAATTTGCCTGAAAGAGTAGCTTTAGCCTCTGTATTATAAACATTTACCCCCGGTGCAAGCGCCTGATTACCCTGATTTGGCATCCAAAATTTTTTATCAGAAAACATTTGCATGAAAAAAGAACCGAATATACCCCAATTAAAAGCCTTTACGTAGTTATTTTTATCTGTTACATTGCCATTTAGCGTCTTATTGTCCTGTTCTGCTTTTTGCATCGCACTTTGATAGTCTTCGAATTGTCTCATAGCCTCTTCAAGATCGCCTTGCTTTTCCTCAACGGAAAGTCTACGGTTTTTTTGCATCACTTCCATTAACTCAATAAAAATGTTATACATGTCAGTATCATTTTGAGCTTCGCTTAATCTTTTTTTTATCTCTGGTGGCATATTTTTAAGCAATAAATTAGCTACAAGAGAAAGAGCATTAAGCTGCTGATAATTTAATTGAGACATGTCTTGCGCGATTAAGGTATTTTGCACTTGATTTTGTGTCATAAATTTTCCTTTTATTTTTGATTAATTTTAGAATTAACTTTATTCAAACCCTGCAACAATTGCGAGGCTTCCAGCATCGAAGTGTTCGCTTCATACATTGTTGCTGCAATATTTCCTTGACCAGAAGTTGTAATCTTTCCTAAAAGCCCGGTCATTTCACTTCTTACAATGTTTATTTGATTGTTTTTGATTTGTATTTGACGTTCTATTTTCTGCTTGTTCTGCGTTAGATTATCAGGGATCTCTAGCAAAATATTCTTTAGATTATTCAGCTGATCTATCAACTGTGCCATTTCAGCCTGTTTTCCTTCAAAAAGAGCATATAGCTGCTTTACATCATCTAAATCCGAATTAACACTTCTAGACTGATTGTTTGAATTTAAGAGCATAGCTAAAAACACCATAAATAAGGGATTGGTAGTCTCATTTGAGCTGGTCGCATATACTGACGCTCCTTGCAAAGCTTGAACTGTTGCTGACATATAATCTCCTTTTTTAATTATTTGTGTTTGGTATTGCCGCATTAAAAATGCTGCAATATTCACTATTTAAATATTTTAATTCTGATTGCGCTTCAGCTTTCATCTCAGCGCTTTGCATATTCATAGTATCTTTTGTTTTTTGCATAGCAAATAATATCGACGTCATGACTGCTTTTAATTCTGCCGGACCATTTTTTAATAAATTATTTAATTCAGATTGGGTATCTGAAACCAATTTACCTAAAAGATCTCCGATGTTTCCAAACATCTTGGCAAAAAGAGCGATAAAATCGCCGACATTTTTAATTTTAACCCCCATGCCCGATGACAATGTTTTTACCAATAGGTCATATAACGGCTTATATTGCGGCAAAGATAAAAGCACCGCTAAGGCTATAGCTCCTCCTGCCGGGCCCCCCGCTACATAAGCTGCGACCAATATTGCAAAGAAAGTTACAAGTCCTTGTTTAGCTTTAAGTTCATTTTTTAAATCTCCGGTCTGCTTTTGAATCTCATTGTTTAACTGATCATATTTATCAATAAGCGGCTTAATGGTATTGCCAAGTTGCTGTAATTGAGCTAAGGCATCTTTTTCGCCGTTAGTTAAATTTGTTTTACCACCGAAAATCGTTAAAAGCCTTTGGATCTCAGCATAAATAGCATGAGGATCTCCATTTTGTGTTGCTAAACCGAGCAAATCTTTAATAAATTCTGCAGCTTCTTGTTGCTCCATTTGCGCATCTTGAGCATCTATCATTCTATTAGAACTAGAGGCTTGGGCTATAGCTATCAACATCAAGATGTTCATAGGATAACCCCCTTTTATCGTCATAGGAACTTCATTTATATTTGCAATAGGTATAATCATATTAACCCTGTGTTCCTTGTTGTTGGTTTTGCATGATGGCATTGCCTAAGGCTTGTAATTGTCCCAACACCCCTTGCGCTGCTTGATATTCTGTTTGAATAATCGTACCAAATTTATTAATCTGATCGGTGTTTTGGCCGTTTGCGCCATCTAATTCAGTGACAACAGCATTAGAGCCGTAGGAAGTAGGAGTTGTCTTATCACCACCATTTAGCCATTGATAGAGGATATCACCGGAAGCAGATCCATCAGGTTGACCATTATGGACTTTATACCACGCGTTCAATAAGGTATTGAAGTCAGCAGTGGCAGTTGGATCTCCTTTTAATATACCATTAATCAAGTCTCCTACAGTTGGATACGTGTTACTATCGTTACCGGTATTTTGCTGGTTCATAAACATGTTTTTAAGGTTTGCCAAATCTGCATCGCTGATGCTATTCCATGCAGCGGGATAAGTCGAACCATACGTAGCCTTGTCAGTCTCATATTTACCTACATCTGCATTATATTTGCTAATATCTTGAGCTAATTTTGCTGCTAAATCGGGATTTGAACCGCTTTTTAAAATATTATTAATGTCATTTTTAATATCATTTAAATCTTGGTCGACATTTGAAAGGTCTTGGTTAGCCAAAATATAAGAACTTTGTAATTCATTAGATAAAGTCTGAATTTTTATCATTATCATTTGGATGATAACGTAGCTAGACTTATATTCATTAATTATATCTTGAACAGAAGATCCACCAACCCCATTGTTTACAATGGAATTGATAATCGCCTGATTTGCTTGAGCATGTGTTGTAGGCATATTTTTCCTTTTTATTATTTTTTTAACTTTAATTAAGCCGACATCCAACTTTTTTTAGATCTGAATGCCTTTGCTTTTTTTGCAGGCGCCGGAACTTTTTCATCACCGGTCTCGGTTTGCGCCGTAAATTTTTTCTGGAACTCTTGAATAAAAGCATTTTCTTTATCGGTAAAGTTGGAAGGGTCAGAAATGATCTTTTCAAGCTCCGATCTTGAGATCCCTACTTTTTCACTTATCTTGTTAAATTCTAGATTAATGTTATTTTCAATCTCTTTAAGCACTCCGACCATTTTCTCTCTGTCTTCGTCTGTGGCATTAGCTAAATCACCCGATACTTGTTGAAAAAAACTTACCGACTTTTCAACTAGAGCTTCTAAATTACCTTTGAATTCTTCTGAGTGCATTAGCTCATTAAAAAAGTCTCTTATTTTTGTTTCTTTCATAGATTTATAAACCTCGTTGATTTCATCCGCCTCTTCTCTTCCTATTATTATTGTATAATAAAATGAATTATTTTTAAAGATAATAATAACATTTTGTTAAGATTTATTTAGTTTATTTAAATATCTTAT
>JACRNF010000015.1 GCA_016219355.1 Chlamydiota bacterium | reverse complement strand
CTCCAGCCCCCAAACGATCTATGGATCTAGTAACCATGGCAGGTATCTTTTGACTTAAATCTTTAGATAAACAAAGGGCGCCATTCACGCCTCTTGTAACAGACAAGCTCAAAGCTTGCATTTTTTCTAATATTTTTTAGAAATTTCTTCTAACTCACCATAACGATCATGAGCTGCTAGCCTTAGCTCCGGTTCATTTAAAGAAATAAAATCGGCCCGTTTGTATTGGGTAATCACATTAAAGCCTCGATTACCGCTATTAGTTTGAGTATTGATCGCTAAAAATGTGGGGGATCTACATATCTCATCTCTAATTTGACTATTGATAAGGCCATTACCAAAATCACATACTAAAATAAGATCATACTTTTTGGCCTCATTTTTGATAAAGGATACCATCTTTTGAGTTTGAGCTTCATCCAAGAGCGATTTATTGCAAGAATAACTCTCAAAAAGTTTTATCAGTGTTTCTCCATCTTTTATAACGTATCTTTTTTTGGTTAGTGTGTTTTTATCAGATGTTGAAATAAACTTTTTATTAATTTTTAAGTCCAATTTTTCATTGATAAATTTTGTAAAATCACACTCATTGCCAACCCCAGCTAAAAGGGTTACATCTTTAACAAATGGAGATAAATGATTGCTGACAATTAAAGATCCTCCTAAAAAAATCTCTTGGTCTAAACAATTGACGACCATATGCTGGCCCTTGCCCGATTGGCCCAGCGGATCAACATATTGATATTGATCTATAATGGCGTCACCTATCACCAAAACCTTCAAATCCGACAACTTTTCAATTTTTTCTAAAATCTCTTCCAAAGAATATTTTTTTTTGAGCTCCGAAACAAACTCTAAAACTTTTTCAGGGAGCGGATCGATATATTTATTGATCAAAGTGGAAGAGCTAAAAACTATATCATCGGTATAAAAAATGTGGCCGCCACCTTCTTCAACCGCTTTAACTTCCTCAGCAATTTTCTTGGTAACATCAGCCTTATGATTTTTATATTCCTGCCCTTTTACATAAATATTAGGTTTTATTTTTTTTATAGCAGATACAGCGTCAGGAGAATCATTTAATACTACATAATCAATGAAGGAAAGCGATGCCAACGATTCCAAGCGTAACTTTTCATTAAAGGCCGGCCGGCCGGGACCTTTATTAACAAATCTATCGGGAGTAAGGGTAACAATTAATGTATCACCCTGCTCTTTAGCTTCTTTAAAATGTTTGATATGGCCGGGATGCAAAAGATCAAATACGCCATGGCATTGAACAATTTTGCTCCCACGCTTTTTTAGCTTTTCTAAAACATTTTTAATCTCGTCAAAATTCTTAATTTTTTCCTGCATGTGCCACACTATTTTTTTGTGAAAAGTATGCATTATATAAATCTACCATTGTATGTAAAAGAAAAAAATGACCGGTTTCAACTAAGCCATAATCAGAAACATTTAGCCAAAAATTAATGTTTCCCATTTTTCTTAAGGGATTGATCGATTTAAATCCGCTTAAGGTAATAACCTTGGCTTTTTTTTCTTGAGCAACGTTTACTGAGTTTATAATATTTAATGAATTACCAGAGCTAGAAATGGCTACAAGCAAATCATTTTCTTTCATTAAAACTTTTAATGAGCCGCTATAAGAATGTTCATACCCATAATCATTGGCCATGCAAGTGAGTAGATTAGAATCCACCAACGTGCTGGAAGCTAGCTGCAGCGCCTTTACTAAATCATTGCAAAAATGAGAAGCAATGCCAGCGCTGCCACCATTTCCAACGACATAAATTATGCCACCATTTTCGTGGCACTTTTGAAAAAGCTCTTGGCTAAATTTTATCCCTTCATCAACCCCGATAATTTCTTCATCTTGAGTACAAATGGTATTATTGATCACTCCGATGAGTTGAGTAAGGCGGTTTTTTAACATGAGGTCTTCTCAGATTTTGGCGTCAAATATTTAAACCAAAGCTTAGTCGCCTCTTGAATACTTTTTGTATCCCATAATGGAGCGTCTTTAAAATCATCGATTTTTTCTAAAAGCTTTTTAACCCCTTCTTCAAAAGAGACTTCGGCTTGCCAATTTAATGTTTTTTTAATTTTAGCTATGTCTGCAAAAGTACAGTCCGGCTCTCCTGGCCTTTTAGGAATATAAACAACATCTCCGCCTAAAAGCTCTACTAAACGATTAACGCTATAGTGACCGCTGCTGCCTACATTAAAAATTTCTCCGGAAATGTCCGATTTTGCTGCGGTATAAACTGCTTTAGCAACATCGGTAACAAATGTAAAATCTCGAGTTTGTTTACCATCACCAACTACTGTAAATGGCTTATTATTTAACTTTTGGGCCAAAAAGACTCCAAAAACAGCGCCATAAACACCGGTAGTTCTAGACCTTGGGCCATAAACATTAAAAAATCTGAGAGACACTGAGGGCATCTTATATACTTTTTCGAAATGTAAAACCAGCTCTTCGCCTAAAAATTTGGTCAAAGCATAAGGATATTCTAAAGAAACTTTTGAGGTTTCAGGGGTTGGATAAATTTTGGGAATGCCATAACAAGAAGAAGAGGCTGCATAAACAAACCGTTTAATATGATGCGCTCTAGCTGCTTCTAAGACATTAAAAGTACCATCAACGTTGGTTTCAAAGTATTCTCTTGGATTTTCAATAGAAGGAACGATGTCCGCCTTTGCTGCTAAATGAAAGACCCAATCTATTCCTTCAAATAAAGGAAAGATTTTTTCTTTATCTCTGATATCAGCTTCAATAAATGTAAAGCGAGGATTTTTTATCGCCTCGGTCAAATTTTTCATCCAACCGCCGGATAAATTATCGATCACTAAAACTTGATGTCCTTCTTTTAAAAGAAGATCGACTAAATGAGATCCAATAAAACCGGCGCCGCCGGTAACTAAGGTTTTCAAGTCTTTACTCCAGATTGATAGCTTTCATAGTTGCGATATTAAAATACCGTTTATCATCTAATGAATTGGGAAGTTTTCCTTTTTCAAATGCATCAATTAAATCTTCAATTGCATTTTCTATGGTAAATTTGGGTGTAAAGCCAAGTTTTTTAGAAATTTTATCTGAATTTACATGATAAGAGCGATTGTCATTGGATGGAACAACTTCCATTTCGATATTTTTTTTCTTACCCACTATCTTTTTGATCATTTCTCCAAGAGCAAGTACAGTGTGATTATGATAACCAACATTGAAAATCTCTCCCTGGATTAAATTTTTAGGGGCCTCAAGAACATGGATATAGGCTCTTACCATATCATCAATATGAATGTTCGGTCTCATTTGATCTCCGCCCATAACTTTGACTTTACCAGTGTTGTAGGCCAAGTTTGTCAAAATATTAACTACCAAATCTAATCTTTGTCTAGGAGCATAGCCACAAACAGTAGAGGGTCTTAAGACCGTGCAAATAAAATTATCATCTTTGTATTTAAGCAAGATCTTTTCACAATCGGCTTTAAATCTTGAATAATCGGTCAAAGGCTCTAAGGTCATGTCTTCGGTAACATTGAGCTCTTTTTTAACTCCATATACAGATGAAGAAGAGGCGTAGATAAATCTTTGTACTTTGTGTTTTTTTGCAAGCTTAACAAAAGGCTCAAAAGCATCTAGATTGATTGATTTGCCAAGCTTTGGGTTTAATTCAAAGCTAGGATCATTAGAAATACAAGCCAAATGAATTACGGTATCACATCCTTTAATAGCTTCTTCAACGAGTTTTAAATCTCGAATATCTCCTACAACTTCGCTCAACTTTCCCGAACTTCGATATTCTTGGAATAGATCTTTACCGTACATGTAAAGATCTAAAACTTTAACATCATATCCTTTATTAATAAGAGCAGGAACTAGTTTTGATCCAACATATCCTGCGCCGCCGGCAACTAAAATTTTAATAAAATTTTTACAAATTTGATTTTTACTCAAAAATATAAATCTTTAAGAACTTAAATAAAAGAAAATATTCTATGAAATCACTCTTGGATTAATTCTTTATAACCTTCGAACAATCGATAGATATAGCTAGCAATACTTTCATTGGTTAAAAAACTTGCAGAAAACTCATTTGCATTTTTGACATTTTTTTTGGCTTCTGTATCATTTTTTTGCAGCCACTTAATTTTTTCAACTAAATCTAAGGCGCCTCTTTTAAACTCTATAAAATGATGATCTGCTTTTAATCCGGCGTAATACCATTCAAGCCAGTATGACTCATTTTTTAAAATAACTGAGCTAGAAAAAAGCTGCCAAAAAAATGAACCAGGAAAAACATTACCATCTAAAGCGAGCAAATATTTATACTGCAATTGACTAATCGGATCTACATTCTCTTTAACTTGAAAGTTATTATAAAAACTCTCTTTTTCTCTATCTGTGCACTGGCACAGATTGCAAAAATATGCATCTAAAAACTGAGACTCTTTTTGACAAAGTTGAGTCACTTTAAATCTAGGATTTGTTTCAAAATCAAACAAACCGGAGGTGCTACCTCTCCAAAAACCTTTTTCAATTTTTTTATCCCATGGAAATTTTTCCAACCCTTCTTTTTGTAAGCCCTTGATTAAACCTTCATTTTTAGAAGTCCACTCAACATGGGGTATCATTACAACTTTTTGATTATTTGCTTTTTTAGAAATGACAAAGATGGGAACTTTTAAAATTTCCAGCCATTTTTCATTTTCAAAATCATCGCTGAGTGAAAACAAAAATTCTATATCTGGAAATTTTATAACCTCAGAAGTTTTTCTCAAAAAATTTACAAAGCGAACAAGTCTTGAATGAAATCCGACTTGAAAAATATTTGCACAAAAAACTTTATTGTTCTTAATTTTAATCTTGCATAGTCCGTTTTTTTTATCCTTACAAACCTGATTAAAAGCTTGCAAAGTCTCATCGACTAGATTTTTATTTATCTTTTTATTTTTAAAAAAAGCAAATTCATTTTGGATTTGCTTTTCCATCCAACTGGGCATCGGCCCTTTTATCTTTTCTTCTACTATTTTTTTTGAGATGGAAAATTCAAAGTTAGATTTTTTTATTAAATTATAAAGGCCACTAAGATTTTGTCTTAAGTTTTGGGATAGCAATAAAATAGATTTTACAGTTCTCAAAGAAAAAATCAATTCATCTATTGAGGCTTTTCCCTTGCAGGTATAAACAGGTATACCTGCTGCGGAAAAACCCTCAAAATCTGATCCGTTTTTCTCTTCGATACCTGTAAACTTTATTTTATTGCTATCCCTTTGCATGTTTTGATTCATTTTCAATTTGGTTAAAATTGATAATGGTAAAGAGGGTTTCATAAACAGCCTCAACTGATATATCTCTAATGCAGCTCATCTTTTCACACCCTTTATTATTATAGCAAAAAGTGCAGGAGAGGGTTTTCATTAAAGCGATATTATTTTCAGATGGGTATCGCCAGTGATGGAAGTTATTGATGCCGGAGTATAAACAAACGGTGGTAACATCTAAAGCTGTGGTCAAATGATTGATGGCGGTATCGACACACAAAATAACTTTGGCTTTTTTTACTAGGAATGCAAATTCCGCCCAGGATAGTTTATCACACAAATTCAAACATCTTTTTTCATCTTGAATAACTTCATTAATATTTTTATTTTCTTGTTCCCCTTTTCCAGTAAAAATGATGTTTATCCCTTTTTTAACTAATTTTTTAGTTACTGCTTTGTATTTTTCTAAGGGCCATTCTTTTAAATGATGGCCGGAGCCCAAGTGAAAAATAACATACCCTTTTTCTAAAATTTTTCCCTCTACCCTATCTTTAACTATTTCTTTTACTTCGGATAGATTGGGTTTGGGTTTGTAATTTTCAAAATTAATATCTAAAAATTTTAAGAGTTGCAAATGATAAAAACCGACGTAATGATCTTTCATGCTCCAATCAAGACTATGTGTTAGCAGAGGCCCAAAGCCGCCGCTGGTGTAGCCAATTCTCATGGGAATTTTTGCTTTAGCAATAATTGAAATACTATTTGGAAAAAAATAATACAGATCTATCGCTATATCATAACTTTCTTCTTTCAGCTCTTTTATTACCTTTTTCTTACTCTGAATATGTTGAAAAATCTTTTTTAAAAGATTGTTTCCCCGATTCAATCTGAAGTGATTAAACTCATGTATGACATTAATTAACTTATGTCCTTCTATTACGACTTTAGATGCCGAACTTGTCAAAAACCCAATGTGGCAATCTCCAAACTTCTGTTTTAATATAGGCAAGATAGCCGTGGCAATAATGACATCGCCTAAATGTGCAATATTACAAACCAAAATTCGTTTTTTCTTTAAAATAATAGGATTGCAAAGGAGCTCGCTCCTTTGCATTTCTTTTTTTTCTTTTTTCCCTTTTTCTAATTTTTTTTCTTTTTTCTTTTCAACTAAAAAACTTAAAATCCTATCGATAAATTTTAACAACAAAAACAAAGTCTGATTTTGAACAAGGTATTTACCGGTAAGAGGATTTTTTTTAATTTGCATTTTCTTTTGCCTATTTTCTCATCAGTATGACTTGATAGTCTTGCTGAATGATTTTCCAACCTTTATTTAGCAAAAACTCTATGGCAAGTTTTCCTTTGCCGCCGTGGGGGAGATTGCAATCATCGATCATGACAATGGAAGTTTCGGATAATTTATTGAAAGCTGCCTCGATTTCTTTTAAATGATGTTTTTGAGAAAGGGTGGGATTGTTTTCATCGAAGTCGAAACTATCTAAATATAGCATATCAATTTTACGTGAAAACTTTTGGAGAAAATCAATGGAATCATTGTGTATAAAATTGACATGCTTTTTGTATGGCTCGCATGTGCTTTTAGCTTTTTCTAAACTATCTTTATTGATGTCTACTGAATAAAGGATTCCATCATTTTCGGCAGCAAATTGAGAAAATCGCATGGTTGAACCGCCGTCGCCTTTAAAGCTTTTGAGGCCATCTCGAGCGGTTCCGGTTTCTACGATAATTTTGGCATTATTTTTTCGCATTAATTCAAAACAAGTTCTGAAAGTTTTATAGCGGGTATTTGTTGGTTTTATCAATTTGCGAACGAAATGAAAAAACTTAAAATAAGAGTAGGCTAAAAAAATAATAAATTTGTTTTTTGTCATAGGATCTCAATTTTTCCTTCATCAAAAAAAATAACTCTTTAAGGAACGTCCTCTTTCATCATCTCTAAAGTTTGATAATAATGGAAGAGATCTCTGAAGTGGGCGGCGTCTTCGAACCTAAGTTCTTTGGCGGCTTTTTTCATTTCTTGTTCACATTCTTTAATTTTCTTCTCTAGATCATCCACTTTTACTTTTTCAGTGTAAAGCGGTTTGACATCTGGAGGAACCTGTTCTGGCAAAATACCAAAAGTTTCTTCTAAAGTTTCGACTTTGCCTTTGGAAATGGTTTTAGGAATGATGCCATGTTTTAAGTTATAAGCTTCTTGATCTTTTCTTCTTTTGGTGGTGATGCCAACGGCAATCTTAATACTTTGGGTCTCTTTGTCGGCGTACATGATTACCCTGCCGTTTACATTTCGGGCGGCCCTACCGCAGGTCTGAATCAAGGCGGTCTCGCTTCTTAAAAAGCCCTCTTTATCAGCATCTAATATGGCAACTAAAGATACTTCAGGCAAATCTAGACCCTCTCTTAATAGGTTGATCCCAACTAAAACATCAAACTCCCCGGTTCTTAACCCTTTGATTATTTGCATTCTTTCTAAGGTGTCGATGTCGGAGTGTATATATTTGGCTTTTACGCTGATCTCGTTTAAATATTTTGAAAGGTCTTCTGCAAGCTTTTTGGTTAGGGTGGTTACCAAGACCCTCCCCCCTTTCTGTTTTTCGATTCTAATGGCCTCTAAAACATCGTCTACTTGGCCGGTCGCTGGCTTTACTTCTATTTTAGGATCTAGAAGACCGGTTGGTCTGATAATCTGTTGAACAATATTTCCTTGCGATTCGTTGATTTCCCAACTTCCGGGAGTTGCTGAAACATATATAACGTGGTTCATTTTTTGATAAACTTCTTCAAATTTTAATGGTCGATTATCAAAGGCGGATGGGAGCCTAAAACCAAATTCAATGAGGGCTTGTTTTCTTGCCCGATCACCATTATACATGGCATGCATTTGAGGAATAGATTGATGCGACTCATCAATAAACATTAAAAAATCTTTAGGAAAATAATCCAAAAGACAAGGGGGCGGATCACCAGCTTTTCTTTGTGAAAAGTGCCTGGAATAATTTTCGACCCCTTTACAAAATCCGACTTCTCGGATCATTTCGATATCGTAGAGGGTTCTTTCTTTGATACGCTGCATTTCAATAAGTTTATTATTATCGGCAAAAAATTTTAATCTATCTTCAAGTTCCATTTTAATGGTTTCAAGGGCGTTTACTCTAACATCTTCGGGAGTCACGAAGTGAGATCCGGGATAAATGCTTACCTCATCTAATCTTTCTTTGACTTTGCCAGTTAATGGATCGATGCTAGAAATTCTTTCAATGTTGTCGCCAAAAAATTCAATGCGATAACCTAAATCTTCTTCATAAGCGGGAACAATTTCTAAAATATCTCCCCTCACCCGAAAGTGGGTTCGAGAAAGTTCAAAATCATTGCGGGTGTAGTGAAGCTCAACTAAATGAAGGAGGACATCGTCTCTTCTAATTTCTTGACCTTTTTTTAATTTTAGGACCATTTTGGAATAAAATTCCGGAATACCCAACCCATAAATGCAAGAGATGGAAGCAATGATGATAACATCATCTCTTTCAATCAATGACCGCGTGGCGCTAAGGCGCATTTTATCGATCTTGTCGTTGATGGCAAGATCTTTTTCAATATAAGTATCGGTCCTGGCTATATAAGCCTCTGGTTGATAATAGTCGTAGTAAGAAACAAAATATTCTACAGCGTTATTCGGAAAAAAAGTTTTAAATTCTTGATAAAGCTGAGCTGCTAGCGTTTTATTATGAGCCAAGATTAAAGTTGGCTTTTGCACCTGTTTAATGACATTGGCCATGGTAAAAGTTTTACCAGAGCCGGTGATGCCTAAAAGAACCTGAGCTCTTTTATTGTTAAAAGAGCCTTCTACTAAAGCTTCGATAGCTTTGGGCTGATCTCCACATGGCTCATATTCGGTAACTAAATCAAACATGTTAAAAAAGGCTAATGGTTTCATTAAGTAAAACAATCAATGAGAAAATAATAGCTATAATGAGCGAAAATTTTCCCCCTGTGACAATATAAGAAGTGGAATAATTTTTGGCATATCTTCCTTTCCAAGCCATTACTGCGGGCAAGATGCCAAATAAAATTATAGCGCAAAAACCGCCGGCAAAATTAAGGGCGGTGAAAAAAATAGCTGGGTAAACTAAAGCAAAAACAAGCGCCGGAATGATCGCAAGAGGAACTAGCCAAGAGTTATTTTTGGAGCTAACTTCAACCTTTAGGCCATCGGCTAAAAAATGAGAGAGGGCCAAACTTTGAGCTAAAAAAGCGGTGATCAAAGCGCAAAAAGAAAAACCTCGGGCAAACACTGTGATGAAAGAAGTGCCTAAAATATTATTCAATGAAGAGCTGATCTCCTTTCCTTTTAAATAAGAAGCTTGCAGACCATTTTCTCCATCTATAGGAACAATACCGATGATCATTAAAATCCAAAAAAGATAAACTATCAAAGATAAAAAGCTGCCACCTAAGATCGCCATTTTAACTTTTTTCAAATCCCCTTTCATGTATGCAACTAAAGATGGAATAATATTATGAAAGCCAAAAGAAATTACTAAAATCGGAATAGGCAAAAGAAAATATTTTGCATTGGTATTTAATAGATAGCTAAAATCAATTTTAGAAAATCCGAAGAAAAGCATAGCTAAATAAAAACCAATTTTGCCAAACATCAAAAATCGATTAAAAAAATCAACCGGTCCTGTTCCAAAAAAAACTACACTTCCCAAAACTAGCGCAAAAACAATTTTGGTCAAAGGGTTGGAAAATTCAAAAGGTAAAATAGAAGATCCAATAGTGCCGCTGACTGCGATATAAGCTACCAAGAGTGAATAAAATAAAAACAGATAGAGGGTCCAGCTTAGAATTTTGCCGAATTTACCGATTGCTTTTTCTGACATCGAAACAATATTCACCTGCTTTTTAAACCAGCCGTTTATTTCAACGAGCAAAAGACCGGTAAAGGTCATAAAAACCCAAAAAGCTAAAAGTAAAATTACCGAGGGAAAAAAACCAAGAAGTCCCATAACAATAGGAAGGCCGAGCATACCTGCGCCGATGCAGCTACCTGCTATGAGCAACATTCCGCCAAATACCTTGCCTGAAAAAAAAGATTTAATATTGCTCATGTTGAGAATGCTTTTTGTCTTTCAATTTTTTTATTTTCCTGATCAATTCTGCCAAGTTCATATCCTTGATAATCTACAAATTTAAAAAAAGGGGTAAATTCAGGGAAAATTTTACAAACTTGTTTTGCCATTTCTTGGGCAACCCGACGATAAGTAGGATGGCCTTGAGGAGAAGATCTTAGCTCACAAAGCCACTGCAATGATCTTAAGTTAAGAGTAAAATACCAATGCAAATTATAGGCCATGGGGACAACATATTGGGCCTCTTCCGGAAGTTCTTTGGCAATAGTATCATAAGCTACTTTCGCTTTTCTCATGGCTTCAACATAAATGTCTTCCATTTCGGTTCCTAAAATTTCATCGGGAATAAAAAAGTCTAAATTGCAACTTAAAAGTTGTCTTTCTTGAGACAGCATACGATGTCTTTGAAGGTCACGGTAAATGCCAAAATCTGAAATAATTTCAAAAGTAAATTGGGCTTGTTCCAAAGCGCGAGGTGATTTATGACGTCTATTTTCTCTTGGATTGGAGATTGATTCAAACATCGCAGTTAATTCTAATTTAGGCATCGATCTAAAATAATCTTGCAATGCAGAAAGTGAGGCATGAGAATTTTCAAATAATAAAGCGGAGGCCACCTTAATGGAAGCATCGTTATCATAATTGATTAAATAGACCCCTTTATCTATGTCGCTTGCGAGTTTAGTTGTATTCTCATACGTTAAGGTTCTAATTTCTTCTTTTACTTTTTCAATAAAATTTAAATATGCAATATGATGTTTATGAGAACCTTCGGCCCTTTTTACAAATGAAGGGATAACTTTACTTAATTCGGAAAATGCATTTTTTGAAATATCTTGCATTTCGGCTAAGTTATGAGCGCTTAATTTTTGAAGCATATATTCAAAAAAACGGCCATTGCCGAAAATGCCAAGATTAGTAAGACTGCCCGCAGGCAAAAGGCCTCTTAAACAATCCAAAACTTTTGCTCTTAAAGCAGCTGTATAAGCTACTTTTGAACCTGTAGGATCTTTAGGGAAGTTTTTTTCAATGACACTTGTGAGCAAGGGAATCAAACTGGTGTAAGCGTCAAATAAATAATTACAAGTTTGAAGATAAAGCTCTTTATAAGCAGAGGTCATGATCACCGGTTCTTTATAAAAGAGATATTCTCCATTAACTTTTTGATCAAAATAGATGTATCTGGTAGATTTTTCCAGCGGAGAGCCCCCGATCCTGCAATCTTCAATAACCTTGGTAGCTAACATCGAAACGTTTTCAATAGCTAAGTGACAACCACCCAGCTCACCAATAGAATCATCACCAAAACCATCTAAAATTTTATCATAAAAAGTTTGCGATTTTTTTATAGCTTCCGACTGAAGTAAAGTTTCATCTTTAGTAATGCTTAAAAAATTACTGTCTTCTAAAAACTCTTTTAAAAGAAGGGATCTTAAGCCTAAACTTGATCTTGAATATCTAGAAAACAAAGCTCCTTTAACAACTTCGGGCAAATTACTTAAAACAAAAATATCGCTCTCAGTTGATGAAACGAACTTTTCCAAAGTTTTTTTTTGATTTTCGGTAAATTCTTCTTGCATATTATTTTTCCCAAGTTGCTAAAAATAAAGAATAGCAACTTGCTTCATTATAAGAAAAGGATTTTTACTCGAGCCGCTCCTCATGCAAAATTGGATAAATTTCTTTTCCGGTATAAGCTTTTGCCCCAACGTCTCTTAGCCAAGCTGACATTTCATAAAACATTCTAGTCCTCGAGCTTTTTGCCATAAAGAAATCTAAAGGCATGGATATGGAAAACCCTTTGTCAAAATATGTTTTACCATTGACCTTGTCATGGCCACTTGTAAAAGTATACCAAAAGCCAACTCTAAGACCGCTTTTAAAATAACGCATCATATCAAATCTGATCCCTTTGTCTTTGGCCAAAAATTGCCCTACGGAAGTTTTAAAATTAAGCTTTACAATCGGCACATCAAAATAAAAATCTAAAAAATATTGTAGTCCAACATAATGTTCAAACACCGGCGTATCCACTTCCCATTTTCTAACTTTGGACTGAAAAGAGAGTCCGCTATATTTTCTTTTTAATAGTGTTGAGCCTTCCACTCCAATTGCCCAAAGAGAATTTACTGGATAATAAAGAGCTTCCATCGCCACTCCCCCATAGGCAATTTCAAAATAGCCCATAGATCCTCTTAAAAACCAACTTTTGTCCAGATTAAAAGTTTTTTGTACATAGCCTCTTTCAACATGCAAAGTATTGGTCTGCCAATAATTTATAGAATCGGTCCTGACATTTAAAAGCTGCGAAGGATTATTAACGTCTTTATCGCCCACATCTCGATTGGTGGACTTTACAATGTAGCTAGCCTTCAGTTCATAATAGATTGAATCGAACAGATATCCTTCAGGCCCAAACAAAAAACCAACATCGTATTTAAGCTTTCCCTTGGTTGATCCAAAATAGGTATGCAAAGAGGGTTTTAAATTAAACAAACATATTTTTTTATGTCTTATATATAAAAGTTTGCTCTCAAATTCTCCCGGAGGAAAGATAGGTTCTAACATAGGAGATAAAACTTCTAGTTCTTTGCTAGATATTTCTTTTTTTTCGTATTTTTCCAAATCCTGAAATTTAAAAACATAGCTATGGGACAAAATGCCCTCGCTTTCGACCGAGATAACAATTTGATAAACATTTTCCGGAGTTAAATTAGAAAGTAACTTTTGCAGATAATTTCTTAAAATCGGCTCCGAACGATAGCTATCGTTAATAATTTTTAGCCACAAACATTTTCTTTTCTCTTTATCAAAGTAAAGAAAGATTGTGTACAAATCGATTCTTTCTTTTTGGAAAGCATAAGCCAGTTCCTGAGCAAAAGCCTCCTCTTTTCGGCTTTCTCCAAGCGCTTCCAAATCAATCGGCGCTGTATATGGAAGTGGATCCTGGGTTTTTGGTAAAAACCCTTTAGTTG
>JACRNF010000014.1 GCA_016219355.1 Chlamydiota bacterium | reverse complement strand
CGTAGAAATGGTGGTGGAAAAGCTGCTAATTTAGCTGTTCTTAGCGCAATACAATCAGCCAATGTTCCCTTGTGGGGATTTGTATCCCACTCCATTTTCAGAAAATTATTTTTGAGTGAAGATTCTGAAATATCTAGATCGATAGAAATATTAAGCGAAGCCTGTAAATCTGAGTCTGCCGATACTACCAAAGTATATATTTTAGCAGAACGGATAAGAGAAAAAATTGAAAAGATAATATTATCACCACAAATTTTAGGTGTTTTGCAATGTCTTTTTAATGAAATATCTGCAGATGGACCTATTGCAGTACGAAGCTCCGCGATAACAGAAGATTCACCAGGAGCATCTTTTGCAGGATTATATGACTCAATTTTAAATCAAAGAACCTTCGATGATTTTTTGAAGGCTATAAAAACCGTTTGGGCTTCTGTTTTTAGCGACAGGGCAATAAAATATTATATAGAAAAAAAAATCGATGTTAAAAATGCAGGCATGGGCGTCGTTGTACAAAAAATGATGGTGTCAAGAAGTTCAGGTACTGCTTTTACGATGGATGTTGCAACTGGTTATCGAGGAATCAACATAATATCTAATTTTGGAGTAGAAGGGATTGTGGGAGGGGAATCGGGTGATTCCTATTTATTTTCTAAAAGTTTAGTGCCAATTAGAAGGACGTTAGCTCCAAAAACATCCTGTCATAGAGCTCTTCCTAGTGCTTCTGGTATAGAAGAAGTTTCCATTTCCGAAGCAGAGGCCAGAAGAGAGTCTATTTCCTCCACAGAAGCAAAAAGAATTGCTCTGATTCTTCAAGAAATAGCTCAGCGCTATTTTTCTATTTATCAAGGCGCTATCGACACGGAATTTTGCATCGACCCTTCTGGAGATATTCATTTTTTACAAGTAAGACCTGTTACAGTATGATCTTGATCCATCTATTCTTTTATCAAGTTTAAAAACAATAGCCGAAGGAAGATATTCTGTCAGCGGAGTTTCTCAAGGTAAAGTGAAAGTGATCACAAGATTTTCTCAATTAGAATCAAGAGAAAAATCCATAGAACCTGAGGATATTATAGTAGCGCACAGAACAGAAAATTCATGGAGTCAATTTTTTACAACGTTTAAGGGAATTGTGAGCATGGAGGGAAATCCCACAGCACATCCCATGTTGATTGCTCGTGAACATGGAGTCCCTTGTGTTATTGGAGTTAAAGATGCAGTGGATGTATTTTCCCCATATGATGGTCAAATTGTTACGATAGATGGATTTAGAAAAAAAGTATATCTTGGCGCAGTTCCTGCTGTTGAAGTTCCTCTTAGTAGAATATCAGAATTGTTTGAAGCTGTAACGCCTGAGATATTGCCGACTATGAGTGAACTTGTAGCGGAGGCAACAAAGAAAGGGAAAATGTTTACAGATGAAGCCGGAAAGGCTTGGTTTGTAAAGCCAGATTCTATTATGAGTGGTTCTTTATTAGAGCTTCAATTAGCTTCATTTGCCATTAGAGATGGATTACTCAATCGTGCCGGAGCTACACCTCCTATATCGATCGTTGGAGAACAACAGGTGATAGGCGGCAAGGTATATGAGAAATTATTAGGCTCTCTTCAAGAACAAGTTAATGTTTTAAATAGGCTAACACTTGAACAATTTGAAACATATTCTCATCAAGAAGAAGTGACGATAAGGAATTATTTGTCGATTTGTCAACATTTTACACCCACAGTGGATCAGTGGCATGCTTTTTGTAATTCTTATCGGGAGGTTTGCGCGTATATGTGGCTTTCATTTAGCACAAGAACTAGTAAATTGGATCACATGTTTAGAATTGCTCATGAGCTTGAGATCCCCAAAATCTATTTTTCCGAATGCGAAGCACAAATACAAGCTGGTACTTTTGAAGAAGATGTCGCCTTTAAGAAAGATATGAACAAATTAAGAGAGAAATTATTTGGATTTTATACAAAAGAGGAATTGAGAGCGATAAGCATTGATTCTTTACGTGCTTCGCACCCAGATTTGTATAACGATTTAATTTATGTTGCAAGGCAATATAAATTTACACCAAGCTCTGATTGGAAAGTAGAAATACCGTTTTCAGTAGTGTTAGAAAGACTTCTTAATACAGCCACACTTTTAGATCGTGGAGCAGTAGAAACTGCAATGACATCGTCTGATTTTTTTGTTGATAATCCTGAATTGCTACGTTGGACAATGTTAGGTACGAAAAGTAAAATACAACAAAATAATAGTCATCATCAAATACTGAGAGGACAATGGTTTGTGAGAGAAAAATTACTTAATCTTGGACAAACAATAATTTCAATACTGAGAGGACAATGGTTTGTGAGAGAAAAATTACTTAATCTTGGACAAACAATAATTTCAAGAACTTCAGGATCTAAAATTGATTTTGAAGCACTTGATGATAAAGGACATAAAATAAGAAAACCATTTTTAAGCCCTACGGATATTCTTGATGCATCTGTTGAACAAGTCGAAATGTTTATTGTTCAATTTTCATCTTTATCCTAAATTAGGGAACAAAAAAATTAAGGAAGCTTAAATATGTTATTCGAATTAGAAAAAAAACAGACCGTTACTAGTAAAAACACTTTTTCGGTCTTATTGATTTCACCAGGTGATTTTGGATCTTATAGGTCTTCCACATTTGTTACGGAAAATTTGGGTATAGAATATCTGGCGGCCTATCTCTCATCCAATGACATTAATGTGACTATTTGTGATGCAAGATCATTTGATATGTCACCAGAAAAAGTTATAGAAAAAATCAAAGGTAAAGATTTTGACTTAATAGGGCTCTCAAT
Source organism: Chlamydiota bacterium (assembly GCA_016219355.1). Taxonomy (GTDB): domain Bacteria; phylum Chlamydiota; class Chlamydiia; order Chlamydiales; family SM23-39; genus JACRNF01. The sequence continues at coordinate 13,295 of JACRNF010000014.1, read as the reverse complement.
AGCATCTAGAGAAGGATTGTTTTGGTCTTTGAATTTTGTAAAACTATTTAGAAATATTATATCGCAAAATACTCACATAACAGCTGGTGGACAGTTTTCAACTTTGGAAACTCAAGAATTGTTTGACACTATACCGCAAATCGATTCAATTATTATGGGCGAAGGCGAGATAGGGTTGCTTAATCTTTGTCATGCTTTGATAAAGAAAGGTGATTGGAAGGAAATCAAAGGATTATCTCATGTTGGTCATATATCAAATGATAGGGATGTAGTGTTAGATTTAGATTCCTTACCTTTTCCCTACAGATATCTAGCATTTGAAAAAGATGAATCCTATGAAGTTTTGTTAGAGGGAAGCCGCGGATGTGTTTTTTGTTGTTCCTTTTGCGCCATACGTCCCTTTCTTGGAAAAAAAATATTTCCTTCTTGGCGTATAAGATCAGCGAGTAGCTTAATCGAAGAAATAAAATACATAAAAAACAAGAACAATAAACTGAAAAAATTTAGATTTATAGATTCAGATTTTATTGGACCGGCAAACAATGCTAGGGCAATAAAATTTGCTGAAATAGCAAAAGCTGAGCTTCGAGATGTTAGTTTTCACATGGAAGGCCGTGCCGCTTCTATTGTTAAAAATAAAGAATTATTGTTACAGCTTAAGGATGCAGGCCTTAAGAGGGTTTACGTAGGGATAGAATCTGGGAGTCAAAGAATTTTGGACAAAATGAACAAAAGAACCTCAGTTCAAGAAAATAAGAATGCGATAGATCTTCTTAAAGAATTAAGCATAGATTTTTCCTATGGTTTTATCATGTTTACTCCTTGGACGATCGATAAGGATATAGAGGACAATCTTGATATATTACGATATTTTGGCAAGATTCAGATGAACAAGCTTTTTCATGAATTATTCTTAATCAAAGGAACTAAAGCATATGAGGAAGTGTCTCAAAATATAGGGGTAAAAAGAAAGAGAGATTCTGGATATTACACATATCCAGCCCTTACAGAAAATGTCGCTAGAATCAGAGAAATTGGAGAGATTTTGGAATATGAAAAAGTTGAGTTTATGCAAAAGCTGTGGTTTCTTTACAAGCGTCTAAGAGAACTTAATTTTTTAAAAATCGAAGATATAGAATATCTAGAACAATCTGTCGATCGCTTGTTTGTTGATATTTTCGAATATTGTTGGAATTTTGTTAAAGAGGACCCCTTAGTTCTTCCTTCACAAGTTGTGGATCAGTGTATCCATGTATTTATAGAAAAAATTGAGGATTTACATAAGAATCTTTACAAAGATGGCCTGGTTTTTTTGGGAGCTGAAAATGAGGATTGATCCCAAAATCTTACGAGAGGCCTTAGTTTCTGAATTGATACTTTATAACATTTCAAAAGAAGACGCAGAATTTATAGCAGATTCATTTGTAACAGCCGATCTCAAAGGATATAGCCAACATGGTAGCATTCGATTGCTGCAATTGACGGAAGGATTGAAAAATGGAACGATTAATCCAAAATATGAAGTTGAGGTTATGAAGGACAATGAAATTATAACTGTTATTGATGCAAAACGTTCGATAGGTCAGGTTACTGCTCGTGATGCTGTAAACATATCTATAAAAAAAGCCCAAAATTTTGGTGTTGGTATTTCTGGAGTCATTAATGCATCTCATATAGGCTGTCTTTCTTTTTATACAGAAATTGCTGCAAAAAATAATTGCATATGTATCGGTATGACGACATCCTCTCCGGCTGTATCATTTAATGGGGGGACAAAAAAAATAATGGGAACAAATCCAATTGCTTATTCCATTCCAGGTAAAGCAAGTGATATTCATGCAGATTTTTCAACATCAAAAGTTTCTAGAGGTGTTGTGATGGAAAAGATTGCACGGGGTGAAAATGTTCCTCTTGGTTGGTGCGCTGATAAAAATGGACAAGCGATAACGAATCCTAATGTTATAAATGAAGGAGGAAGTTTGCTTCCCTTTGATAATGGAGCTAAAGCTTCTATGCTATCTCTTCTTATAAGTATTTTAGCTGGACCTTTCATTGGAGGTGTAAATAATATAAATGTTACGGGGACGAGATACATGGAATTACCTCCAAACAAAGGGGATTTTTTTATAACATTTCATATACCACATTTTACAGAAGTGTCTGATTTTTATAAAAAAATGGACGAATTAAAAGATACAATAGAAGAAAACAATGATTCTATATTTCATCTTCCAGGAAGAGGTTCTGCTGCTCATTATCAAGAAAATTTAAAAACTGGCGTAGAAATTGATAAAGAGATATTTTCTCTGATTCTAAATCATATTCATAAGGAGAAAAAATGTCAAAAAAAAATGAATATCTAAGAGCAATAGAAAGTTTTACAAAGAAATGCCGAGACATAGAAGGAATATTCGATGTCTTGCTTCGGGGAACTTCCACGGATATGGAATTAATTATAGAGAATTGGAGTGATATTGATTTTTCAGTTATCGTAAAAGAGTCTTCCCAAAATGTGTATCAAAACATCCGGCAGATAGCCAATGAAATCAGAACTGCATTTAATTTCAAGATAAGCATAACGCTTGTTGCATTATCTGATTTCATCAGGAAAAATCATAATCATGGAATAAAACCAGAATATTACACGAATTTTCTAGACCAATCGAAATCACTTTTTGGCAAAGACACCCTTACATTACGTAATTATAGTCATAATTATGAGAATACGTGCATTATGGATTGCTTTCATAACATTGTGTATCTTGTGCATGATATAAGAAGCAAATATCTTCAGATAAATAGAGAAAATTTCTCTAATTTTCAGGAGCTGTGCAGATATATTCTGAAGAGATCGCAATACGTAATAATAAATGCAATTTTTGTGATAACGAAAATATTTAAACCAAAAATTGATATTTTACTCTTCAAAAAACTGTTCGGAGAAAAACATATAGATTTTGCAATCCGTCTTCTTAGGATTAAAGAAGATTGGGCAAATCTCAATCACAACCCAGAGAGTTTAGATCAAATGACTAGTGAAGCAATGATCGTTTCGGATTTTGTCTATGATGTTACATGTTCTTACATAGATCAATTGAGACGAAAAACAAAAATCATCATATTTTCTGACTGTACAGATATTGCTTTTAATGAAATACATCAAAAACTTACAAATGAATTAGAATTACTTGGAGCCAATAATTGTGAGATTGCTCCCCTAGTTAAAATTAAAAATTTCTCGATGATAAATGCTGCTTTTTCAATAAGACTTCTTGCTGAATTATGTAGTTCGGGAACAATATTTTTAGTCATTGTAAATGGCGTTAATACTAACCCAATCAGAATTTTTGGCGAAACAAAAAATGGAATCATTTTTGTTGGGAATAATTCCGGATATTTCTCTTGGCTGTTAAAAGATTTTGGTGTGAAAAAGTTATATCAAACAAAAATAACCAGATTTGTTGATAACAGATCATTTGGAGGAAGAAACGTGCAAGCGCCTATTGCTGCCATGATCGCATCAGGCATAAAATATGAAAATCTGGGAGAACCTTGTGATGAATCGATATTGAATATGATGGAAATAGAAATCGGGACTGTGGTGCATATTGATAATTTTGGGTTGATGAAGATCAATCTTAATATTTCTGAAGAAATAATAACTTCATCAAGTATTGATATTTTTGTAAATAATGAATACAAAGTTACAGCAAAATACGTAAAAAAAATGAAGACAGCAGAAACTGGCGAATGGGTTGTTTTTTCGGGGAGCTCTCTGACTCCGCCTTTACTTGAGTTGGCTAGAGTGAGAAGTTCTCATTCTGCCAATGAACTTAGAGTTGTTGAAGGTGATAAAATAAGTATGGTTTGCAAACATGAGTCATTTTGAAAAACTAAAGATCAAATCATTCAATTTTTGGGAATTGTATTTAAATGAAAACCAATGCTATCTAGGAAGGCTATGTCTCTTTTATAAATCTAGAAATTCTATCGATCTGTTCGATTTAGATAATGAAAAACTTTTGGAGCTCAAGGAAATTATGAATCTATCAAAAGCTGCTTTGCATAAGCTTTTTCAGCCTAATAAAATAAATTATTCGTGCTTGTGCAATGTTTGTCACGCATTGCATCTTCATATTGTTCCTAGATATAAAGATTTGCGATGGTTCAATGGTGTTGCCTTTACAGATGATAATTGGGGAAAAAATTATGCTCCTTATAACAAAGAATTTAAAGTTAGTGATTCTTTGTTAGAAAAATTGAAACAGGAGTTTTGGGAGGCCATGTTATTATGATGACTAGAAGTAAAATTTTGAGACAGGCAATTCAGGATTGCACTGGTGTATCTTTGTTTTTAGAAGCACATAACGGCATATCAGCAAAAATCGTTGAAAAATCTGGAGCAAATGGTGTTTGGGCTTCAGGTTTTACGATGTCGGCGGCGATGGGGGTTCGAGATGCTAATGAACTTTCATGGACGCAAGTATTGGATATTTTGGAATCAATGTCCAACTGCACAAATATTCCAATTCTGGTGGACGGAGATACAGGACATGGTAATTTTAATAATGCTAGAATCTTTGTAAAAAAATTATGTTTGATGGGAATTGCTGGGGTTGTATATGAAGATAAACTTTTTCCAAAGATGAACTCTTTTGTAACGGCTGCTCATTCTTTAGTGGATATTGATAATTTTTGTGGTAAAATCAAAGCATGCAAAGATAGTCAAACTGACAATGATTTTTGCATTATAGCAAGAACGGAGGCATTGATAGCAAATTTGGGAATGGATGAAGCTATCAAAAGGGCATCTTTTTATATAGAAGCTGGTGCTGATGCAATCGTGATTCATTCTAAAAAAGATACTCCGGTAGAAATATTAGAATTCTGCAAGAAATGGAATAAAAAAGCGCCTGTGATTATTATTCCAACAAAATATGAAGCGTCACCTATTGTTCAATTTCAAGAAATGGGAGTAACCGGCATTATATTTGCGAACCATCTCATGAGAGCCTCTATAAAAGTAATGAACGATATTTGCCAAAACATCATGAAGCATCACAAGTCTACAGGGTTAGAAATAGCATCGGTAGAAGATATATTCACTCTTACTAACATGCAAGCATTAATAGAAGATGAGAAAAAATATCTATGAACAACGGCTTTATCATTTTTTAAGAAACTTTTCTGCTTGATTATCTGAAAGCCAAATGAACTCTATTTTCAATTTTTTTGATGTTTTTTCTACACTTTTCAGGTTGTTTTCTTTATCATCTAAAAAAACTATTTTTTTTGGTTTTATTTTTGAATAGACTAAAAATTCATTTAAAACAGTTCCTTTGTCTTGGTTTATTGTTAATAAATATCCAAAAATATTAAATTTTGTCTCTTCCTAGTGTGTCCAGTTTTTGGGGTCCATTATAATCCCTATCTTTATTGTCGGCTAAATCAAACTTGAGTGAAACCGAGCAGCAAATTAAGAAATCTGACGAAGAAAACCAAAAGCTTAATCTCAGAGCTCAGGCCGTGGATGAAGAAATAATTAAGCGAAGGGAAACAATTACTCAAGACAAAAACAGCTTCAGTAATAGATTCTTAGAAGAGACTAAATTTTCATCTAAATGTTTTATTGCAAGCCATATAATAACTGTAGCTATTGCAATTTCATTATTTGTAATAGGCTTTGGAGTTAATCCAGTCGGCTTAATACCAATCATTGCCATTGGGAGCCTTTGCTTAATCGGACGAATAATAGTTTTATATAAATGCCGCAATATTCAAACTTTATCTAGGCCAACTTTCTTAAGAGCCTGATCATTAAGCTCTGAATTCATCAGTTGGAATTATTTCCCAAAATATGTTAATCAGCATATAATGGAAAGATTGGTTTTAAGCGATCTTAATCGTTTTAAATTTTTGGAGACGAATCATGACAAAAATTACTTTCAAAGGTTCAATGCTCACTGTAGTAGGGAGAAAATTAAAGGTTAAAACCTTAGCTCCTAATTTTAAGGTAACCTCTCAAGATTTACAAGAGGTTAGCCTAATAGATTTTAAAGATAAGATAAAAGTTATTTCTTCATTTCCTTCATTGGACACATCTGTGTGTGATATGCAGGTCAAAGAGTTTAATAAAAGAGCTCTTGGACTCTCAAATGATGTAGCAATTTTAGGCATAAGCATGGACTTGCCTTTTGCCCAAAAACGTTTTTGTGACTCTTTTGAAGTTAAAAATATAAAAATCCTCTCAGATTATAAATCGGCTAATTTTGGGATCAATTATGGCCTTTTGATCCAGGAGCTTCATCTTTTGGCAAGGGGAGTGATTGTTTTAGATAAAAATAATGTTATTCGCTATATCCAAGTAGCGCCGGAATTGACCCATTCGTTAAATTTTGATGAGGCGATAAAAAGTTTACAAGAGGTGATAAAAACTCCGAGCTTAGGTCTAAAAGAAGTGTTTAGTTTTAAATGTAAGCCTTGTGAAGGAGGCGTTAAACCTCTTAGTAAAACTGAAGTTATCAAGCTAATACCCAAAGGTTGGGAGCTAATTGATGATAAAAAAATAGTTAAAGAATTTAAATTTAAAAATTTTAACGAGGCCAAATTCTTTTTAGATCTTATTGCAACAATTGCAGAAGAAGAAGGGCATCATCCCAATATGTGCATAATGTATAACAAGTTAGTGATCACCCTTACCACGCATGCTGCAAAAGGGCTTACTAATAATGACTTAATCATGGCAAATATTATAGAAGGGCTAAATCATGAATGAATTTTCAGTTATCATTGGCGGTAAAGCGGGATTTGGCATTAACCAGGCAAGTACGATTATTGCCAGTTTATTTAATCATCTGGGATATAATATTTATATCTACCGAGATTATCCTTCTTTGATTACCGGCGGACATACTTTTTGCATTATCAGAGCGTCCAAAGTGAAAATCGGCTCTCATTTTAATCAAGTCGATTTTTTACTGGCCTTAAATCAAGAGACTTTAGATCTGCATAAAGAGAGGTTAAAAGAAAATGCTATCGTAATTTTTGATTCCAACTCGGTAGAGGGCCAAGGTATTGGGCTTGCCATGAAAAATATTGTCAGTGAAGAAAAAGGGCAAGATATTATGCGCAACACCTGCATTATCGGATCATTTTGCAAAGCTTCAGGAATAGCTTGGAACATCTTGGAAGAGGTATTAAAAAAACATATCTATAAAGACATTGAACTTAATTTAAGGATAGCTAAAAAAGGATTTGATCTAGCTAAAGAAGTTTCGAAAATCCCAAAATTAGCTTCTGAAAAAAAAGCCTTCTTATCAGGCAATGATTCCATAGCGCTTGGGTTAATTAAAGCGGGGCTGGATTCTTATATTGCCTATCCCATGACCCCGACATCGGGTATTTTGCATTTTTTGGCTGAGTCTGCTGAAGAATTTAATTTAAAAGTGATCCACGCCGAAAGCGAACTTGGGGCAATTATTATGGCCCTTGGTTTTGCCACAGCCAATAGTAAGTCGGCTGTAGGAACTTCAGGAGGTGGATTTTGTTTGATGACCGAGGGGCTTAGCTTTTCTGCTATGGCTGAAATTCCAATTGTCATTGTGATGGGACAAAGGCCGGGGCCGGCAACAGGTCTTCCCACTTATACGGCGCAGGGAGATTTAAATTTTGTACTTCATGCAGGGCATGGGGAATTTATCCGCTTGGTTGTAGCGCCTGGAGATGCTGAGGAGAGCTATTATTGGTCGGCTATAGCGCTAAACATGGCTTGGAAATATCAAATCCCATCTATTATTTTAACCGATAAGACGGCTGCTGAAGGGACCTATAGTTTTGATATCAATTCCATTCCTAAAATTGAAGAAGAACAACCTGTTTTATGGGACCAAAAATCAGAATATAAAAGATATTTAAATACCCCAAATGGAGTTTCCCCCTTGGCTTTTTTTTCTCAAAAAAATGCTGTGATCAAAATTAACAGCTATGAGCATGATGAAACAGGCCTTGCTATCGAAGATAGGAAACTAGCAATAGAGATGCAGGATAAAAGATATAGAAAAGAACAAGCCCTCATAGAAGATCTTAAAAACTATTTGCAAGTAGAAGTTTATGGAAAATCAGACACTGCTTTGATTTGCTTTGGGTCCAATAAATGGGTTTGTATGGAAGTTGCTGAAAAACTAAATTTAAAAATGATCAGGCCTATTGTCTTAGCTCCGTTTCCTAAAGAGGAGTTTAAAACCGCCTTAAAAGGAGTCAAAAACTTAATTTGTGTAGAGGACAATAAAACTTCTCAGCTTGCAGAGTTGCTAAAATTAAATGAGATTGAGGTTAATTTTAAAATCAATCGATATGATGGAAGACCATTTAGTGTCGATGAGCTAGAAAAAGAGGTTAAAAAGGTGAAAATATGAGCGAAATTAATTTAAATACATGCGCAGAGAATACGTGGTGTCCCGGCTGCGGAAATTTTGCTATTTTAACCGCTTTTAAAGCAGTATTAAAATCTTTGGCCGAGGAAGGGGTGCCAATAGAGAATATTGTTTTGGTATCGGGCATTGGGTGCCATGGGAAAATTGTAGATTATATCAATGGGGTATATGGGCTAACTACCGGTCAATGCACCCCGACTTCTCCTCAAGGCTACAAAGGAAGGTCCACTCCTAAAGGATCTTTAGAGTATCCTCTTAATCCTTTAGAAATGATGCTCTCCTGTGGAGCAACTTATTTGGCGAGGGGAACCTCTCATGGAATGCCTCTTTTAAAACAGCTTTTTAAAGAGGCTATTTTACATAAAGGTTTTGCTTTGATTGATGTGTTGCAAGTTTGTTTTGTCTATTACAACATGTATGAGTATTACGCAAAGAGAGTGTATGAATTAAAAGATTATGACATGGCTGATTTTTCGGCTGCGCATAATAAAATTAGAGAGTGGGATTATAATCAAGATGGAAAGATTGCTCTTGGAACTTTTTATAAAACAACCAAGGAATCTTTTGATGAGTATTTTAAGATTAAACATGAAAGAATGGATCGAGGTTTAAAAATTAGTCAAATTTTAAACCGAGACATGCAATGAGGTCTTCTTATATATAACTTGTTATTTGCTCATTTCTTTTAAAACATATTTTTCAAGCAAATCTAATGGCAAGGCCCCATTTCTTAAAACTAGATCATGGAACTTTCTAATATCAAAATTATCGCCAAGGGCCACTTTCATTTTTTCTCTAAGCTCTAATATCTTGATCATGCCAAGTTTATAACTGCAAGCTTGACCCGGCAGGACAATGTAGCGCTCGATTTCAATTATCACATCAGTTTTGCTCATGCCGGTATTATCTACCATGTATTGGATAGCCTCTTCTCTTGTCCATCGTTTGTAATGTATGCCGGTATCGACAACTAAGCGTACCGCTCTCATGAGTTCCATTTGGAGCCTTCCTAAATTAGAATAAGGATCGCTGTTAAAAAGATATTCAAAGGCCATTTTTTCACAGTAAAGGGCCCATCCTTCAACATAAGCGTTATATCCCGCAAGGCGTCTTATTTTGGGAAGGTTGGTTAATTCTTGAGCGATAGCTATTTGAAGATGATGTCCTGGGATGCCTTCATGATAAGCAAGGGCATGCATTGCGAATTTAGGTTGTATTTCAACGTCATGCGTGTTTACGTAAAAGATGCCAGGCCTTGCATCGCTCCATGATGCTGGTTGATAATAAGCTGCCGGAGCTGTCTTAGCCATAAAATCAGGAACTTTTTCAACTTTAAGCTTTGCTTTAGGCAAGGTTAAAAAGATGTTACCGAGCTTATCTTGCGCTTCGTCATAAATTAATGCAAAATCGGCTATTAAGCGTTGTTTTCCTTCATCGGTACTGGGATATAGAAATTTTGGATCATGATTTAAATCGTTCATTGCTTCAGAAATGGACTTTTCTTTATATCCTTCAGAGTCTAAGATTTGTCTCATTTCGGCATGTATTCTTGCAACTTCTTCAAGGCCAATATTATGAATTTTTTCAGGTGAATAGTTAGTGGTGGTTTCAACTTTTAAGCAATAAGCATAGAAAGCGTCGCCATTAGGCAGTTTCCAAACTCCATCATCGGTTGTAGCAATAGTTTTTTGATTTTCTAAGAACTTGATTAGTTCTTCATATGCAGGATAGACCTTATTTTTAATTACATCGATAGCTTGGGTTTGAAGTTTCATTTGATCTTTTTCGCTAATAGAGGTTTTTTTCATTTTTTCTTTAAATGAAGTGAATAAAATGTTTTCGGAAGGGGTCGGTTCAATAAATTGTTTCATCTGATTAAGGGTTTTTTCAATGACGAACAAAGGTGGGGTGACCTTATTTTTTTCTCTTAATTTTAGCTCCTCTATCAGCTCCTTAAATTTAATCTGAAATAGAGAGAGTCTCGAAATATAATTTTTAGCGCTTTTTTTATTAATTATTTGATGCAGATTTATCATAAAATCGGGCAAATAACTCTGCATTCCGAATAGCTGATTAACAGGATAAGGTTCGCAAGATAAAATAGTTCCGTAATTAAATGAATTACAATCCATGGTGTTATTTAGATCTAGCAGTAAAAGGTCATAAGTTATTTGTTCTTGTTCGGAAAGATTTTGTCTATCGTAGCTCAAAAGAGTTTTCAGATCATTTTTAGTCTTTTTAAAGTCTTCTAAATTTCTTTTTGCAGAAATATCAGTCAATTTGCTGCTATGAAAATCCCAGATGGTATTTTCAATTGATCCGAGATTGGTTAAAAGCTCAGGGTTGCATATAGCAGCTTTTATAAAAATCCTTTCGACAAAATGATTGAACGTAAAAGGCTTGCCCCATATAAGTTTGTAAGTCCAGATAGATCCGATTAAAATTAAAACCGCTAAAAATGAATAAATAATTTTTGTCATAGCCACCATAGTGTTAAGAACTCTATGATAAACTTTTTACGAAAAAATGAAAATTGTTTTTGATGTTTTTTGCCTAAAAAGGTTGTTACGTTGGGAATATATGTGTGAAAAGAATTGTTTATTGCGATTCCTAAGGCTAAATTTGATTTAAGCTTGGGAAGGTAGTTCTTTTACTTTTTTATGCACTTCCACTCTGGCAAGTCTTTAATATTAGTGAATATGATTTGAAAAGAGGGCTTTTCTGGTGCATCTTTATTTGACATAGCTAGAGTTATCAAACCATAGAGATTTTCTAATATAACCCTTTTAGAGGGGTCATCCGATAAAGTTGTAATTTGTTCCTGGGTTAATCCATAATTTGATATTAACTGGCGTTCTAATGCTGACCTATCGACTTTAGGAGTGATCGAAAAATTGTATAAATCTATAATCATGGTCATTTTAACCTGTTTTTGTATTTGTCTTAATAAGGGGCTCATGTTGAGTGCGATTTCTGGTGCTTGCTGTTGTGGAGCTGGTTGTGGTTCTAAATTTTTCTTTGCGACAGCTAATTCTTTTGATACTTTAATATTATTATAAAGCGATACGATTACAATTCCTAAAAGACAACCAAACCCTGCACAAAATAATGCTGGAACGAGATAAAGTCCTAAGCCCAAAATTACAGGTAGTGCGACTGCAGTTATGGTTGTGGCTGCAATAAACATAATTGATTTTTTATTATCATTGAGAAAATTTAGGAATTTATTCGATGTAATGATACCAACATTTGGTGAGCTCATAATTACCTTCCTTTTGTTTGATTAATATATTATATATTAGTTATTATATCTGTTTTGTAATTAAATTGCATTAAAATAAGTTATTTATTGGAATTTATTTTCGCCGGTGGTAAAGATTTTTTTTAATAGGTCTTAAACATTCAAGAATTTCTTTGATTGCTTGAGTTCGGTTTCCGAACGCAACATTTAAGTATTGATTGTTAGGAGATGACTGAATAAAAACAATTTTAAAAAAGCATAAATAAATATATTTTTAGTAAAATATTTTTTTTACAATGGTAAAGCTTCTTGTCAATTATTAAGTTTAGATTGATGTTTAATTTTTTAATATGAATTTCAAAGGAGATTGTGGATCAGTTTTTATACTTTGAATTAGAGTTGAGAACTCAATGATAAACTGGTTAAGTTTTATTCTGTTTTTCTGGTATGTGCTTTTATCCAAAGAAGCTGTATCTGAAGTTTGTAAAGATTGAATTTCTGACTCTACAAAAGACATTATGTTACATATTGTTTCTAATATATCTAATGCGCGTCCATTATTGTATGGAGTACTCTTTGAATATATAGCTCTAAGATATTCAGAAGCGCGATATCTTTTAATAAAGTTATCCAATCTCTTAATCTGATCTGTGTTTACTTCTTTGTCCGATTCGAGTTTAAATTTCTTCAAGTCGTCATTATATTGATTAATCAGGTCTAATGATATTTCTTCTAATTTTTTTTGTTCAGCGGCAGGTTCTTTTAATATTTTAATAGCATCAAAAATTGTTAAGCCTCCGAGGCCAGAAATCCATCCGAATGCTCCGGCAAGAATTAAGGCTGGGGCTAGATGAAGCCCTAAGAATAAAAGTACTGGTATAGCAATCGCTGTTATTAATATAGCTGCAATCAATATAGATTCTTTTGGTTTATCTTTGACAAACTCGGAAAATGTATTCCAAACAAGATTACTAACGGAATTTGCAGCAGCCATAATTATCACCTTTTTATTAGTTGATATTTTTTATTTACGAATAATATTATTATACTAAATCTACAATTAATATGCAATTATAATATAATCTAAATGTTATAAAGCCGAGACTCTGAAATTGAGGTAAGTTATTTATTATTAATTGCATAATGGTTTTAAAATTATCTTTTGACAAGATGATCAAGCTGTTTTATTCATTTTTTGAAGCTGCTGTTTCATTCGGTCAGTGTGGCTTCCTTCCCAATAAACTTTTTTACAGTTTTTGCAATACCAAAAATTTTTTGAATAAAGCCTGGTATTCGTAGGAACCTGTTCTAAAATGAGCTTCTCATCAACTTTTTCTAAAAGCTCGTTGCATATAAGACATCTCGAAAAAGGAGAAAAAAGCCAATTGATTTTAAGCTTTTCGTTGAGCGCTCTCTGCCCATTCAAGAAGCGATTTTCCTTTAAGGAAAATCACATTCGCATTCTTCATTTTTTGCCAGAATATTAACCTCAGCTTTTATGTTTAATCCACTCAGAATCAACAATCTTTTTTCTATTTTGTTTTCTTTTTTTCTCAAAAATAGACCTTTTGTCTATTTTTTTCGAAAACAAGAAAGCAAACTTCTAAAAAAACTTAGTTGAT
>JACRNF010000074.1 GCA_016219355.1 Chlamydiota bacterium | reverse complement strand
GCTAAATAAGGCCATTACCGGTAGAAGAACTTTTGTTGCTGATGATGATTCTGACGCCGGATCTGAAAACGGGGACGACTCTGATTGGGAAGATTAATTCAAAAAAGCATCTAAATAACTCACAACAAGCAAGTTACGCATTAATTTAAATTATTTATTTAATTTGCTTTTTATTTAACTATAAAGTATAATTTATACTAAAAAGGATAATAATAGTGGCTATTAAATTAAGTGCTGAAGCTCAATTGTTCGGCAAAGTTTATGAATCATTAATGGATAATTCTTCTTCTGATTCAGAAAATCTTGAGGATAGCAAGCATGAAATTGTCTCAAAGATTCATAATGCATTAACAATAATATTCCCCAATCTAGATCAAGAATCTTTAATCGCAGATTTAGCGACTAAAATCACTAAGAATCTTGTTTCTGATCATAAGAATATTCTGCAAATTGGAAAAAAAATCCAAATTTTAGTTATACCTCAACAATTATCTTTCGATGATATTCCGGGAGTCTTTATAAATGAAAATAATTTAGCTTTTCCTGAACATTTTCCCATCCCTGGAGAAAGTTATAATTTACTGAAATCTGAATTTGCTTCAGAATCAAGCTCAACAAAACGAAGAAGAACTCAACGCTAGAAACGTCAATTATATTTTTCTTTGATCTCTTTTAAAAAGGGAGCAATCTCTTTTCTTTTATGAGCTAATATTCTATCAATAAATAATACTCCATTTAAGTGATCATTTTCATGCATGATCTCTCTTGCCTTAAAGGCTTGTACCTCTTCGATAACAACCTTGCCATCAAAATTTAGATACTCTACCCAAATGCTTTTAGGCCTTTGCACCTCTGCATGGACCTTTGGAATAGACAAACATCCTTCAGATAAAATGTCAGTTTCTATCGAAGGCTTTGTAATTTTTGGATTTATAAATATTAAAGGCTCTCCTAAAGTAAATTCCCCATCGGTTGTTTCTATTTCCGGTCGTATTACAATGAGTCTTAGCTTCTTGCCTACTTGAATAGCAGCTAAGCCTATTCCATTATGAGCATCCATCGTTTCAATCATATCCAAAGAGAGCTGACGAACCTCATCTGTTATCTCTTTAATATCAAATGAACGCTCTCGCAATAAAGGATTGCCATAGTATATCAAATCCAAAATCATTTTTGAGTCTCTTCAATCATTTCCGTAGTTAAAACTTTAGGCCTTCCTAAAGCATTCGTCCATAACGATAAAACTACGCAGGCAATCATAAAAATAATTATTAAATAGGCTGTAAATTTTTTTAAAACATCGGCTGTTGCCGTACCAAATAAAGATTGAGAAGAATCTCCGCCAAAAGAAGCTCCAAGGCCCATGTTCTTAGCATCTTGAATAAGAATGGTGAATGTTAAAACTACACATAGAAATAAAAAAAGAAACAAAAATAAATAAAAAATAAAGGTCATAATTTTCTCTCTTAACAGTTGTTGATGATCTCGGCAAAACTTTTAGGATCCAAGGCTGAACCTCCAACTAAAGCGCCATCTATATTAGGCTCTTTAATTAAATCTGCTATGTTGCCAGGCTTGACAGATCCTCCATATAAAATACTAATTTTAGAAGCGGTTTTTTGATCAAATAGATCCGCTAATGTTTTTCTAATAAAATGATGTGCTTCTTCAGCTATTGGAGATGTTGCACTCTTCCCCGTTCCAATTGCCCAAACCGGCTCATATGCAATTATTATTTTACAAACATCTTCTTTAGCAATACTTCCAAGCCCCATTTTGAGCTGTCTTTTTAAAACCTCTTCGGTTTTTTTTAGCTCTCTTTCTTTTTCAGTCTCCCCAATACATAAAATAGGCTCTAGACCCTCTTTTAGGGCAGATATAACTTTCTGATTGATCATTGCATCATCTTCATGAAACAAGGTCCTTCGTTCGGAGTGGCCGAGTATTACAAATTCAACGCCGGCTGTTTTTAACATTAATGATGAAATTTCTCCGGTAAAGGCACCCTCTTTTTCAAAATACATGTTTTGGGCCCCTATTACAATATTGCTATTTTTAGAAGCTAGATTAGCTACATGAATATCTACAAATGGAACCGCCAAATAGACCTCTGTCTTTGAAGAAGTGATTAAAGGTGAAAGAGTTTGAATAAATTGCTCCGCCTCTTTTTCGGTTTTGAACATTTTCCAATTGCCCACTATAATTTTTCGTCTGACCATGTTTTTTCTCTTTTGATGACAAAGAAATAGTATACATCTACAATATTCTCAAGATCAACAAGATTTTTTTATGCAGACTCAAGAGCAAAATGGCGTATTCACCGTCTCCGAGCTAACCTTTTGCATTAAAGGGTTATTGGAAAACAACTTTAAATCCATAATCGTGCAAGGAGAAGTAAGCAACTACAAACTCCAATCATCCGGCCATATCTATTTTAGCTTAAAAGATAAAGAGTCCCAAATTGCAGTCGCCTTTTTTAAAATGAGCGCAAGGTTATTAAGTAGGCCCATTAAAGATGGAGACCAAATCTTGATAAAAGGAGAAATCAATGTCTATCCACCACGAGGCAATTATCAGATCATAGCAAGAGAAATCAGCTTTGTTGGCCTTGGCGAACTTTTATTAAAACTACACGAACTTAAAGAAAAACTAAAAGCTAAAGGTTGGTTTGATCAGGCAATTAAAAAACAGCTTCCCTTTTTGCCCAAAAAAATCGGAGTGGTAACTAGCCCAACCGGCGCTGTTATTCAAGATATAATAAATATTTTAAACCGAAGGTATAAAAATTTTCATCTGATTCTAAACCCGGTCAAAGTACAAGGAGATGGAGCCGCTTCAGAAATTGCCCAAGCAATCAATGATTTTAATACCTATAACCTCGTAGATGTTATTATAGTTGGCAGAGGCGGAGGCTCATTAGAAGATCTTTGGCCCTTTAATGAAGAGATCGTAGCAAAGGCCATATTTGAGTCTAAAATACCCATAATATCCGCCGTGGGACATGAAACTGACGTCTCTATCTCAGATTTAGTCGCTGATGTTAGAGCTCCCACCCCTTCTGCAGCAGCCGAACTTGTTTTACCTCAAAAAGAGCTGATTTTAAACACTTTAAAAAACTATCACAATCAAATCGGCAAAAATGTTTATTTGCAGACCCAAAATTATAAAAAGCTGGTAAATAATTTTTCTAAAAACAGCTTTTTATCATCTTCCACTGCCCTTTTAGCTAGAAAAATGCAACATTTAGATGATTTTAAAAATGAATTGGAAAACACTATTTTATTTAGGTTAGAAAATCAAAAAAACAGTCTTAAGTCAATGCAAGAGAAAATTAGCTTGCTAAGCCCAACAAATCAAATAAAGATTTTAAAAGAGCGTTTGGACATGCTTTCAAAACGCTTAACTGAGAGCATTAAAAAGCAGTTTTTATTTAACAAAGACAAATTTTTGAGATCAGTATCGCATTTGCGCTCCATCGATCCAAAAAATCTTTTGAAAAAGGGCTATAGTATTCTCTTTTCACAAAAGAAAAATTCAATTATTCTCTCAAGTACAGAAGTTGTAAAAAATGATGAGATTTCCATTGTTTTGCACGACGGTAAAATTTTTGCAACCATTAACGAAATAGAGTTAAAAAATGACAAATGAAAAGCAATCTTTTGAAAAAGGATTTGAAAGGCTAGAAGAAATTTTAGCATCCATGAACGATGGAAAAGTTGCTCTTGATAAATCTTTAAAGCTTTTTGAAGAGGCCGATAAAATCATTAACGAATTAAATAAAGAGCTCTCTTCGGCAGAGCAAAAAATCGAACTCCTTATTAAAAATCGAAATGCTTTAGCTTTAGATAAAGAGCAAAAGCCCCAAACCCTCCCTTTTATTAAAGAAGAGTAATGGAATTTTTAGATAACATTGCAAGCCCTCGTGATATAAAGCATCTTGCTTTAAATGAGCTTCAAGTTCTTGCTGAAGAGATCCGCTCAAGAATTATTGAAGTTTTGTCTATAAACGGTGGTCATCTCTCCTCCAATTTGGGAGTAGTGGAACTAACTATCGCTTTGCATAAAGTTTTTGACTCGCCCCAAGATAATTTACTATTCGATGTCTCGCACCAGTCTTATACCCACAAGCTTTTAACCGGCAGGAACATCAAGTTTAATACCCTTCGCAAATACAAAGGGCTTTGTGGATTTTCTAGTCCCAAAGAATCTATACATGATCCTTTTTTTGCCGGCCATGCCGGATCGGCCCTTTCTTTAGCCTTAGGCATTGCCAAAGGACGGGACCTGTTAAAAAAAGAGCAGTTTGTCGTCCCTATTATTGGAGACGGCTCTTTAACTTGCGGACTAACTTTAGAAGCGTTAAATAACATCCCTAAAAATTTAAGCAAGTTCATCATCATCTTAAACGATAATGAAATGGCAATCTGCAAAAATGTCGGCAATATCAAAAACATCTTAAGCCGTTTTTTAAACAACCCTGTTTCCAATAAAGTCTATCAAGAAGTGCAAACCCTTTTATCCAAAATCCCAACCCTTGGTGATAGATTGGCAAGGCAAGGTCAAGCCATTACTGAGTCCTTAAAGCATTTGGTCAGCCCCGCTTCCTTTTTTGAGCATTTAGGTCTTTCCTATGTCGGTCCCATTGACGGCCATAATCTAAAAAAAATGATCGAGACTTTTAGCGCCTTAAAAAAAGCGAACAGGCCGGTTATTGTTCATCTCATTACCCAAAAAGGGCAAGGAATGGATGCAGCTATAGAAGATCCGACTTGCTATCATGGAGTCCGCCCATTTGATAAAAGCACCGGTAAATTTTTAACCCCCGGCGTAAACACTTTTCCCAAAATTTTTGGCCAAGAAATACTTAAAATGGCAGATGCTGATCCCAATCTAACAATCATCAATCCCGCCATGATGGCAGGATCGTGCCTCACCGAAGTTGTTAAAAAATATCCCGAAAGATGTATTGACGTAGGTATAGCTGAAGGTCACGCCCTTACTTTAGCAGGAGGCCTTGCCTACAATAAAGAACTAAAAGTGCTTGTCAGCATTTATTCCACTTTTTTACAACGGGCCGTCGATAACCTCTATCATGACATTTGCCTACAAAATTCTCCGGTTGTTTTGGCAATTGACCGAGCTTTTTTAAGCTGTCCTGACGGATCGACCCACCATGGTATTTACGATATTGGAATATTAAAAGCTATGCCCAACATCATCATTGCCCAGCCCCGAAATGGAAAAATGTTAAAAACTCTGTTAAACTCTGCCTTTAGCTGGAAAAGGCCGGTTGCCATTAGATACCCTAACTATGCTACCCTAGATGAAAAAGCTCTGCCCACAATAGAGCTTGCCAAAGGAGAAGTGCTCTCTAAAGGAAAAAACCTTTTAATAATTGCACTTGGGGCTATGTGCGACACTGCCCTTGAGGTAAAAAAACTTCTCTTGCAAGAAGGGGTTGATGCAACCGTTGTAGATCCTATTTTTATAAAACCTTTAGATACTGATTTATTTTATGATCTCTTTATGTCCCATTTTAATATTGTCACAATTGAAGAGCATGCGCTATCTTGTGGTTTAGGCTCGATCTTTAATTCATATGCCGCGCAAAACGGATTTAGCGATCGGCAAATATTAAATATCGGCATACCTGACTTGTTTGTCGAGCATGGCGAAACAGATGCTATAATAAAAGAGCTGGGACTTGACGCTAAATCTATTAGCGAAAAAATCCTCTCTAGATTTGAGCTAAAAAAAATAGTTCTTAAGGAGAAAAGTTATGATCATTGCACTTTTTCCAAATGAAGAAATACCTTCATCTTATGAAATAGCCTCTCAAATCCAAAAATATCTTGCAAAGAAAAAAGTTACTGTAGTTGCCGAAGATGCTAAAGCTAAAAAAATTAATGCCCAGCCACTCTCATCTGTAGATCTAAAAAAAATAAAATTTCTAATCTCCATGGGTGGCGACGGCACCATTTTACGTCTCTCTTATAAATATGCCAATTTAAACGCCGCAATACTTGGTATAAATCTTGGTAAACTAGGGTTTATGGCCGACATTCCTGCGGATGACATTTTTCCAAGCCTTGATGATCTTTTAAATAAGGCTTATAAAATTGAAAATCGGATAATGATCGAATGCACAACTCCTCAAAACAAAACACTGATTGCCGCAAACGATATTGTTCTTCATAGATCCAAATATCCCAACCTGATCGAACTTGGGGTATTTGTCGATAATAGCTACTTCAATACTTTTAGAGCCGACGGTTTAATTTTATCAACTCCAAATGGCTCTACCGCCTATTCTCTTAGCGCCGGAGGCCCTCTTTTAGCGCCTAACATGGAAGGATTTGTTTTAACCCCCATCTGTCCGCATACCATTTCTAACCGCCCATTTGTTTTATCCTCCAACATGCAAATGCAGATTCAAAATTTATCTAGCAAATCAATAGAAGTTATATCTGACGGTTCGAATAGCTATTCGTTAAAACCCAAAGAAAAAATCTTCCTAAAAAAAAGCTCTAAAACATTTACTCTAGTTAAATTAAAAAGACATGACTATTTCTCAACTTTAAGGTCAAAGTTAAATTGGTCCGGGAAGCTGTCTTAAATAATTTCGCATACAACTAAAATTATTATTTTAATTGTAAATAAAATCTATTTTTTCGCATAATTAGCAAATTTAATTTATTTATTAGTTCTAATGGCAATAGAAAGTTTAGCTCTCATAATTCAATCCCGATATGATCCTGACAATTACTTTCTCACTCCTAACTGCGTTAGAATATTTGAAACGATAAAAAGCAAATTTCAGGAAGTGGAAAAATACTATATCAGTTCCAGTAAAGACCTTGAAACGATTTTAAATCGGTATAAAACTAGAAAGATCACATTATTGGTTTTACAAGGTCATGGAAATGTCGAAAATGGAGGGCTTAGCCTTGGAAGTAAACATTATTTAGTTAAACATGATATAGATCTCCTTGACTTATCAAACGTGCAAGAAACTGTTTTGCATAGCTGCTCACTTGCAAAAACTCTTGGCGTTGCTTTAGCCGAAAAAACCAAAAAAAAAGTTTGGGCATCTCCCGAAGAAATTTACCAAATCTATTTATGTTTCTCGTTAAGAAATGAACTAAGAGTTTTATTCTCTCCCGAAGAGGAGGAAAATAATCCTTATAATCTTTTAGCCATAAACAACAGTTCAAGTTGCCTTGAAGAGCCAAAATTGGAATATTGCTTAGAGCTTATCCAGGAGGAAGTATTAAAATATATTAGTGATAATAATATTGAAGCGGCCCTAAATTCGTTAGCTAAAATTGAAACACAGATCCGCTCTGTAGGCTGGAGCAATAAATATTCTGATCTAGAAATTGAAAAAAAGCTGATTTTTTTATCTAATTCTATTTACTTTCCTTTATTTAAAACTCTAAGAGAGCAAAATGATTATCTAGGGATAAAAAATTTATTAGACCGGGAAATATCTTTATCAAGCGCCTTTAAAGATAAAGTTTTAAAATCCAATTTTGTAAAAACTACTGAGGCCCGGCTGCTCTCACTTGCAGATCTTTTATTCAAAGAGAACCGATTTGATATAATTTATAGTATATTTTATGAGCCCCTGGGATTGTCTCTCCCCGACTCCTCGGGAAAAATTTTATTAGAAATCATATATGGCTATATCCGTATTGAAAGATACGAAAATGCAGCAGAGCTTATATTAAATTATATAACAGATCAGGATTTAAAAGATGAGCTCACGGTTAAAATCGCAAGATGTCTTTTCGAAGAGCCAAATCAAAGTGAGGAAAGGATAGTAAAACTAAATGAAATTTTATCTCAGCTGGCTGCAAGAAATATCAATAACAGCCACTTATTAGTGGCTGAGGAAGCTATATCACTAATGCCTTTTCATCTTTTTAAAGGCCCTTTATTAAGAACTTTAATTTTAAAACATCTCGAAAATGAAAATTTTGACAAGGCACAAGAGTTGGCCTCACAAATTTCAAATCCCCGGATCTATCGTCTGATTCAACAAAAAATAGCCGAAAAAATGCAATACTTCGACAAAACAAAGCCCCAAGCCTCTTTAATCCCTCGAATCATCGAGGGACCCTTAAAAAAACGGCGCCAATAGTAACCTCAGTTTTGGGTTTCTTCCCTCGGAATCAGCTAAGGTTTTTGAGGAGTTTG
>JACRNF010000013.1 GCA_016219355.1 Chlamydiota bacterium | reverse complement strand
TTTTTGAGTGTGCATAAACAAAATAGATTTTAAAAACTAATGTTGAATCATTAGGAAGAATTTTATTTTCTAAATTTTTTTATCCATAAAATTTTTTTTTACACCCCTCTATTTCATGAAAAGAGCGGGAGCTGCTGCTTTGCGTTAACCATCCTTGCCGTTAAACAGCGTGGTTGGTTAAAGAGGTAAAACAAAAAATTGTCGCTTTAAAATTGCCAAAAAATATTTCCATAAGACCTGTTTTTATTCATGTTAATGGGGTAGAGCCGGAAGTTCAAGAAAGCAATTTTTTTTCTTCCATAATTGATTTTAGCGATCTTCTTAAACCTTAAAAATTTTTTCTTTCATTTTTCTTAGCTGTGCAATTTGTAAAAATTATTCAACAAGTAAATTTTTTTATTGATAGAGTTTTCCAAAACGTGTAAAACCTTATATGAAGGGCGTGGTTTATCAATAGTTTGGAATTTTTATGTTGAATTTTCGCAAATTAAAACAAGACTTTTCTTCTAATCTTCTGCAAGAAGGTAAACAACTTCATGAGCAGAAAAAAATATTATCGGCAAAAATTGTCAAGTTAGATAATGACTCCATTCGCTTTAGCGCAAAAGTGATGGGCAATTTTGATAACGCCTATGAAAGCGAACTTGAAATCGATCGGTTTGAATCTGAAACCATCCATTCCAATTGCGATTGTAGCTACAGATATGATTGTCAGCATTTAGCCGCTTTAGTTTTTTACTTGGAAGAACATTTAAATTCTTTGCTCGTTTCTTATTCTAAAGAAACCGATATCGATAAAGATGAATCTTTTGGCAAGGAAGAAAAAAAAGACCTTATCAAAAAAATTAAACAGGCCGAACATAAAGAAGAAGTAAAAAAAGATGCCAATTTCCAAAAACAGGTCTTGCATGAATATATTAGCGCGGCAGATGTCTTAAGCGGTTCATCTTTTTTTCTACCTAAAGAAGATACTAAAATCAGCATGGCTGAATTTGCTTTGGTCTTCAACCCTCAATCTTTTGTCGATAAAAAAAATGGGTTTGTAGAAATCTCTTTAGCATTAAGACTTCCTTCAAGATCCAAACCTTTAAATGTTCCCAATATCAAAGAGTTTTTGGAAAGCATAAGATACGAAGAGCCTATATACATAGGGGGAAAAAAATATTTTTTTACCTTCCAATCTTTTGGAGAAATCGAAAGGGAAATAATTAAGGTTTTAATGGACCATGTCCATTTTACCGAAGTTCAAAATATCAATGATCGCTCTTATAGAGTAGCTAAACTCGATTTTGAAATATTTGGAATGATTTTAGCGGTTGTTCATGAAATGGCTATGAAAAATAACCCTTCAAGAAGCCTCGCTGATTTATCGGAAGATCTACCGGTACTTCCTTGCATTTTTTCCAATAATTTGGAAACTCCTTTGAACTACTCTTTTGCCAATGCCCAGCTTCGCTTTGAGCTAGAACATTTAAAAGGGGCAAGTGAAAAACTGTTTTTAAAGCCAACCATTGTTGTTGATCAAAACGGTATTGATGTCGATCAAGCCCTATTATTTGAGTGCTCACAAACCGGTATGCTTTTTCAAGATGTTTACTATCGATTTGCAAACTCAATAAAAAGAGCCCACTTAAGACAGCTATCATCAATTAGGGAAATGACCATTCCTCATCCTTTGTTCGGAACCTTTGTAGAAAACGCCTTGCCTGAATTAAAAAGATTTGCTGAAGTTAGCAATTTGGATGTTTTAGAAAAGTTTGTAACGCTCCCTTTTGCCAAAAACTTGGAGGCAAGATGCTCCCTTTCTTTTTTGGATGGAGAGCTAGAGGCCACTTTATTCTTTTCCTATGATGGTAATGAAATCAGGTCGTCTGCAACAAGTGTCACTTACGATAATATTTCCAATTTTGTTTCAAATGAAGGGATTTTGGCAAGAGATCTAGTTTTAGAAAGAAAAATCGTTGATGACATTTTCCAAGATTTTTTGTTTAATCCACAGTCGGGTACTTATATAACGAAGTCGGAGAAAAAAATTGTTGAGTTCATGACCGAAATTATCCCAAGGTACCAAGATAGCATAAAATTTGAGTGCCCTCAAAATCTTTTAGATCAATTTATTTATGACAAAACCAAATTTAAGTTGAAGCTGGATTGCTCAAAGCCCGGTTTTTATAATGTTAATTTAAAAGTTAATGGAGATCTTAAAGGGGTTAAATTTGATCTTTTATGGGAGTGTGTTGCTTCAAGAAGGGCCTTTATTGAACTTGCCACGGTTAGAAAAGGGGTTGATAGCGGTCAGTTTTCAAAAATTTTGGTTTTGGATTTGGAAAAAATTTCCAAGGTAGTAAACCTTTTTGATGAAATCGGTATAAAAAAATTAATCGATCATATTGAAGAGCGGCCGATTTGGAGTCTTGTAACCATTAATGAGGATTCATTTAAAAATCTGCCGGTCGATTTTGAAATGAGCAAAGAATTAAAAGAGATCCAAAAAGAAATGCTGGGGCAAAAAGAATTTAAACCATCAGCAATGCCAAAAGTTTCTGCGACTTTAAGATCATATCAAGAAGAGGGGGTCCATTGGCTGGAAAGACTACGATGCATGTACTTGAATGGAATTTTAGCCGATGATATGGGACTTGGTAAAACCTTGCAGGCCATTTTAGCTATAACTCAGTATAATTTAAAAAACAAGGGGACCTCGATTGTTGTTTGCCCAACTACTTTATTATATAATTGGCAAGAGGAGTTTCATAAGTTTAATCCTTTGCTCAAAACGACAGTTATTGATGGCGTTCCTTTGCAAAGAAAAAAATTGATTGAAAATGCTAAAAATTATGATGTAATAATTACCTCATATACCCTGATGCAAAAAGATATTGAGCAGTATAAAGATTTTTGTTTTGCATATGCTATTTTGGATGAGGCTCAGCATATTAAAAATCGAGGCACGAGAAATGCTAAATCGGTAAAAATGATCCAATCTTTGCATAAACTGATCTTGACAGGAACGCCCATTGAAAATTCTTTATCTGAAATTTGGAGCCTGTTTGACTTTTTAATGCCTGGCTTTTTATCTACATATGAGAGATTTGCTGAAAATTTTGTCCGCACAAGCGGTGAAGTGCATCACAAAAATGTTGAATATTTAAAGAAAAAAGTGACCCCATTTATTTTAAGAAGAATGAAAGGGGATGTTTTATCAGAACTTCCACCGGTTTCTGAAATTAGCTATCATTGTCAATTGAGCGGTCCTCAACTTGATCTCTATAGATCTTATGCTAAATCGGCTAAAGATGAACTTACCAAAATGGTTGCCAAAGAAGGGTTTGATAAAGTGCAAATCCATGTTTTGGCTACCCTTACTAGGTTAAAACAAATTTGCTGCCATCCTGCGATATTTGCCAAAGATAATGTTGAGGTGGGAGATAGCGCCAAATATGAAATGCTTTTGGAGCTTGTGCAAAATTTGATCGAGTCCAATCATAAAACGGTTATTTTTTCCCAATACACCAAAATGCTTCAAATAATGCTTAGCGACTTTAAGCAAAGAGGATATAATTTCAGTTATTTGGACGGAAGTACAAAAAATCGCTTGCAAATTGTTAAGGAATTCAATGAAAATGATTCCATCCCACTTTTCTTGGTCTCTTTAAAAGCCGGGGGCACTGGGCTAAACATAACAGGAGCTGATACTGTTATCCATTATGATATGTGGTGGAACCCAGCGGTAGAAAACCAGGCAACCGATAGGGTACATCGCATTGGACAGAAAAAATCTGTTTCTTCTTATAAGTTGATTACTTTAAACTCAATAGAAGAAAAGATTGTTGAAATGCAGAATAGAAAAAAAGGTCTGGTTAAAAAAGTGGTAAGTTCGGATGATGAAGCCATCTCCAAATTAACTTGGGAAGAAGTTTTAGAGCTATTGCAGGCATGAGGATTAAATTATGGCACTTTTAGAAAAGCAAGAAATACAAAGATTGTTTAAAAAAGCCAAAGGCTTTTTTAACAATCAAATGACCCACGTATCTGGCCTATTTACCAATGACATGGGAATCGACCTTGGTACAGCTAACACTCTTGTTTATGTTAAGGGAAAAGGAATTGTTCTTGCAGAACCTTCAGTCGTAGCTGTTGATTCCGTTACCGGTGAAGTATTGGCCGTTGGCCATACGGCTAAGGCCATGCTTGGCAAAACCCCTAGAAGAATCCATGCGGTCCGTCCGATGAAAGATGGGGTTATCGCCGATTTTGAAATTGCCGAAGGGATGTTAAAAGCTTTAATCAAAAGAGTAACCCCTTCAAGAACGCTCTTCAGACCTAAAATTTTAATTGCCGTCCCTTCAGGCATTACCGGAGTAGAAAAAAGAGCGGTGGAAGATTCTGCTTTGCACGCGGGAGCTCAAGAAGTCTTTTTAATTGAAGAGCCGATGGCGGCAGCGATCGGAGTAGATCTACCGGTCCATGAACCTTCTGCTAATATGATCATTGATATCGGCGGCGGTACCACTGAAATTGCTATTATTTCCTTAGGGGGCATTGTTGAATCAAGGTCTTTAAGGATAGCCGGCGATGAGTTTGATGAGTTCATCATGAACTACATGCGAAGAACTTATAATTTGATGATTGGGCCAAGGACTGCCGAAGAAATCAAAATGATGATAGGCTCGGCCTATCCGCTTGGCAATAATGAACTCGAAATGGAAGTAAGGGGAAGAGACCAAGTAGCGGGTCTTCCGATTACCAAAAGAATAAATTCCGTTGAGATCAGAGAGTGTTTGTCAGAACCGATTCAGCAGATTATTGAAAATATTAAACTTGTCTTGGAAAAATGTCCTCCAGAACTTGCTGCAGACCTCGTTGAAAGAGGGATGGTGTTAGCCGGTGGCGGAGCTTTGATCAAAGGGCTTGATAAAGCGCTTATCAAAGAAACTGGCCTTCCGGTAATTGTAGCGCCAAATCCTTTACTTGCCGTTTGTTTAGGTACCGGCAAAGCTTTAGAGCACCTCGATAGATTTAAAAGAAAAAAAATGTTATAAGCTTTTCTTTTAGGCTTTTTCATGCGTATTGTTATTCAAAGAGTTTTAGAGGCATCTGTTACTATTGATCAAAAAATTGTTGGTCAAATTAAACAAGGGGCCCTAGTTTTGTTTGGCGTTCATAAATCAGATGAAGAAAAAGATACTCTCTATCTTGTGGACAAACTTTTAAATTTACGCATGTTTAAAGATGAGAATGACAAAATGAATCTATCATTAAAAGATATTAAAGGGTCGGTGTTAGTTGTTTCTCAGTTTACCCTTTATGCCGACTGTCTTTCCGGAAGAAGGCCCTCTTTTACAGAAACTGCCGAGCCTTTAGTGGCTAAAAGGATTTATGATAAATTTGTATTAGAATTAAAATCAGAAATTGAAGTGCAGACAGGGGTTTTTGGCGCAAGAATGCAAGTTTCTTTAATTAATGATGGACCGGTAACTTTTATAATCGATGGGAAAAAAATATGATTGAAGTTGAGAGAAAGTTTTGTTTGGATCCCAAGGGGCTTGAACAAATTAAAAAAAATGGGGAATTTATTGATAAAAAAACCATTTCAGATGTTTATTATGATGATGTCCAATTTAGCTTGACTACCAAAAATATTTGGCTTCGCAAAAGAAACAATCGTTTTGAATTAAAAGTTGGAATGACTCAAAAAAGAGAAAGACTGGATGTATATCAGGAAATTTTAACCGAAGAGGAAATATTAACTCATTTAAATTTGGGAAAAGGGCCCTTAGAATCTCTACTCAAAAATAAAAAAATAATCCCTTTTTGCGAAATGAAAACTACTAGAGAGAAATACAAGATCAGAAAGTTTATTATTGATATTGATGAAGCTCATATTGAAGATTTTATATATAGGTTAGCTGAAATCGAACTCTTAGTTGACACCAAAGAACAAGTTGAACAGGCCAAAGAAGAGATCCTGTTATTTTCTCAAAGTTTAGGGATCCATGCAAATAAAGTTGAGCCTGGCAAACTTATTGCATTTCTCGCTCATAAAAGAAAAGAGCATTATAAGGCTTTATTAGAAGCTGGAGTTATTAGCAGTGTTTAGCTCTCTTTTAATATCTTAAATATTAAAGACTTAAAAATATTGATGCAAATTATATCAGCAACTGATACAATCTGCATCAGATATGGATATAATAAGAAACATCATTAGCCGTTTAGAGCATTATTTAAAGGTTTTTCCTGTTGTTTTCTTAAGTGGAGCAAGACAAGCAGGTAAAAGTACCTTAGCGCTCGAATTTGCTAAAAAAAAAGGTTATTATTATGTGACCTTTGATGATATTTCCATGTTAAGGGCGGCTATTGATGATCCGATAGGCTTTTTAAAAAAATTACCAAAACCGGTAATAATAGATGAAGTTCAACGAGTGAGAGAGCTTTTATTATCTATCAAACAGTTTGTTGATCAGGAAAATGTCCTGGGTCAATTTATCTTAACAGGCTCGGCCAATCCTCTTCTTTTGCCAACACTTGGTGATTCCCTTGCAGGTCGGATGGGTATTTTGCCCATGTACGGATTTTCGCAAGGGGAGATACTAGGAAAAAAAGAAGTTTTTATTCCTTGGGTTTTTTCCAAAGATTTTCAATTTAAAAAATTTGAAGAAACAGATTTTTCCAAACTATATAGCCTAATACTAAAAGGAGGCTATCCAAGAGTGCATAATTTTTCGTCTTTAAAAGATGTGCAAACCTGGATAGGCGGATATCTTCAAACAATGATGGATAGAGACGTAAGAGAGCTTGCTCAGATCGAAGGTCTTCATTATTTTCCAGATCTATTGCAGATTTTGGCAAATAGATCCGGCTCATTATTAAATGGAGCCGATTTGGCAAGAACATTAAAAATTTCTACCGCTTCAGTCCACCGCTATTTGACCTTGCTTGAAACTCTTTTCATTATTTTTAGAGAGCCTGCTTGGTTTAACAACCATAACAAAAGAATTGCAAAATCGCCCAAGATTTTTATCAGCGATAGTGGGGTTTTATGTTATCTTTTAAACATAAACGAAGAAAAATTTATTAAAGATCCCATGGTTTTTGGATTAGCGGTTGAGAGTTTTATAGCTTCGGAGCTTTTGAAACAGGCCTCTTTTTTGGAAGATAAAATAAAGCAGTATCATTACCGAGACGGAATGAAAAAAGTGGATGTTGTCTTAGAAGAAAGAGGGGGAAATGTTGTCGGTATTGAAATTAAAAGCTCTGAAACTATTAGAAGCTCAGATTTCGACGGATTAAAAAGATTTAAAGAAATATTTCGTGAAAAATTTATTCGAGGGATCGTTTTGTATACCGGATCAACAATGATCCCTTTTGGCGATGACCTTTGGGCAGTTCCTATTTCCGCTCTTTGGGATGTTTAAGATTTAAGCCTTTCCAAAACATCTTTTGCATTTTGCCATTTATCAAATGAGATAAACCCACCATTCATAATTAGCAAATAGAGTGCTACATCAGGAAATTTGATTATAAGTTCTAAACGTTTCAAGAGATCCTTGCCTGAACTTCGATTGCGCTCCAATGCATTTAGCGAAGCTTGGGGGATTTCAAATATTTCTGCAAATTCTCTTGTTGTTAATCCTAAAGCTTTACGAAATTCAATCAGATCTTGCACTGAAAAGGATCTTTCAAAATGAGGCTCGAATACAAAAGAAGACGGGCCTCTTTTGCCAATAGTGGACAAAAGAATCAATGGATTATTCTCTTTGGTATTGATTCCCATGGCTTTGCAATATTCCGGATAGGCAGGATTTTGTCTTGATGGTATCCGATCTTCAAAAGAGGGAAAAAGCACATCGGATCTAAACTCCTTTTTAGTTAGGGGAAGCTCAGGGCCAAGAGGTATTATATTTTGAGTCCTTAAATATCGATCATCATAAATGAACAAAAACTGATTTTTTTCTTTTTTTAAAGTCCCGACAAAAATTCTTGTTTTATATTTTTCTAGAAAAACATCTACTGCGATTACAGATAATTTTAAGCCCATAAGTCGTTACTCCTTTTAGATATTAATCGAAAAAGGGCCTCTTGACGCTTATTCGTTAAAAAGCTTTTTTTAATAAGATCATGTAAATCTTCAAGACAAACAGCTTTGCGAAAACGGTCCACGACGTAACCATAGCCTAAACTGTTCCATTCTTGAATGTAATCTTTCATTGAAGGGGCGGCGCTAAACTTTGTAAATATAGCTCCGGCAGGCTGATGATCTGCTCCCAAAAGAGAATGTATTTCAGTTCCTAAATATGAAGGGTTGTCATAAAACGGAGCAAGGACGAATCCTTTGGGTGTTTGAATCAAGCCTAAATTTCTTCCATGGCGATCATTATTACCTATCAGACTGTCTGCTAATGTAAGATAAATAAAATCTTCCATTGCGCTAATTCGTCCCGTTTTCTCATTAATTATCTGGAGTAAGCTTTCGCAATCATAGAGCATGTTTTTATCAAAAAAATGATAGATGTGTATCAGATTTGATCCCAAAAAATCAGTCATGAAATTTTTCGTAACAAAACAAAGATGCTCTTCTTCAAAAACAATTAAATAAAAAGGGGGGACATCAATATGCAAATAATTAAAAATTTGGTTGCATAAATATTCTGTGATTGGCAATTCAGGATAATCGGACTCTTCCACTTTTAAGATATATTTACAATCTCCCAGAGTTGAAGAGTATTTTCGAAATTTTCCATGAAAAAAACTGGAGTTAATTGCTTTATGTGGAGAATCATTCTCATACCGCTCTGAAGCTATATTTTGAAATTTATCTAACGAGCTTACGCCGAACCACTGTTTAAAACATTCGTGATGAAGCCCATACCACGATTCTTTATCTGATACAGGTATATTGCATTTAAAACATCGGTTTTTCATATTGACTTCTTTTCTCTTTATCTTAAATTCTGACGATAATTATTGTCAATGTAATGTTGACTATAATTATCGTCAGAATTGCTTTGATTTAAGTCATTAAAGGTAACAATGTTAACAATTTAAAATACACATGTAAAGAATCCCAATATAAATCTTCTATCTTCAGGTACAGATACATTTGTTGGGTGAGTCAGTTTTTAGCAAGATATTGTATACTAGCAACTTATGTATATTTCTGCATTTTTTCGAACGAAAAAGTGTAAGAAATAACACTTTTTAGAACGAATAAATGTAAAATTTTGATAGAATAAAACTATGAAAAGAAAAGTATTTAGAAACCTCCAGACCTGGAAAAACCAACCTAAAAGGAAGCCTTTAATCCTCATGGGAGCTAGGCAGGTAGGTAAGACCTTCGTGCTAAAGGAATTTGGTGAGCAGGAGTATACAAATACCATTTATCTTAACTTTGAAGACAATCCTCGACTTGGCAAACTTTTTGATGCAAGCTTAGATCCTAAAATGATTTTGAAATCATTGACTATCGAAATGAATGCTGAGATCGTGGAAGGAAAGACACTTCTTATTTTCGATGAGATCCAAGAATGTCCAAATGCGCTCAACAGTCTCAAATATTTTTATGAAAAAGCTCCTGAACAACACATTATAGCACAGGGGGGATCCCTTCTTGGAGTAAAGCTGGCTCATGTCAAGGGCTTTCCTGTCGGAAAGGTTCAATTTCTGACATTATATCCCTTGAGTTTTTTAGAATTTCTCGAAGCCTTAAATGAGAATCGATTAAAAAATTTTATCGAGGAACAGGAAAGCTTAGAACCACTTCCCCCTAACTTGCACGAAAAGTTATTAGCGTATTTCAAAGAGTATTTATTTGTAGGAGGAATGCCAGAAGCTGTTGCTGAATATATAGATTCGCAAAATGTTACCAAAGTACGGGAAATTCAAACTGATATTCTGAATGCTTACAGCTTAGATTTTGCTAAACATGCACCGAAAGAGCACATCATGAAAATCAATCAGGTATGGGCCTCGATTCCTAACCAACTAGCCAAGGAAAATAAAAAATTCATCTATTCTGCAATTCGCAAAGGAAGTAGAGCGAAAGAATTTGAAGTGGCTTTGCAATGGCTTGTTGAAGCTGGGTTAATCCATAAGACTCTTCTGATTAGCGCTCCAAAAATCCCTTTATCAGCCTATGCCGACATGAATGCTTTTAAAATTTATCTTGTTGACGTAGGCTTACTAGGGGCTATGTCACATCTCTCTGCAAAAACGCTTCTTCATGAAAATGAGCTTTTTCAAGAGTTTCGAGGCGCCATCGTTGAAAATTATGTAGCACAAGAACTTGTTCATAGCCATTATCCCTTGCTTTATTGGGCAAGCGAAGGCAAAGCAGAACTCGATTTTATTATAGAGCAAGATGATTTCATTTACCCACTAGAAGTCAAATCAGGGAATTCTTCAAAGAAAAAAAGTCTAAGAGTTTACGGCGATACTTACCATCCAAAAATGCTCATTCGTAGCTCTCCCATGAATTTAAGAAAGGATGGCGATATTCTCAATTGTCCTCTCTATCTCATTGAAGAACTGCGATCTCTTATTACTAAGGGATCGTAAGACCTTCCGGTTATGAGGAGCTGTTCTTTGTCTCCCTAATAACCTCAGTTTTCATGTTTAATCCACTCAGAATCAGCAATCTTTTTGCAATTTTGATTTCTTTTGAGAAAAACAGAACCATTCAAAAAAATGGTTCTGTTTTTAATGTTATCTAGAAAATATCTCTTTTTTGGTAAAAAAGAACTCAATCTCAACTTTAGCATTTTCTTTAGAATCCGAACCGTGGACTGCATTTCTTTCAATACTTTCGGCAAAATCTTTTCTGATGGTCCCTTTTTCTGCCTTGGCTAAATCGGTAGCTCCCATGATTTTTCTATTTTTAGCTACCGCATCGGCACCTTCCAAAATGAGCACTAAAATAGGGCCAGAGATCATAAATCTTACCAAGTCCATGTAAAAAGGTCTATCCTTGTGGACAATATAAAACTTTTTTGCCGTCTCTTCAGGAAGATGGAGCATTTTTGCTGCCACAATTTTTAACCCTTCTTTTTCAAAGCGAGCTAAGATGTTTCCTATTTGATTTTTTTCAACCGCATCAGGTTTAATAATAGATAATGTTTGTTCTTGCATGATTTTCTCCATTGTAATGGTAGAAATTGTAAAGTATGAGGCAAAAAAAATCTATGGCATATGGTAATTATCCCGATTTTTCAGATGTAAAAAAAATTCTTGTTGTTAAGCTAAGACATCTCGGGGATGTTCTTTTGACAACTCCGGTATTTCATGTTTTAAAGACTAGATATCCCAATATCACTATCGATGCTTTTGTCTATGAGGAGTCAAAACCAATTTTAGCTTCACATCCCTCTATTTCCAATATCTTTACCTATGATAGAAAAATCAGAAAAAAAAATCTTTTCTCTCGGCTGAGGTCAGAATTAAAAATATTACTTAATATTAAAAAACAAAAATATGATCTCGTGATCAACTTGACAGAAGGAGACAGGGGAGCTTTGATCGCCTTATTTTCCAAGGCTAAGTATAAAGTCGGGTTTGATCCTGAGAAAAATGGTTTTGTCGGTAAAAAAAACATTTATTCTCATGTTGTAAAACACTGTAAAACACCTCGCCATACAGTTGAAAAAAATTTGGATGCGGTTAGAAAAATTGGAATATTTCCACAAGAAGAAGAAAAAGAGTTGTTTTTTCATATTCCTCAAAATGATTTGGATAAAATGAAACAACTTTTATCGCAAAATCACATTGATGATTTTATTTTGATCCATCCCACCTCTCGCTGGAGGTTTAAATGCTGGGATAAATTTAGATCTTTAGCAAAAATACTCTCTCAAAAAAACATCAAACTTGTATTTACTTCTGCGAATGATAGGCAAGAAATTGATTATGTTAATGAAATCGTTCAAGATCTTCCGGTATTAAATTTGGCAGGAAAAACTTCTATTAAAGAACTTGGGGCTTTGATCAAGCTTACCAAATGCTTAATTTCAGTCGATTCTCTTGTCTTGCACCTGGCGTCGGCTTTAAAGGTTCCCTCTATTACCCTTTTTGGTCCAACCTCGGATGTTCTTTGGGGTCCTTGGAAAAATGAAAAGGCAAAGGTCGTTTCTTTCCCCATATCTTGCAGACCTTGTCTTATGGATGGATGTGGGGGATCAAAATATAGCGATTGTTTATCTAACATTACTGTAGAAGAGGTTTTAAATGTCTTGCTTTAACTTTTTGTTTAGATTATTTCTTTTTTTAGCTTTTACTATTTTTCAGCTACAAGCAGAGCAAAGTAATGATTCATATAAGCGCAAAACTATTTGTCTAAATATGATCGTTAAAGATGAGAGCAAGGTAATCACAAGATGCTTAGCTTCTGTAAAAAAAATCATTGATTACTGGGTGATCGTTGATACCGGATCTAGTGATGGAACACAAAACATTATCAAAGAATTTATGAAAGATATCCCTGGTGAGCTTCATGAGCGGCCCTGGGTAAATTTTGGCCACAATCGAAATGAGGCGCTTCAGTTTGCTAAAAATAAGGGAGATTATGTTCTTTTTATCGATGCGGATGAGTTTTTAGTTTTCGAAGAGGATTTTAAAATGCCTCATTTAGATAAAGATAAATACTTTATATATATCAAAGATCCTGGCAGTACTATTTTTATACGGAGTTTTTTGATCAACAACAAGCTTAATTGGAACTGGGAAGGGGTTATTCATGAAGTGGTTTCTTGTCCTGATGCAAAAAGTTTTGCTCTTATCTCTAAAGTTATTAACCAGACACCGAATGATGGTCATCGATCTGAGGACCCTAAAAAAAATTTAAAAGATATAGCGATACTTGAAAAAGCGCTTGAACAAGATCCGACAAATGCAAGGTATAGACTTTACCTTGGACTGAATTATTTTAATGCAAAAGACTATCTTCATTCTTTACAGAATTTTGAAAAAAGAACTTTAATGGGCGGCGAAGTTCAAGAAGTCTCCTGGTCTTTATATATGATTGCTAGAAATCATGATGAATTAAACAGCCCTCAAGAAACAATTATAAACAGTTATTGTAAGGCTTTTCAGTCTCGTCCCTCTAGAGCAGAACCTCTATATTGCTTAGGGAGATATTATAATAAGATTAACCAACCATGTTTAGCTAATATTGTTCTATCTTATGCCAGGTTGCTTCCAATACCTAATGATGGCATTTTTATCCAAACATGGATTTATAATTTTGGAATAGAATTTGAACAGTGTATTTCTTTATTTTATATGGGAAGATATAAGGAAGCTTATGATGGTTTTAACAAGATTTTAACAATTAAGGATTTGCCTTTAGATTTCAAAAAAGATGCAGAGAACAATTTAGAAATTATCAAAAATATAATGACCTGTCCTCAAGCAAAGGATTAATCTTTTTTCCTTGAATTAATAAAATTTACTAAAGA
This sequence comes from Chlamydiota bacterium, assembly GCA_016219355.1. GTDB lineage: Bacteria > Chlamydiota > Chlamydiia > Chlamydiales > SM23-39 > JACRNF01. The sequence goes on along the minus strand of JACRNF010000013.1, from coordinate 38,480 downwards.
TAATAAGTTTAAATTTTTTTTAATATATTTATGAGAAAAATTATTGGTCCATTGTTTTTTTTATGGTTATTTCCTGCATTTTTGCTTAACGCCGATCAAACTAATGATAGACCTCTAAAGCAAAAAACCGTTTGCCTAAATATGATAGTCAAAGATGAGAGCAAAGTAATTAAAAGATGCTTGGCTTCCGTAAAAAAAATCATTGATTATTGGGTGATCGTCGATACCGGATCTAGCGACGGGACGCAAAACATTATCAAAGAATTTATGAAAGATATCCCCGGAGAGCTTCATGAGAGGCCTTGGGTAAATTTTGGCCATAATAGAAATGAGGCGCTTCAACTTGCTAAAAATAAAGGAGATTATGTTTTATTTATTGATGCGGATGAGTTTTTAGCTTTTACCGATAATTTTCAAATGCCGAAATTGGATAAAGATTGCTACTTGATAGAAATCAAAGAACAAAATGAGATGATTTTTAAACGAACGTTTTTAATTAATAATAGTCTAAATTGGCACTGGGAAGGGGTTTTACACGAAGATATTTCTTGTCCACAATCTCAAACTTTTGAGGTGATGTCGAACGTGATGGATATTAATATGAATGATGGTCATCGCTCAGAAGATCCTAAAAAATATTTAAAAGATGCTCAAATGCTTGAAAAGGAATTAGAGAAAGATCCGCACAATACAAGAATAGTTTTTTATATTGGAGAAGCATATTGTAATGCAAAAGAGTATTTGCAAGCTTTAAAGTATTATGAAAAAAGAGCGTTAATGGGAGGCTGGGATGAAGAGGTTTTTTGGTCATTTTATTTAATTGCTAGAATCCAAGAAGTTTTAAATTTGCCTCAAGATATTGTAATCAACAGTTATTGCAAAGCATTTCAATCTCGTCCCTCTAGAGCCGAACCTTTATATTGCTTAGGTAAATATTATAATAGGATTAACAAACCATGTTTAGCTAATATTGTTCTATCTTATGCAAGGCTGATTCAGACACCTAATGATGGCATTTATATCCAACCATGGATTTATAATTTTGGAATTGAGTTTGAGCGATATATTTCTTTATATTACATGGGAAAAAAGCAGGAAGCATATGATGGACTTAACAAGATTTTCGCATTGAAGGATTTACCTTTAAATATTAAAAATGATTTTGAAAGGGAAATAGAAATATATCAAATATATAACCAAAACAAATGATTAATTTTTAATCCTTTTCTTGAACAACAAAAATTTTTAAATATCTCTATGAAAAAAAGTTTTGCTTTATTATTTTTTTCATTTTTGATTGTAACGTTTTTTTTAAGCGCTGATCAACCTAATGATCAATCCTTAAAACGTCAGACCATTTGCTTGAATATGATTGTTAAAGATGAAAGCAAAGTAATCAAAAGATGCTTAGCTTCAGTAAAAAAAACCATCGATTACTGGGTGATTGTCGACACAGGATCAACAGATGGTACTCAGCAAATCATCAAAGAATTTATGAAAGATGTCCCCGGAGAGCTTCATGAGAGGCCCTGGGTAAATTTTGGCCATAATAGAAATGAGGCGCTTCAACTTGCTAAAAATAAAGGAGACTATCTTTTATTTATTGACGCGGATGAGTTTTTAGCTTTTACGGATAATTTTCAAATGCCGAAATTGGATAAAGATTGCTATCGGATAGAAGTTAAAGAACCAAATGGGACTATTTTTAGACGAACGTTTTTAATTAATAATAGTCTTAATTGGCACTGGGAAGGGGTTTTACATGAAGATATTTCTTGTTCGGAGGTCCAAAGCTATTATTTGATGTCCGATGTTATTAACTACACGATGTACGATGGTCATCGCTCTGAAGATCCTCAAAAGACTTTAAAAGATGCGCAAGCTTTAGAAAAGGAATTAGAAAAAAACCCTCAGGATTCAAGACTTGTGTTCTATGTTGGACAAACATATTTTAGTGCAGAAGATTTTTTGAAAGCTTTGAAGTTTTTTGAAAAAAGGGTCTTAATGGGTGGATGGGATGAAGAGGTTTTTTGGTCTTTGTATATGATTGCCAGATCATATGAGAAATTAAATAGACCTCAAGAGGTAGTTGTTGATAGTTATTGCAAGGCTTTTAATTTTAGGCCTTCTAGAGTAGAGCCTCTTTATCGTTTAGGAAGATACTATAATAAGATTAACAATCCTAATTTGGCATATATCATTCTTTCCTATGCTTTGACTATTCCTCTGTCAAATGACAGTGTTTTGGTTGAGAAATGGATAAACGAATATGGAATTCAATTTGAGATCTATAGTGCCTTTTATAGCATGGAAAGATATCAAGAATCTTATGATGGCTTTAAGAAGATTTTATCTATGAAAGATTTACCTTCAGGGGTAAAAAAATTAACTGAAGATAATTTAAAAACCATTGCCGATAAACTTTATCCTTTAGGGAATACAAAATAATATGAGAAAATTATTAAGATTTATTTTTCTTCTTTTTTTTGCCTTAATTATCTCTAGAACAGATGCTGAAGTCGGTAATTTAAAAACAACAATGTCCCCCAAAAAAACCATTTGTTTGAATATGATTGTTAAAGATGAAAGCAAGGTAATTAAAAGGTGCTTGGAGTCGGTAAAAAAGATAATTGATTATTGGGTGATTGTCGACACAGGATCAACAGATGGAACTCAGCAAATCATCAAAGAGTTTATGAAAGATATTCCGGGAGAGCTTCATGAGAGACCCTGGATAAATTTTGGCCAAAATAGAAATGAGGCGCTTCAACTTGCCAAAAATAAAGGAGATTATCTTTTATTTATCGACGCTGATGAATATTTGATTTTTGAAGAATATTTTAAAATGCCTTTTTTTGATAAAGACTTATATTTAGTTATTGTTAGAGAAAATTGCGGAGGGACAGTAAACGATTTTAAACGTAATTTTTTAATAAATAATCATCTTGAATGGCGTTGGGTTGGACCGATACACGAACAACTTGAATGTAGACAACCTATTAGCTGCGATCTTTTGTCTAAGGTTATTAATTATACAATGTACGATGGCCATCGCAATGAAGACCCTAAAAAGGATTATAAAGATGCACTACTTATTGAAAATCTATTAAAAGATGACCCTCAAAATACCCGTTACTGCTTTTATTTAGCCCAAGCTTATTTTTCTGCCAAAGAATATAAGCTCGCATTAAAAAATTATGAGAAAAGGGCTCAGATGAAAGGGGGATGGGATATAGAAATCTTTTGGTCTTTATATCAAATTGGTATTTTACAAGAAATGCTTGAAATGAATGAAAAAACTATCATCGATAGTTATTATAAAGCTTTTCAATTTCGACCTTCTAGGGCCGAACCTCTCTATCGATTAGGGAGATTTTATAACAAAAATAATAATTACAAATTGGCGTATATTGTTTTAAAAAGCGCTATGTTTATTCCTCTTACGCAAGATTTTGGAGGAATTGAAAAATGGATCTATGATTATGGTATTTGCTATGAATTTTTTAATGCTTGTTATAATTTAAACAAATTTGATGAAGCAAAAGATTGCTTAAGCAAACTTAAAAGAAAAAATTTAGATAAAGATTTGCAAATAGATATTGAGAAAAAAATGAAAACAATGCAGACAAAGGGAGTTAACATATGATTCCCAAATTTATTTTGTTTTTTCTGATTGTTTTCATGGGTCTTTATGCAGAAGAGAAACCTAAGCATACTAAAATTTGTCTAAACATGATTGTCAAAGATGAGAGCAAGGTAATCAAAAGGTGTTTAGAGTCGGTAAAATCAATCATTGATTACTGGGTTATAGTTGATACCGGATCTAGTGATGGCACTCAAAAAATCATCAAGGAATTTATGAAAGATATCCCAGGCGAGCTTTATGAGAGGCCATGGGTAAATTTTGGACATAATAGAGATGAGGCGCTTCAGCTTGCTAAAAATAAAGGAGATTATCTTTTATTTATTGATGCTGATGAATATTTAGCTTTTGCGAATAATTTTAAAATGCCAATCTTGGATAAAGATTCCTACATGATAGAAATTAAAGAACCAACCGGGACTATTTTTCAGCGAATGTTTTTAATTAATAATAGTCTAAATTGGCAATGGAAAGGGGTTTTACATGAAAATATTTCTTGTCCGCAAGCTTCAAGTTCTGATGTAATGCCAAATGTGATGAATATTACCATGGGGGATGGTCATCGATCGGAAGATCCTCAAAAATTTTTAAAAGATGCGCAAATGCTTGAAAAAGAATTTGAAAATGATCCCACTAATCCTAGAATTGCTTTTTTTGTTGGGCAAACATATTTTAATGCCAAAGAGTTTTCCCAAGCAATCAAGTTTTTTGAAAAAAGAGCATTAATGGGAGGGTGGGATGAAGAGGTTTTTTGGGCGTTGTATATGATTGCCAGAGCCCATGATGAATTAAACAGTCCTCAAGACATAGTTATTGATAGCTATTGTAAAGCTTTTAAAGCTAGATCTTCAAGAGCAGAATCGCTTTATTATTTAGGAAGATACTATAATAAGATCAAAAATCCTACTTTGGCATTTCTTATTCTGAACTATGCCTTAGCCATTCCTGTGTCAAATGACACTATGTTTGTTGAAAAATGGATAAATGAATATGGAATACAATTTGAGATATATAATGCTTTTTATAGCATGGGAAAATATCAAGAATCATATGATGGCTTTAAGAATAGTTTATCTATGAAAGAGTTGCCTGAGGATGCAAAAAAATATGCTGAATATAATTTAAAAATTATTGCAGAGAAGCTTTGTCCCGCAGTGGAGATTAAATGAATTGTACTAGGAAATGTTTAAAATTGATTTAAATTTTTTATAAGGATAAAAAAGATGATGAAAAAGATATTTTTTGTATTTGTTTTTTGCTTTATTTCTTTTGCTTTGCACTCTCAGGATCTTAAAAATTTACCCACTGAGCAAAAACATCCGACAATTTGTCTTAACATGATAGTGAAAGATGAAAGCAAAGTTATTGAAAGATGCTTAGCTTCCGTAAAAAAAATCATCGATTACTGGGTGATAGTGGATACCGGATCTAACGACGGTACTCAAAAAATCATCAAAGAATTTATGAAAGATATTCCCGGAGAGCTTCATGAGCGGGCGTGGGTTGATTTTGCTCACAACCGAAACGAAGCCTTAGCTTTAGCAAAAAATAAAGGTGATTATCTTTTTTTTATTGATGCAGACGAATTTTTGAGTTTTACGGCTGATTTTACAAAACCTTCTCTTGATAAAGATTATTATTTTGGCGTAGTCAGGGCCATAGATGGTACAGATTATATGCGTATCATGATGATTAACAATCATCTTGATTGGGAGTGGAAAGGTGTTTTGCATGAAGAATTAATTAGTTCAAATGCCAAAACTAACGATATGCTTGCCAAGATGGTTAATTTTACCATAGGAGATGGGCATCGCTCTGAAGATCCTAAAAAACATTACAAAGATGCTGAAGTTTTAGAAAAAGCTTTGGAAAAAGAGCCTAATAATACTAGATATGTATTTTATCTTGCTCAAGCTTATGAAAATGCAAAAGAGTACTTGCTGGCGATTAAAAACTATGAAAAAAGATCTTTGATGAAAGGATCAGAAGAAGAAATATTTTGGTCGTTATATTCTATAGCTAAGCTTCAAGAAAGTATGAATTTACCTCAAGATACTGTTATCAATGGGTATTGTAAAGCATTTCAATATCGTCCTTCTCGCGCTGAACCTTTATATCAATTGGGGAGATATTATGACAAGATCGGAAATTACTGCATGGCCTATCTTGTTTTGAAAAATGCTACGATTATTCCGCTTTCTAAAGATTGTTTATTTGTTGAAAGTTGGATGTATGATTTTGGAATACTTTTTGAACTTTCCAACGCTCTTTATTTATTGAATGATTTTATACAGGCCAATATTGGTTATACACAGATCCTTGCTAAGCCCAATCTTTCAGAGGCGTTTCGAAACATGGTAGTTAATAATCTTTTACTGATCAGATCTAAAATCAATCCACCAAGATTTGAAGGGATGTTTGAAGAATATTCCAACAAAAGGTTAGAGCTTATTGCAAAGTTTCTTCCTGAAAATCCGGTTGTGTTTGAAGCTGGAGGCCATAATGGGGAAGATACGGTTAAATTTTTAAATACTTGGCCTAAAGCAAAAATCATTTCATTTGAACCTTTTCCAGAGGCCTTTGAAAAATTGAAAAAAACAACTTCAGGATTATCGAATGTTTCTTGTTATAATATCGCTGTAAATAATGTTAATGGTAAAGCCATTTTTTATGTCTGTAAGGGCCTTATATATGGTGATAGCGAGAGTGCCAGTTCTTTATTAGAACCTTCGGAAATGATGAAGGATGCATATAAGGGGCCCAAAATAGAAGTACCCTGTGTTGTACTAGATGACTGGTGCAAAAAAAATAAAGTTGATCATTTAGATTTTATGTGGCTAGATCTTGAAGGATTGGAACTGTTGACATTGCAGAGCTCTCCTAAGATTTTAAGCACAGTTAAAGTAATATATACCGAGACCAACTTTCAGGAGTTGAGGAAGGGGATGCCTCAATATGCCGATCTTAAAGCATTTTTAGAAAAAGCAGGATTTAAATTACTCTCCCATTGGTATGAAGAAAATTTTCAAGGGAACGCAATTTTTGTTAAAAAAGAAATTTTTGATGCTAAGATAAATGAGATTAAAAAATAATTTTTTTGAGATTCTATGGGTATGAAAAAAAACACCTTTTTTTTCTTGATTTTTTTTATGTTTTTTTCTTTTCTTGCCTTTTGTACAGAAGACAAGGGCAAGAATATCCTTTCCCATAAAACCATTTGCCTTAACATGATCGTTAAAGATGAGGGCAAGGTAATCAAAAGGTGTTTAGAGTCTGTAAAGCCGATCATCGATTATTGGGTGATTGTTGATACCGGATCAACAGATGGAACCCAGCAAATCATTAAAGAGTTTATGAAAGATATCCCCGGAGAGCTTCATGAGAGGCCTTGGGTCAATTTTGGCCATAATAGAGATGAGGCTTTGAAGCTCGCTAAAAATAAGGGAGATTATATTTTATTTATCGATGCCGATGAATATTTGGCATTTGAAAAAGATTTTAAAATGCCTCATTTAGATAAAGACTTATATTTGATCCTCGTCAGGAATAAAGGGGTTGACATTAAACGTTATTGTCTAATAAATAATCATCTGGATTGGCGTTGGGTGGGCGCGATCCATGAATATCTTGAATGTAAACAAACTTTTAGATCCGATCTTTTATCCAATGTTATTAACTATACAATGTACGACGGTCATCGCTCCGAAGATCCTAAAAAATATTATAAAGATGCGATGTTATTGGAAAAAGCTTTAAAAGATGAGCCCAATAATAGCCGATATGTTTTTTATCTCGCCCAAGTTTATGAATGCGCTAAGATGTATCTCGAGGCCTTAAAAAATTATGAAAGAAGATCTGTCATGGGTGGGGACAAGGAAGAAGTTTTTTTGTCTTTATTTGGGACGGGTAGATTACAAGAAGTTTTAAAAATGCCCAAGGATGTCATAATCAAAAGTTATTCAAAAGCTTTTGAGTTTAATCCTTTGAGAGCAGAACCTTTATATCAATTGGGAAGATGTTATAACAATATTGGAAATTACTGCTTGGCATATTTTGTTTTGAAATATGCTTTGACAATTCAACTTCCTCAAGAAAGTATATCTGTTGATAAATGGATTTATGACTATGGTATTGTTTTTGAACTATCCAACACTCTTTATTTTTTGAATTATTATAAACAGGCTTATAATGGCTATATGCAGGTTCTTGCTAGCCCCAATCTTATGGATGAGTTTAGAAAAATGGCAAATAATAATCTATTACTAACCAGATCTAAAATTTATCCACCAAGATTTGAAGGGATGTTTGAAGAATATTCTAATAAAAGACTAGAACTTATTGCAAAGTTTCTTCCTGAAAATACAGTTGTTTTTGAAGCCGGAGGTCGTTTTGAAGATACTGTTAATTTTTTAAATACGTAGAAAAAAGCAAAAATCATCTTATTTGAGCCCAATCCTGAAGGCTTTGAAAAACTGACAAAAAGCACTTTGGGACTATCGAATGTTTTTTGCTATAACATTGCATTAAATAATGCAAATGGAAAAGCCATTTTAAATGTCTGCTGTGACGAAAATAAAACCAGTTCCTTGTTAGAACCTTCAGAAATGATAAAGGATGATTACAAAGGAACAAAAGTTGAAGTTTCAGGCGTTGTACTTGATGATTGGTGCAAAGAAAAAAAAGTTGATCATCTAGATTTTATGTGTTTAAATCTTGAAGGGATGGAACTTTTAGCCTTAGAGAGTTCTCCTAAGATTTTAAAAACAGTTAAAGTTATATATACCAAGACAAATTTTCAAGAGTTTAGAAAAGGGATGGTTCAATATGCCGATCTTAAAACATTTTTAGAAAAAGCAGGCTTTAAATTACTTTCTCATTGGTATGAAGAAAATTTTCAAGGGATAGCCATTTTTGTTAAAAAAGAAATTTTTGATGCTAGATAAATGAGATTAAAAAATAACTTTTTGGAAAATTCAATGAGTATGAAAAAAAATTGCTTTTTTTTCCTGATTTTTTTTTTTAATTTTTTCTTTTTTTGCCTTTAGCGCAGAAGAAAATGACAAGAATATCCTTTCCTATAAAACCATTTGCCTTAACATGATCGTTAAAGATGAGAGCAAGGTAATCAAAAGGTGTTTAGAGTCGGTAAAACCGATCATCGATTATTGGGTGATTGTTGATACCGGATCAACAGATGGAACTCAGCAAATCATAAAAGATTTTATGAAAGATATCCCGGGAGAGCTTCATGAGAGGCCTTGGGTAAATTTTGGCCATAATAGAGATGAAGCTTTAAAACTTGCCAAGAATAAAGGAGATTATCTTCTTTTTATTGATGCTGATGAGTATTTGGCATTTGAAAAAGATTTTAAAATGCCACTTTTAGATAAAGACTTATATGCGATCATTGTCAGAAATAAAGGGTTTGATACTAAACGTTATTGTCTAATAAATAATAAAGATGCGATGTTATTGGAAAAAGCTTTAAAAGATGAGCCCAATAATAGCCGTTATATTTTTTATCTTGCCCGGGATTATGAATGCGCTAAGATGTATCCCGAGGCCTTAAAAAATTATGAAAGAAGATCTGTCATGGGTGGGGACAAAGAAGAGATTTTTTGTTCTTTATATGGGGCGGGGAGATTACAAGAATTTCTAAAAATGCCAAAGGATGTCATAATCCAAAGTTATTCTAAGGCTTTTGTGTTTAATCCTTCTAGAGCTGAATCTTTATATCAATTGGGAAAATATTATAACAATATCGGTAATTATTGCTTGGCTTACTTGGTTTTGAAAAATGCTTTAACCATTCCGCTTTCTCGTGAAAGTATATTTGTTGATAAATGGATTTATGATTATGGGATTCTTTTTGAACTATCCAACACTCTTTATTTTTTGAAGGATTATAATCAAGCTTACAGTGGTTATATGCAGGTTCTTGCTAGCCCTAATCTTATGGATGAGTTTAGAAAAAAGGTAAATAATAATCTTTTAGTTATCAGATCTAAAATCTATCTTCCAAAATTTGAAGGGATGTTTGAAGAATATTCTAATAAAAGACTAGAACTTATAGCCAAGTTTCTTCCTGAAACTCCAGTTGTTTTTGAAGCCGGAGGTTGTTATGAAGATACTGTTAATTTTTTAAATACGTGGCCCAAAGCAAAAATCATCTCATTTGAGCCTAACCCTGAAAGCTTTAAAAAACTGACAAAAAGTACTTTGGGATTATCGAATGTTTTTTGCTATAACATTGCATTAAACAATGTTAATCGAAAAGCCATTTTAAATGTCTGCTGTGACGAAAATAGAACAAGTTCTTTATTAGAACCTTCAGAAATGATAAAGGATGCTTATAAGTGGCTAAAAGTTGAAGTCCCATGTGTTGTACTAGAGGATTGGTGCAAAGAAAAAAAAGTTGATCATCTAGATTTTATGTGTCTAAATCTTGAAGGGATGGAGCTTTTAGCCTTAGAGAGTTCTTCTAAGATTTTAAAAACAGTTAAAGTTATATATACCAAGACAAATTTTCAAGAATTTAGAAAAGGGATGGCCCAATACGCTGATCTTAAAACATTTTTAGAAAAATCAGGATTTAAATTGCTTTCTCATTGGTATAAAGAAAATTTTCAAGGAGAAGCCATTTTTGTTAAAAAAGAAATTTTTGATGATCATAATACAAAATCTTCGCCAAAATAGCATCTTTTGGCCTCTTTATTGTGGATCAGCTCATCCACGCTGCCAAAGAGCATAACTTTACCTTCTTGTATTAGATAGCTTCTATCTACAATGGAAAAGATTTCCCTAGCGTTATGATCAGTAATAAGCACTCCAATATTTTTTTTCTTAAGCAGGCGAATCAATTCTTTAACGTCTTGCACTGCAATCGGGTCGATATTGGCAAAAGGTTCATCTAAAAGTAGTAAAGAGGGCTCGGTAACTAAGGCCCTGGTAATTTCAAGGCGTCGTCTTTCTCCGCCGGAGAGGCTCAAGGCCTTTTTTTTACGCAGGTGAGTTAAATGGAGCTCATTTAACAGCTCATCTAGCCTTTTAAACTTTTGCTCTTTGGTTAGGTTGAGGGTTTCTAAAATGCATAAAATATTATCTTCTACATTTAAAGATCTAAAGATGGAGGGCTCTTGTGCTAAATAACCCATCCCTAAGGATGCCCGTTCATGAATGGGAAGATCTGAGATGTCTTTACCTTTAAAAAACACCTTGCCTTGGTCGGCGCTGATCAGTCCTATAACGATGTAAAAGGCGGTGGTCTTACCGGCTCCATTTGGGCCTAAAAGGCCGATCACTTCGCCCGCATTTACAGAAAAACTAAGGCCGTTTACAACCTTCTTTTCTCCATAAGATTTTATTATATCCTTAACTTCTAATATTGGCTTCATCAGTCCCTCAAATACCTAGTGAAAATATCTTTAATTAATTTTTCTTCTTCCAAGTTAAAGGCAAAACGAACATCGCCTACTCCCTTTATAGAGTCTTTGTTCCTCCGATTTACCTCGATCTCTTTTGCACTTAAATGGACCGAATCGTCATCTTGCCAAAATAACACTTTCTTTTCAGGTAGGCTTTTGAGCGTCAGCTCTTTGGAAATCGGATTATAAGAAATAATGTCGGCTATGCCAAAGCCGAGCGTATTGTCTTTTTTGCGATAGACGAACCTAACATTATCCTCTAGTAAAACATTTTGTAGCTTCTGATCTTTAGAATAATTAAGAAAAGCTTTTTTGGAAGAAACGGTTAATTGATCATCTTGAAAAATAAGTTCGTCATTTAGATTTTTATTACTTAAGCACAAAATAGTGCCTTTGTCATTGTCGAGCTCGATTGTCCCATTGCAAGAAAGCCGCGATGCAACCTTGCTTGTTTTAAACATAGAAAGATCGGTCTTCCCCTTGGTTAAAATTTTGCTTATGCTTTTTTGGTATGGATGTTTGATAATAATAATTTCATCTGATTTTATTGATCCATTATTCTTGTAATCGAGTATAACATTTCCGCTTAAGGATAAGCTTTGATTAAAATTTTGCCATTTGATCTCGTCGGATGAAAAAGAGATATTTTTATAGTCAAATAAGGAGAGCTCTCCAGAGGGCTTTGTCAAAACAAAATCGTTATTTTTCAAATCAACTTTTGCAAAAGTAGCATCGATTTTATTTTGCTCAAATTGAAAATGAATTTTATCTTTTAGGGGGTAAAGTAGAATTTTAAAAGCACCCAGTTCATCTTTTTGGCAAATCGCTTTTTCACTATAGCAATGAAATTGATCATCAAAAATAAAATGAACGTCATCAAAAAAAGTTAAAGAAACTAAATCATTTAAAGAGGCTTTATCAAAACTTTTAAAGTTGGCAAATAGACATTCCAAATTATGAGCAGATAAAAAGAGTTTATTTTTTTGCGTATGTTTGGAAATGATTGTGTCTTCATAAGTCACTTTGTCCTTAAGATCTAAAAAGGAAATTTTAGAGGAGGCGGAATCAAAACTGGCTGTGTCGCTCTTTAAGACAGCTCCAGATTTTAAATTAAGGGTTACTCTCCCTTTTAAATTTAGTCTAAAAGAATTTTTATCAGCGTCTTCAATAAAAGCTTCCTGGGCAGAGATCTTACCAAATTTGTGCTCAATTTGAATGTTATTGGATAAAGAAAACAAACTCCCATCAAATGATCCGTTTTTAGATGCAATTTGTAACGGTTCTTCGGCAAAAAGGGAAAATGTCAAACATGCTAAAACTATTAACCCCAGTTTTGTGTTTAATCCACTCTGAATCAGCAATCTTTTTGCAATTTTGATTTCTTTTTTTTTCGAAAAAGAGCCTTTGGCTATTTTCCTAGAAAAAAAAGAAATCAAACTCCTCAAAAACCTTAGCTGATTCCGAGGGAAGAAACTCAAAACTGAGGTTATTAAAAATTTCACGGCTGGCCTCTTTGCGGGTAAATGGTTGCCTTAAATTCCAAGACGTTAAAACAGGGTTTTTTCTCTGATAATAAAAAAGAAAGCTCTTTTGCGGTCCCTTGCATATAAGCTTTTTGCAAATCTACTTCCAAAGGTAAATCGGATTCGGCTAATTTAAAAAAATACATTGATGTGTCATTAGCTATAAATTTATGCGATCGAAAAAGATAAGAGCCGCTTTTGGCCTTAAAATATCTAAAATGCTGTGAAGTTAAAGCAGGATTGATTTTATCCTGGACAAAGCACTCGATTCCTTGTAGTGTTTCCAAAAGATCTATTTTATCTTTTTTTAAAGTTAAAAAAAGTTTAGAGCTATCGCTGTTTATCTTGATATGTCTTTGGGCTAATTTTTCTCCAATCCAAATATCTTTTTGCACAATGTCTCTTTTTTGATAAGCATTTTGAGATTTAGTATGGACAGAGTTGATTTGAGATAACATTTTCTCAAACTCCTCATAGTCTTTTTTATTTAAGAAAAAGAGATTGCAAAACAAAATGGCGAGTGAAAGTATTGCCAAAGAAGAGGCTGCAAAAAATGTTTTTTTAATTTTGTTATTCATTTAAAACTGCATAAAGTTTGACAATTACTTTTAAGAGTTCTTTTAATTCTTCAAAGCTTAAAACTGTGGCGCTGTCGCTTTTTGCAAGTTTAGGCTCAGGATGAGCTTCTATAAATAAAGCATTTGCTCCAGAAGCGATAGCCGCTTTGGTAAGGGTTGGGATAAATTCTCTTTGACCGCCGGAGCTAGAACCAAGCCCTCCCGGAAGCTGAACCGAATGCGTAGCATCAAAACAAACTGGAAAGCCAAACTTTTTCATAATGGGAATAGATCTCATGTCGCTTACTAAATTGTTATACCCGAATGAAACCCCTCTTTCGGTCAAAATGATCCGGCGGTTTTTTTCCGATAATATTTTTTCAACTATATTGCCCATATCCCAAGGGGCTAAAAACTGCCCTTTTTTGACATTTATGGCGGATTTTGTTTTTGCTGCTTCTACTATCAAATCGGTTTGCCGGCATAAAAAAGCAGGGATTTGAATAATGTCGCATACTTCGGCGACTGCTTTAGCATCTTTAGGTTCATGAAAATCGGTAATGATGGGTAAATCCAGTTCTTTCTTAATTTTTTGTAAAATTTTGAGCCCTTTTTCAAGGCCGGGGCCTCGAAATGAGGAAATTGAGGAGCGGTTCGCTTTGTCATAACTGGATTTAAAAATAAAATTTACAGGATGCTTTTGAAAGATTTTTTTTAATTCTTCAGCTGCTTTTAAGGCATGAGACTCAGATTCAATAATGCAAGGGCCGCACATGATAGCGAGCTTTTCGTTTTCGCCTATTAAAAAATCCTTAATTTGTACTTTTTCCATTATCTCACCATAAAAATAGATCATTTATAGAATATAGCTTGGCCGGTTTATTATATATAAATTTGGCAGCTAAAATCGCTCCATGGGCGTAAGCCTCTTGGGTAAACACCCTATGTTTGATCTCAATTGCCTCTTCATTTGTTGTAAAAATTATTTGATGCTCTCCTAAGAGATTGGCAGCTCTAACCGAATGAGAGGTAATTTTATTGCTTTTCATCGACTGTATAAGGGTTTTGGCGGTGCCTGATGGCGCGTCTTCTTTTCTATGATGATGAAAATCAAAAATATCGATAAAGCTATCGGGTAAGTTTAAAGAGACATATTCAACTAGATGTTTTACAATGGCGATACCAAGACTAAAATTAGAGCTATACAAGATAGGTATTAAATTGGAAGCTTGGTTAATTTTTTTAAACTCTATATCGCTATAGCCGGTTGTTCCGATCACGAGCCCTTTTTTATTTTGGGTGGCAAAATTAAGCAAGGAGTCCAAAGCTTTAGGAGAGGAAAAATCAATTATCACATCTCCTTTATTTAAAACGGATAAATCTTTATTTGTTGAATTTATCCCTCCGGCAAGAAAAATTTCTGGATCTTTAGGAGCAATGGCTGCAATGTTTTGCCCCACTCTTCCGGTGATGCCGACTACTGCAATTTTGATTTGATTCATATGAGCCCTCTTTTGGGATAATTTTACCAAAAAAGGGGGGTATTGGTAAATTTAAAAAAAAGCTTCTTGCAAAATACCATTTTTCTATTTTATTATATACGGCATATGGATTGATAGCTCAGTGGATAGAGCACCCGCCTTCTAAGCGGGCGGTCGCAGGTTCGAGTCCTGCTCAATCCGATTTTCAAGAAAAACCTTTGCAACTTTGCAAGGGTTTTTTTGTTTTCAGGTCTTATTAACCTCAGTTTTGGGTTTGCTTATCAGAAAGAAAAATTGTTAAAACAAAAAAGGGGCAAAAAATTGCCCCTTTTTTTAATTTTTTTTTAGGTAAAAATTAAGCGGTTTTACCTTCGCCTTCTTCAATGATCTCAAGATTTACTCTTATTCCATTGCGGCTTGCAACGGACATAAGCAATGTACGGATTGCGTTGATGGTTTTACCTTTTTTGCCAATGATCTTGCCAATATCTGACTTTTCAACGGCTAATTCAATGATAAGAGTATGCGTACCACCAATTTCATTGATACGTACTTTATCTGGATTATCTACGAGGTTTTTCACAATGTATTCTACAAATTCTTTCATGACTCGATCCTCTATTTTAGGTTCAAATAAGAAGTTTATTCACAATCGGCATTATACATGAACTTGACATAATGGGCTAGAAAATTAAAATTTTAGAATTCGGGTTGGCTTAAAATTTGAATAGAACAAATTGCTTTTAAAACATCATCTGCAATTAATATTGTCTATATTTAAGTTATTAACAACTAAAAGTTTAATGTTAGCCAATGTCAAAAAATAATTTTACTTGTGCTTTAAAAAAAATATCTTATGATTTTTTATCTTTGATTAAAAAAAGAGATCAATATGGCAAAATATTTTTTTGTTTGTTTTTATGTTTTTTGTTTTTATCTTACAGCAACGCCTTATGAAGATTTTTTAAATCAAAAAGAACCCTCTTGCTTTATAGATGGCAAGGTCAATGTCATTACCGGAAATTTATATCAATTTGATCCCAAAATAAGCGTAAGTGGCTTTGCTCCGATTAATTTGAATTTAACTTATGTAAGCCTTTCTTTAGATGAGAATATGGTGCATGGGATGAGGGGGATCGATGAGTATTTGTCAGGCGGTTGGAATTTAATCAAACATATTAAAGCCTTTGCATCGGAAAAAGTTGTAAGGGTGATTGAACCGGACGGGATGATTTTAGAATATGAAATGCCTAAAATCGAGCAAAAATCAAAAGGCTTTTGGGAAAGTAAAAAGGACAAGAAAAAAAGAGAAGAATTTAATAAAAATGAGAGAGAAAAAACCAGGATTTTGCCCTTAATTGAAAATTTTTATCACGCAGCCCTTCTTTCTAATTTTTCTACAGTGCAAGAAAATTATAAAAATCACCGCGTTCAATTAGAAGCGATGCATAGGTTGCATATTTATTCTCAAGGCAAGGAGCGTTATTATCAAAAAGATGGTAAGCAAGACAACATATTTGTCCTTTATTGGGAAAAACTTGCCGACGGGAATAAAATTTTGTACTCTTACGATAAATTTAAAAACTTAACAGAAATTAAAAGCGTAAATGGCGCCGGCAATAAAATCTATGCATGGGTAAAATTTCATTATCTTCATCCTGAGTTAAGTTATGATTTAAAAAAAGAGGATAAAAAAGATTTTGATATTGAAACATCGGATGGATTCAAATTTGAAATCAGGCATAAAAGATATTGCAAAATTATGAGCACTAAAGAAAGGGGAGCTTATCCTTTTTTTCTTTTAGAAAAAATTAATTCGCCCCTTTTTTCAAGAGAGTTTTCTTATAAGTTGGATTTGCCAAAGCTAGATCCTCTTTTAGAGCAATTTACGACCATGGATGGCAAGATTTTTTTTGTAGATTATTACATTTCAAATGGTAATGTCGACCCTTCTGATAAATCCTTGCAAAAAGTTAAAACTCTAAGGGTTCAATCGGATGGGCAAAAAAAACTTCTGTATAGCTTTGAATATGATTTCAAAAATGGAAAGACTAAGGTTTATGATGCTCTGAACAATCTCACAATTTATTCTATAAATAATTTTAAAATTGGCAAAATCGAAAGGTTTGAAAATTTAAACGGCTCTCAAAAATTAAAATGTGAGGAGATCTATTCTTGGCAGAATAATTTTTTAATGGAAAAATCATTTTTAGATGAAGATGGTAAAGTAATATCCCATATAAAATACTATTATGATCAAAATGCCAATCTGGCAGAAGAAAAATTCTATGGAAATATTTCCGGAAAGAGTATTAATGAAGCTATCTCGAATGAGTCTTTTTCAAAAAGATATACCTATCATCCCGGGACCAATTATCTAACCTCTATTGGAGATGATTCTGATTTAAAAACTTCTTATACTTATCTTTTTGAATCGAATCTATTATCCTCTAAAATAATTTCACATAAAAACCAGATCAAAAAAAGATTTTTCTATGAATATAACCAAGATCAAATCTTAGTTAAAGAAATATCGGATGACGGCTCATCGGAAAATAAAAATGACCTTAGCAATGTAAGTTTTAGACACATTAAAAATTTTACCATAAAACAGGATAGCCCTTCAATGGGGCTTCCAATTGAAATAGAGGAGGCGTATTTAGATGTTTCTTCCAATAAGACAAAGCTCTTAAAAAAAGAGGTGATTCGTTACAACGCTCAAGGGGAAATTATTCAAAAAGATATTTTTGATGAAAATAATAATTTTTGTTATTCCCTGTTTTTTAAATATGATTTAAAAAACAACCTGATCTATGAGACAGATCCTGTGGGCAGAAAAGTTACCTTTAAATTCGATGACAACAATAAAAAAATTCAGGAAAATTATTTAGACAAAAAAATTGAAATTAATTTCACTTATGATAGCCTAAAAAGGCTCGTTAAAAAACAGATTGTTAGAGGTGATAAATTTTATCTTTATGAATACAAATATGATGATTTAAATAATATCTCAAGCAATGAAGAGGGAGTTTTAATTTTTTACAAACATGATCTGTTTAACAATCTAATTGAAAAAATCTATCCACAAATTTTAGATGAAAATCAAAACCTTACCGATTTAAAAGAGGCTTCTATTTATGACGGAGCTTCAAGAGAGATTCTTAAATTAGACGGTTTAAAAAACCAAACTCAAATTTTTTATAACATTTTTAATAGACCTATTTTAATTTCATATCCTGACAAGAGCGAAGAAATATATATATATAATTTAGACAATACCCTTAAGGACTTTATTAACAAAGAAGGAACTATAACTCATTTTGAGTATGACTGTTTTAAAAGGGTAATCTTAAAACAAATTTTTGGTAAGAATAACGAACTTTTACAAGAGGAAAAATCTGAATACAAAGATAGTATTATTGCCTATATTGATCCCATGAAAAATAAAAGAAGCTATTTTTATGATCTTTGCAATCGGCTCATTAAAGAAGAATTTCATAGTAAAGATGGCAAACTTTTGGAAAAAAAAGAATATTTTTATGATTCTTTGGGCAGGTTAAGAAAAACCATTATAGGAGATACTCTAGTCTGTATTGAAGAAAAAGATTTCCTTAATCGGACTACAGAAGAGAGAAAAGAGGATCTTTCAGGGGCAGTTTTATTTAAGCAAAGATATGAATATGAGCCTCAAGATAACTATTCTCAAATCTCTTATATCAATAATAATGAGACAAAAAAATACTTTGCCTTTGATGCAATAGGCAGAATTATTTTACAAAGAGATCCACTTGGGTTTGAAACTCACTTTGTTTATGAGCAAGAAATTTCCCCTCTTGGTCAAAAGCTCTTTAAAAAAACCATCATCGATCCTTTGATGAAAAAAAAGGAAATTTTCACGGATAGCTTAAATAGAGAAGTTGCAATAGAAAAAAAAGGGGCTAGCGGACGCTTATGGGAAAGATCAAACACCTACGATCTGGCGAGCAATTTAATTTATCAAGAAGAAAGCTCTTTTTTACAAGAGGGGATTAAAAAGCTCAAAACTTCTTATTCGTACGATTCTTTACACCGGGTCATTTCTAAAACAGAAGGTGTTGTTAATCTCAGAACAACTCTGTATGAATATACCCCGATGGGGCTTTTAAAAAAGAAAATTAAGCCTGACAATGAGGTAATACAATATGAATATGATGATCTGCAAAACAAAATCAGGGCTTTTTCTTCGGATAGCTCCCTTGATTATAGTTATGAGTATGATCAACTCTGTCATTTGATACAGGTCCAAGATAACAATAATCAAAGCATAGTCAAAAGAGATGTCGATGCTTTAGGCAATGTTTTATATGAAAAATTAGGCAATTTTGTTGAGATAAATAGATCCTTTGATCTTTTAAACCGAATCGAGAATTTTGAGCTTTTTGACTTAAGCTCTATTAGCTATGTCTATGATCCTTTTCATTTAAAAGAAGTGATTAGAACTTCTCTTTCTAAAGATCAATACTATCATCGATATGTTGACTATGATTTGGACGGCAATCTTCAAAGTGAAAAACTTATTGGAGATTTAGGATATGATTTTTTTAAGATCGATCCTTTAAAAAGAGTTGTTTTTTTAGAAACTCCAAGCGGCGCTCAAAAAGTTAAAGATAGTAATTTTAATAGCAAAAAAATTACCTGGCAAATTTTTTGGGGAAAAGACGAATCTTCTTATGAGTTCGATGATTTTTACAATCCCAAAAGCGAAGAGGGGCTTTTTTTCAATCAATACACCTATGATTCTTATGGCAAAGTTTTGAGAAAAAATGAACAGCTTTTTGAATATGATGAGTTAAATCAACTAATTTCTACGGATGACATTGAATACACTTACAACATAAATGGAAAAGTCATAACCAAAAAAAGCAAGGATGAAGAAGTTCAATATGATTACGATCCTTTTGATAGGCTTGTACAAATAAATAAAAAAGATCAAAAAATTATTTTTTCTTATGATGGGTTAGATCGCCTCATTAGTCAAACAACCATTTCAAATAAAAATGAAACGGAGCTCTCTCAAACCTCCTATTTTCTGTATGACGGAGATTTAAAAATTGGAGAGGTTGATCAAGATAAAAATATTACAAAACTAAAAGTTTTGGGAAAAGATCATAGGCCGATAGCTTTTGAGTTAAATAAAAAGGTCTTTGCTCCACTTTATGATATTTTTGGCAATTTAAGCTCTATAATATCGGTTACAAGCGGTCTTGTTGTAGAGGCTTATAGATATAGTCTAGATGGAGAAAAACTTATATTTAATGCAGCCGGAAAATCTCAAAAAGCATCTTCATATTTTGATGATTGGTTTTTTCTAAAATTGAGTCAAAAAAATGATGCAGTCGAAAAATAGCTTTTTCGCTGCATCGACTTTTTAGTTTATTCAAAAAACCTTTGAAACAAGAAAAATGAAGCTGCTTTTTTCCAAGAGGATTTATTGGGATCTACCCATGCAGGTGGTGGTACAGGTTTGAAATTAGGAAGTAGGTAGGTAAAAAGTGAGTTAAATTCATTTGTAGTTAAACCTTCCATATGATTTGATTTTTTAGATAGTAAAAAGAAGTTTTCTTTGCTCTTTTCGCAACGTTTTTTTAAAGAAGCTTCGTATACGACACAAGTGTCATGTTCACCAAAGACTATCGCTTTGTGACCTTTTACCTTTTTCCATTCATTGAAGGAGTCCATATTCCAACCAAAAAACCAAGTTACAACAGCTAAGATTTTGCCTATGATCAGAGGCATGGCATGTTCTATGGCGCAGCAAAGCGTTGAAAAAGAACGATCTGAGACTAGTTTTACTTCGGGATGATTCGCTGCAAGCTTGGTAGCTGAGTAGCCCCCTAGCGAATGGCCGTATACGACTGTATCTTCTACTTTAGTGTGCAACTCTTGCTGGGCGTATTGTAACAGGGTTTCTCCATCTAATTGTAATTTATCTTTTGTAGCCCTTTCGTTGCTTAAGCCTGTTCCTGCAGGGTTATACAAAATTACGTTAAAACCATTTTGGGCTGCCTTTGCCAATAAGCTTTGATCTAGGCTATGGTCATAGACGAATGACCGAGGGTCACAATTATATATATCGATATCAACATCTTCATAAAAATAGGCCATTCCGCCAAAAAAGATGATGGTTCCTTGCGGAGTATCGGTTTTCGATTTAAAGACCATGCCATTTAAATTTCGCCCATCGGGAGTTTTTAAATTCACTTCTTTAATTTCTTTAAAATCTTCTTTGCAAAATTCTTTAATGTGTTCGATTTTTGCCTTTCTTATTACCGGGTCTTTGTAATCTTTATTAAAAACTTGCTGACTTTGGACAATCATAAGGCCGCTTAAAACATGTATGGCATGAGAAGCTAATCGATAAATTCCAAGAGGGAAGAAAAAAACTGAAAAAATGTTATATGCGACTTTGGCTACATTCTCAAAAGTCGAAGGTTCAAAATATTTTGGATAGTGGGCTTGGAAGATAATATTATTTTCAACTCTTGATGCCATTTAATTACTCCTACATTATAATATGCAAATATAATAACATGATTTAAGATTTAAAGACAGTTTAATTTCATTTTATAGTTACAAATTTTAATTGCGTTTATTTTAAAAATTTTATAGGATAATTTACATAATAATTGGCAGTTTAAATGCAAAAGTATTTTTTTATATTTTTTATTGTATTCAAATTTAGTTTGTCGGGAGATATAACATTTTTTATCGGCAGCGATCTTCATTTTGGAAGGTCTAAAGAAAAAAATATAGAGTATATAAAAGATATGAACAACTTACCCGAAACCAAATATCCTTCTTTAGTTTCGGGAGTTGTAAAAAAACCTTTAGGGGTGATCCTTATTGGAGATTTGACCAATAAGGGAAGGCTAGAAGAATGGTTTGGCCCATGGGTTAGGGTATTTAGCGATTATAGAAATTTGGGTTTTTTAGCTTTGTATGGCCTTAATGGAGAAAACCTTCTGAAATACCCCGTTTTCGAGGGTTTTGGGAACCACGATCATAAAAGAAATAGTACTATCATTAAAGAAAGGATCAAACATCGCAATTTACACCGAATGGAAAAAATAAACATTTCTAAAGAGAGGCTCCATTATTCATGGAATTGGGAAAATGTTCATTTCATTCATTTAAATGAATACCCGGGATATTCCAAAGAAGCGGAAAACAGTTTAAAATTTTTAAAAGAAGATTTAAAAAACAATTTAAAAAGTTTTGATACTCCCATAATTATTTTCCATCATTTTGGGTTTGATGAACATTCCTCAACTTGGTGGAAAGAAGATGAAAGAAAAGCTTATTATGAGGTAATCAAAAACTACAATGTGATTGCTATTTTTAACGGTCATAGCCACACGATTGAGCATAGCAAATGGAAGGGGATCGATGTTTTTAATGACGGAACTTTATTATCGGGCCAATATTTTGTTTGTCATATTTCAGACAATCATCTCTTTGTCTTTGAAAGGAAAAAAGGAAAATGGGGTAAATTTAGTTTTACAAAAGATTTTAACCTTTCCACTCTAAATATAAAGACTCCAAAGTCTCTTTAACTCCTCTGCCAATTTCAAAATAAGCGTTACATTTATGCAAAAACAGCTTTCATATTTTTTTTAATTTTACTAGCAAAGGTCCAATAAAATTAGCTAAATCATAGATTATATTTCTTAGTTCAAGATGATCTGAACCTATGCCGGACAAAAAGTTTTGCCATCGATTCAAGGTTTTAGGCGATTTATAAAACGCTTCTTTAAAAGCAGTAGGGTATCTAATTTTTGTGTTTCGATTAGTAAAAACATCTAGAATTGCTTTTTCTAGTGTTTCATGATTCAATTCATTTTTTCGACAAATCACCCAAAGATCATAAAAATCTTTCATCCTTGTATTGATAATGCCAAGCTTAACAATAGATTCTAATTTTTCTGCAAAAACAGTCTCTGGAGTATATCCCATTAATTTTGGTGCAGGCATTTGAATGAGAGTGGGATAATTTATGCTTTTAGGTTTTGGAATGACAATATCATTAAAACCTATATCAATAAGAACAGGGATTCTAATTGTAAAAAGTTTAGCAGAGAAACTAGCTCCGACGCCATGATAATCCGCACCTGTTTGAGTTTCTCTAAGTATTAGTTTTTCAGTATCAAACAAGATTGCATCATCATCAAATTGAATAGCTGCGATTTCTGTAATTATTTTTCTAAGATTTTCAATTTTATTGGAAGTGCAGGCTAATAAATCTATATCCATCGTTGCTCGATGTTGTAAATGGTCCCAAACTTTCAACATGAGACCGCCTTTGAGAAAAAAATTTTTGCTGTAAGAACTAATACTTAGACGATAAAGAAATCGTTCCATAGAGTAATAACGCAAGATTTCATCAAATGGACGATTTCTTACTTTGGAAAGATTTTTCAATTGTTGACGAATAGATTCTCCAAGATTATTTTTCGATTCATCATTTGCTTTAACCATTTACAATCACCTCCATAATAGGTTTTAGAAATCGATCAACTCGAAATAGTTTAGCATATGCAAAAAGCTTATTTATATTTGTTTCTTTTCTGCGCCAATACATTTTTAAAGCTTCTAAAACGATATCCATTCCAATTTTATTGCGAAATTTGACACAATCAACAAGAGTTTTTTCAATGTCAAAAATTTTTATCACGCCTCCATCAATAAGATGCTCTTCAACTCCTGTTGAAAGTAATTTTGCAGAATACCAAAAATAACGCATGGGAGGATGAGTAATCACAGGTTTGTAAGCATTTTTAGGTAAAGCCACGTATACAAAATGAGGAATCTGCGTTGTGATTTCATGAAAGGCAAGAGCTGAAATCAAACAAATAACTCCTCCCGGAATTTTCTTTGCTACAGGAATAAAATCAGGAAGCACCGGCTCTGGCATATCTTTAAGGCGATAAAGCCCTCTACTTAAAACTTCGAGCTTATCACTATCTCGCAATTTATAAAGATCCCTACGATGAATGCCAAGAGCCAATGCTTCAGCCATCCGCAAAAGGCCCCCTGCTTTACGAAATATTAGAATAGTCTTTCTTAACTTTTTATCTCCACTCATGGTACAAAACCTCGGACATTTCAACGTTTATCCTAGATTTTGTACCAAATGTATATGGGAGGTCAAGAAAATTTTTACAGCTATTTAGAGAAGTTTGTCCTTTTGAAAGGAAAAAAGGAAAGTGGGGTAAATTTAGTTTTACAAAAGAGTTTAACCTTTCCACTCCAAATATAAAGACTCTAAAGTCTCTTTGACTCCCTTGCCAATTTCAAAATAAGCAACATCATCTAAGTTAGCTAAAGAGATCCTTATCGACCATTTCGAGGCGGCAAAACCTTCTCCTGGAAGGCAAACAATAAATTTTTCTTCGGCGAGTTTAAATAAAAACTCGAGCGGCTCTTTTTTATTTACGAGATATTTTGCAAATTCTTCTCCATATTTGGCTTTGGCAAGTAATGATATGTCCAATAAAACATAGTAGCTGGAATATTCTTGTGAACATTGCAATTTTTGCTCTAGCCCTTCTAAGAAATGGCTTAGCCTTTTTTTCAAAATATTCTGCAGATTTTTTTTGTAAACTTTTTCTTTGTCCATGAGGGCAAATAATGAAAGAAGGCACATTTGTGCTTGCAAAGGGCTGGCTAGTCCTCCGGTATGTGCTAAGGCCAAAGCTCGACTATCCATTTCCAACTTTTCTATAAATTTTATGTTTTCGGGATGCGGAGAGACTATTGAATATCTCTTCATCAGCTTTTTTTTATCTGAAGATGGCAAGTTGTTGATCAGATCGTCAAAGATGTTTTTTTCATGAAGCATAATTACTCCAAGTCTAAATCCGGTCACTCCGAAAAATTTTGAATAAGAATAAACTCCAATTGTGTTGTGGGGCATCTCTTGCAACAAACACTGAAAATTATCTATAAAAGGGGCATAAACGGTATCGGTAATGATCATTAAGTCCTTTCTAGAAGTATCAATCAGATCCTTAATTGCTTTAAGGCTATTTTTGCTCAGCGGCATACCTGTTGGATTAGAGGGATTTACTAAAAATAAAGCTTTTATTTTAGGATTTTTGAGCTTGTCGATCTCTTCTTTGTGAATATCCCAATTCATCTCTTCTTTTTGATGGATATAGACGGTTTTAAGACCATAGTCGGATAAAAGAGGGATTTCTAAATAGGGAGCGAAAATCGGAGTGATGATGGCAATGGTATCTTTAGGTTTTAAGAGCTTGTTGGTTTTTAAAGAATTGAAAATATAGATTAAGGCGGCGGTTGCCCCTTCAGTTGCAAAAAGGTCCCATTTATTTTCTTCGAGCTTATGATTAAAAGAGAGGGTCTCATTTAAATAACGGCGGGTGATCTGTTCAATATAAGGCATCATTCTAGGAGGCAGAGGATAATAATCTCCAAGAGCGCTATCTACTAGTTCATATACAAAAGCGTCTTTATCAATTTTAAAATCTTTAACTGCATACTCGACTGCAGTTTTTAATAAAATAGCTCCCTTATCGGAAAAAGAGGTTAAATAGGTTAAAAGCTTATTATAGATGTTTTCTCTTTTGGGAGAAAATCCGATATCCGGAAGTTTAGATGATTCTTCGGCAAGAGTTGATGCAAAAAGGGTTAAATAGCCAAATGCTTTTCTTGTGGTAGTATTTAAAAAGTTGGGATTACCTCTTCCTGCATTTAAAATGCGGGAGCCTGATTTTTTATTTTTTTGAAAAGAAACTTTAGCCGTATCTTTTAACTTTCTTGTGGTGGTATTTAATAAAAAGTTGGGATTGTTTCTTCCATCGTTAAAAATGCCTGAGTCTAGTTTTTTATGTTTTTGAAAAGAAATATTAGCAGCCTCTTTTAACTCATTTCTGATTTCAAAGGGGCTCATTTTTTTTAATTTTTTGATACTCATAAGTATTAAATCTCTTTTTTCCAAGAAGGTTTTTTAAATATGCCGAACACGAATGGCAAAATATAAATTAAAACTATGCTGACTACTAAAGTTCCGATGTAAAGATTATGGTGCTCATCTGGTAGCTCCGCCGGAGGAATGAGAGCTATCATAAAGGAAAAAATCATTGATACCATACCTAATATAGATGCGGTCCAAATGCCGGTTTTTTTAAAAGGAACTTTAAAAGCCCTTGGTACATCAGGTTTTGAATATCTAAGATAAAGGGCCGCTAAAAACATAATGAAATACATGGTGACATAGATCATCATCGAAAGGGCCACGGAGATCCAAAAAGAAATATTGATATTGGAGCTCATAAGTAAAAAAAATGAACTAAATAAGCATATAATAATGGCTTGGCAAATCAATAAATTGACCGGAACATCATGTTTGTTTAACCTTTGAAAAATCGGAGGGAGGTTGCCTCTGGTTGCTGCTTCGTAAAGACCTTTTACCGGGCCGATCAGCCAGGTGCTTAAGCTGCCCATTTGTCCCATAGCTACCATAATTCCTAAAACGGGGATCAGTACTTCTAAATGAAAGGCTTTAAAAAAATAAGCAAAAGTTTCCATGATGCCGGCAACTAAAGAGATTTGATCTTTTGGAATCACCACGGCAATAGACAAAGGGCCTAACGTATTTATGGCAAGCCCTATAATAACGGTAATTAAAACGGCTATTGGATAGTTTCTTTGGGGGTTTTCTACTTTATTTGCGTGAGCGGCCGATACTTCAACTCCGGCAAAGGCCCTCATAAAAGCAACTAATAAGACCATTGTTGATAAATGATGAAAATCGGGAAAAAGTTTATCTGCAGTAAAAGAAATTGGCATTTGCAAAGGATGGCCTAAAAAGATATAAAAAAGACCAAATGCAATGATCAAAAATCCGGGTATAAATACTCCGGTCAAAAAACCGATTGTACTGATGAAGCTGGATGTCTTTAATCCTTTTAAATGCAAGAGGGTAAAGACCCATACAATGATAAATTGCATCGCTATTAAAAAAAGTTTATTTTGGGCAAGATCGGGGGCAAAAACATAAGCCAAACTTCCACCAATAAAATAAAGCATAGCGGTTACGCTTATCAGTAAATAAGTCCATTGTAGCCAAGCTGCAATAAAATCCCATTTTCCCCCGAAGGCCTCTTTTGCCCAAACGGATATGCCTCCGATCTTAGGCCAGCCGGTAGCTAGTTCTGCCGATACGAGTGAAGCGGGAATAAAAAAACCGATAGCGCCGACAAATGCTAGGAAAAACATATGCATGCCGGTTTCAGCAATAGCTGGCAAATTTCTGATGCTCACCACTAAAGCAATGGTTAACATTAAGAGTTGAAACAGATTAATTTTTTCATTTTTTTTCATGGCCAAAATTGGGATGGTTAAGATACTCCCCCCACTAAAGGTCATGCTAGCATATGAGGTACTAAATCTCTAATTTTTTAGAAAAAAGTTTTAAAAATTTTTTAAAATCCTCCGGAATCGGAGCTATTAGCTCCATGGGAGCTTGGGTAATTGGATGGGTAAACTTTAATTTATAAGCATGAAGCAGCTGTCTTGCTGCTTTATATTGCTTGTTAAGGTTGGCATTGCCATAAAGGTCGTCGCCCAAAACAGGAGTTTTTAAATGTTTTAGATGGACTCTTATTTGATGGGTTCTTCCGGTTTTAGGTAAGACCAAAAGAAGGCTTAACTTTTCATTAAATGCTAAAGTTTTTATTTCAGTAATGGCCTCTTTACCTGTTTCCAATACGGTCATTTCTTTTCTTTTAATTGGGTGTCTTCCAATAGGGGCATTTATTATGGCATTTTGGTTTTTGCCAAGAACAATGGTCAAATATTCTTTTTCAATATCTCTTTTTTGGAAGGATTCGATTAGTTTTTGGTGGGTTTCGATAGTTTTAGCTGCTAGTAAAATACCGGAAGTGTCTTTATCGAGCCTATGGACAATACCGGGCCTGAGCGAGTTATCGATATCTGCTAAATTTTTACAATGGAAAAGCAGGGCGTTGACAAAAGTTTTAGACCAATTGCCCGGGGCCGGATGGACCACCATTCCTGCAGGTTTATTAATTGCCAGAAGATGTTCATCTTCATATAAAATATCCAAAGGGATTTCTTCGGGCTCTAAAGAAATATCGGGCGATGCTTGAAAAAAGATCTCAATCTCATCTCCAAGTTTTGCTTCAATTCTTTTTTTGGTTTTTTCACCGTTTAAAAGAACACAGCCGTTTTCTATCAAGTTTTGAAAATAAGTTCTGGATTTTGCGACGTAGCGATCCGAAAGAAGTTTATCGATACGGACCCCTTCTTCTTCTTTGCTTACCGTGATCGTATTACTTTCAATACATTCTTCAATCATAACAATCCCCAATTAAGAGATTATTTTATCATGGATAAAACATAACGATCAATAATTTAAATGCTTATATATAAAATTTTTTTAGAAAAAAATGAAGAAATGCTCAAAATAACATTTTAAATAGCTAATAACCTCAGTTTTGAGTTTAATCCACTCAAAATCAGCAATCTTTTTGCAATTTTGATTTCTTTTTTTTTAGAAATAGACGCTTTGTCTATTTTCTTCAAAAAAAAGAAACCAAACTCCTCAAAAACCTTAGCTGATTCCGAGGGAAGAAACCCAAAACTGAGGTTAATATTTAGCTCGATTCTTCCTGATCTTCCCTGAACTGACGTATAGCTTGAATCATCCTATCGTTATCATGCTTGATTTGATCAACAAACATTTTTGATATTTGATTCATAAACATTTGCCATTGCTGCTCGGTAAAGCTCATGCCCATAAAAGTACGAGGTCCCGGTGCCGGAGGAGGGGCTTGTCCTCCTTGATCGGGCCCTTGCGGCCCTTGGATTGGTCCGGAAGGAGGGCTAGGGGGCACTTGATTAATAGGACCTTGATCCATAAACTCCTTTTGGGGTCTCTATTTAAGTGTACTAAATTTTAATATAAGTACAAACTAAAAAGTAGCATGACCGGGAAATCTTGGAAAAGGTATCACATCCCTAATGTTTTCCATGCCGGTGATAAACTGGGTAAGCCTTTCAAAACCGACTCCAAAACCGGCGTGAGGCACAGATCCATATTTTCTAAGTTCCAAATACCACCAATAATCTTCTTTAGAAAGTTTCATTTTCTCAAGCTTTTCTTCTAAAATAGGTAGTCTTTCTTCTCTTTGCGATCCACCGATTATCTCGCCGATTTTAGGTACTAAGATGTCCATTGCGGCAACGGTCTTGTTGTCATCGTTTCTTCGCATATAAAAGGCTTTGATGATTTCAGGATAGTTGTTTACGATAGTTGGCTTTTTAAAATACTCTTCGGTTAAAAATCTTTCATGCTCCGATTGAAGATCTTTTCCCCAAGCTACAGGAAATTCAAACTTCTTATTGCTTTTTAGTAAAATCTCAACCGCTTCGGTATAGCTAATTCTTTGGAAAGGGGACTCAAGCACATGTTTTAGTCTTGCAATCAGCCCTTTTTCAATAAACTTATCGAAAAACTCTAAATCCTCTTCATTGTTTTGCAAGCTGTCCTTAATTACATATTTGATGAAGCTTTCGGCAAGCTCCATGTCATCATTGATATCGGCAAAAGCAATTTCGGGCTCAATCATCCAAAATTCTGCGAGGTGTCTTGCCGTATTGGAGTTTTCAGCTCTAAAAGTTGGCCCAAAAGTATAAACGTCAGATAAAGCGCAGGCAAAACATTCAACATTTAACTGTCCCGATACTGTCAAAAAAGTAGGCTTTTTAAAAAAGTCTTTCGAAAAGTCTT
Source organism: Chlamydiota bacterium (assembly GCA_016219355.1). Lineage (GTDB taxonomy): Bacteria > Chlamydiota > Chlamydiia > Chlamydiales > SM23-39 > JACRNF01. The sequence continues at coordinate 9,040 of JACRNF010000013.1, read as the reverse complement.
TAAAATCATCCATGGTGGTGACCTTAAACATTTCTCCCGCTCCTTCGCAATCAAACCCGGTGATAATCGGTGTCTGTATATAGTTAAAGCCTCTTTCTTGGAAAAATTTATGAGCGGCAAAAGCAAGCGAATTTCTCATTCTCATTACCGCCCCTTGGGTATTGGTTCTTGGCCTTAAATGGGCTATGCTTCTTAAAAACTCAAAAGAGTGTCCCTTTTTTTGCAAAGGATAGGTTATCGCGTCGCATTCTCCTAAAATTTGAATGGTCTCGGCTTGCACTTCATAGCTTTGTTTTGCCGCAGGACTTTTTACTACCTTGCCGGTAATTTTGACCGAGGCTCCGGTAGTTAGTTTTTCAACTTTGTTAAAATCGGCAATTTTTCCATCGGCTACAACTTGCAAATTGGCGAGGGTTGATCCGTCATTGATCTCGATGAATGCAAAGTTTTTTTGATTGCGTAGAGTTCTTACCCAACCATAGACATCTACTTTTGTATTTTCAATCGGACTTTTACTATGTAATATTGCTTTAATTTTTGTACGCATAATCAACCTGCCATTTTTTTTAATAGTGCTATTTCTTCTTTCCAATATTTTTCACCTTCAGGTGTTTCTAAATATTTGGCCATTTTTTTTAATCTGGGGCTCTGCATTAAAAACTCAAATGCTTCGATGCCAATAAACCCTTTTCCTAAATTTTCATGTCTGTCCACTCTTGAGTTAAATTCTTTTTTAGAATCATTGACATGAAAGGCAAAAAGATATTCCAAACCGATAATTTTATCAAACTCATTTATGGTTTTTTCAAACCCTTCTTTAGTCCTGATATCATATCCTGCCGCAAAGATATGGCAGGTGTCGATGCAAACTCCCATCAAGAGTTTTTTATGAGTTCTTTCAAGAATATAGGCTAAATGTTCAAATGAAAACCCCACATTCGTTCCTTGCCCTGCGGTAGTTTCCAATATCAGCCTGGTTTTGCCTTTGGATATAAGGCCAGAAAATTCTAGTAAGCTTTCTACGATAGTGTTTAAGCAATCAGGTATCGTACCGGTAGTTGCAGAACCTGGATGGAAGTTAAGATAATCAATATCTAAAGCGTGGCAGCGTAAGATTTCTTGTTCAAAAGCCTTTTTGCTTTTATTTAAAATATCAGGACAAATCGATCCAAGGTTGATTAGATAGTTGTCATGAGAGGTGACAACCTCGATCTTAGTTTGTTTTTTTGCCTTGTTCCAAAGTTTTATTTCATCGATAGATAATGGTTTTGATAACCACTGTTTTTGATTAGCGGTAAAAATCTGGATGGTATTTGCTCCAAGTTTTTCACCTTCGTACAAGGCGTTTTGAACACTTCCTGCAATAGAGGTATGGGCTCCGATAAGCTGTGTCATATAAAACTAAAAGTTAAAAATATAATGATAAGATAGCTTTGCCTTTATTAGCAAACACCATCAGGTTTAGGGAAATTTAGCCAGAAAATGCCTAATCTTAATAACCTCAGTTTTGGGTTTCTTCCCTCTGAATCTGCTAAGATTTTTTGAGGAGTTTGATTTCTTTTTTTTGTGGAAAATAGCCAAAGGCTCTATTTTCGAGAAAAAATGAAATCAAAATTGCAAAAAGATTGCTGATTCTGAGTGGATTAAACCCAAAACTGAGGTTAATAGAAAAATCGTTTTAAAAATTAACCTTTGCAGTAGCGGCTGTCTTGCAAAAATTCCATCAACAAACAGCTTTTTCCCCTTTTGTTGATGGAATTTTTCATCTATCAAAATCCATCAACAAACGGCAAAAAGTCTGTTTGTTGATGGATTTTATCAAGATGTTGATGTATAATCTGGAGAAAAAGAGAGGAAAAAATGAGTCTTTCAAAATTTATAGGACGAGAAGTTGAGCTGTCCAGGCTAAAAGGGTTGTTAGATAACAGGAGTGCAAGCCTTATTGTGGTGCGGGGGAGAAGACGAATTGGCAAAAGCAGACTTCTCTCAGAATTTGGAAAAGAGATGAGAAGCTTGTTCTTTTCTGGAATTCCTCCTTCTAAAAAAATTACAGCACAATCACAACGTGATGAATTTGCTCATCAAATTGAACGCGCAGGATTGCCTGGGAGTAAATCCGACGATTGGGGGAATCTTTTTTGGCATCTTTCTAAATATACCACCAAAGGCCGAGTGTTGATCGTGCTGGATGAGATATCCTGGATGGGGGGCAAGGACCCTAATTTTTTAGGTAAATTGAAAACTGCTTGGGATATGTACTTTAGCAAAAATCCTCAATTGATTCTTGCTCTTTGTGGATCTATCTCTTCTTGGATCGAAGAAAATATTTTAAGTAGTACAGGTTTTGTTGGGAGAATTGCCATTGATTTTGTTCTAGAAGAACTTCCTTTAAATGTCTGCAATGCTTTTTGGCACCCTAAAGAAGAGCGAATTACCGCCTATGAGAAATTTAAACTTTTGTCTATTACGGGAGGAGTTCCTCTCTACCTTGAAAGAATCAAGCCAGATCTTCCAGCGGAGCAAAACATTCGAGATCTCTGTTTCACAAAAGGAGGGTTGTTAGTGCGGGAATTCGATGAAATATTTTCAGATCTTTTCTCTCGCAAAAATGCAAGTCACAAAGAAATTGTGTCGTGTCTTGCAAATGGGCCTAAAGACCTTGGTCAGATTTGCAAAGAATTAAAAAGAAGTATCTCAGGTGTGTATATGAAGCATTTAGATGATCTTGTAAAAGCGGGTTTTGTACAAAGAGATTTCACTTGGAATCTAGCTAATGGTCAAGAAAGCAAGCTGAGTGTGTACCGCTTGAGTGATAACTATCTTCGATTTTATCTAAAATATATTGCTCCTAACCGCTCAAAAATTGAAAAAGGAGCTTTTGTAAATGCAGCATTAATTCGTCTTCCTGCCTGGGAGTCTATCATGGGTCTACAATTTGAAAACCTTGTGACGCATAACCGTAAAATTATTTGGAATTTGTTGAACCTATCTCCAGAGGAAATCGTTATGGACGGTCCTTTTTTTCAGAATTCCACTACAAAACAACCTGGATGTCAAATTGACTACATGATTCAAACGCGTTTTCAAAGTCTTTTTTTGTGTGAGATTAAATTTTCCAAAAAGCCAGTAGGTCTCAAGATAATTAAGGAGATGGAAACAAAAAGAAAACGATTAAAAAATCCTAAATTTTGTTCTATTCGACCTGTCCTTATTCATGTGAATGGGGTGGAAGAAAATGTTTTGGATGAGGGATATTTTGATAAAGTAATCGATTTCGGTCAGTTACTGGAATGAGGTTTCTGTGTTCTTCCAGGTGGTTTTCGCCATGTATTTTGAACTCCTCCTGCAATAGAGGTATGGGCTCCGATAAGCTGACTCATACAAAATCATATGTTAAATAGACAATGATAAGATAGCTTGGCCTTTAGTTGCAAATGGATTAGTAGCAAACTCCGCCATGGTCAAAGCGGTACTCATAAATTTTATTAAGAACTTTTTGCCTTAGCTTATCTGCTTGAATTTTCCTAGCCATAAAACTTGCTTCTAAATCATATCCGTTTTCTAATAAAGAGCCGGATTGAAGTTCATAACATTTATCTTGAAGTAGGTCGTTGCATTCTTTTAAAGATAGCTCTTGTTTGAGATATTTTTCGAAAATCGCATCATCAAGTTTTCTTAGCTCTGGAAAGCGTCTTATGGCTATCATTTTGGTAATTTTATCGATTAGCACTTCATTAAAATCGTAATATTTTTTTAAAAATGCGCAAAATAACTCCCATTCATTTTGAAACGCATCCTTTTGCAATACTTCTGCAATTTTTCTTCTTCTTTCCATAGGTTCTTTAAAATCTTCAGGCCTAGATAAAAGTGTTAAATATTGAGATACTAAAGAATTAGGTAAAAATTCTTCTGCAATAAAAATGAATGATTGCCAAAAATCTTTTTTGGGTGGCGCTCCTGCATAAAATGGGGCAAGTTTATTATCAAGAACTTCGAGAAAACTCATATCACCGGTACATCCGGCTATGGCCCCTCCAGATTTTTTAGAACAGTCCCATAATATTAGCATATCTTGATGGGTTAATGGAAATGGATTAAGCAAGCGAAGGGTTATCCCTTCAGTGTGTAAGCTAATTTTAAATATTGCTACGTTTTCACCTTTTCCTTGATAAACATAAATATCTTTGACTCTTGAAAAATCGTGATTTTTAGACAAGTTTATAAAAAAAAGTTTGGCCGCTTCTTCATTTTCGATAGAAAATTTATGACATAAAATAATATCAATAACTCTTTTGCTTTGAAGGCCTTGAGATAAATCAATAGCTAGGCAAATATTCAAAAAATCAAATTGACTATATAAGTTATGAAGGTAACCAACTTGCAAGAGATGTTCATTGCAAAAATGATTTTCGGAACAATCTAAAAGAAAAGCTTTAAACCTTGCATCAGAAAGATCGGTAATTTCAACCTTGATTTGCTTAGGCCATAAAAATCCATTTTCAAAAGGTGAAACACCGCATCCTATGGTTTGCCATTCATTGAAAAAGTATTGATCGGATGCTTTTTCAAAGAACCTCTCAATAGTTGCCATTCCTCCATTTTCTATAATCCGTACAAAATCGGAGTTTTTTGCAAGATTATCTTTGAAAAAAACGCTTGAATCTCTGCTGACATGGGGTGTTTGAATACATACATCGGCTTTATCTACGAAATCTTGGCAGCTTCTTTGAACTTCTGCATCTTTATTTTCATCTTCTAAGACCCAACGATGAAATTCCGGGTATTCGGTAGGAAAAATCCCCCAACGATACATTTCAAACGTTGAAGAGGGTAATTTCCGTTTGCTTAGATCAACAACTTCTTGAACAAGTTTGATGATAGCTTTTGGGAAAAACTTTTTTGCCATACTTGCAGAGTTTTCTATGATGATAGCATCACCGATTCCATCGTTATCTATTATTCCTCCTAATAAAATTTTAAATGATTCATTACTTTGCTCTAATATTTTAAAAACGGAAAGTGTTGCGCCGTCATAAAGAAGCCTAGATAAAGAGGTTTGGCAGAAATAAAAATCCTTTTTTGCAAAAGGGTCTGATTTATCTGATGAGTACTGAATTTTTAATTGATTAATTTTATAAGCGCCCCTTGCTAATCGAAAAAAATATCCGGGAGAAATATTTTTGGGGATTGAAATTTCTTGGCGGTTTAGATAATTTTGGACAAGATCTTGTACTCTTTTTTCAAGAGCATTTGGCTCTTGAGAAAGAAAAGAGCTTGGAGTTTTATAAAAAATTATCCCGTATGCTTTTCTTATTGTTGCCATGCTTTTTATTAAAAATATTTTAGTAAGAAGATGAAATATCATGCTTAAAAAAAAATTAATGACAAGTTTTTTTTGATTTTTATTACTTGAAAAACTACCATTTCATTCAATTAATCGAGGTCGTTTATGCCAAGAGCTCAGCTAGATGCAGAGACTCCTTTAGTGACAAGAGAAAACACTCAAAGTTGGTGTTTTGCTAATCGAAAATTATGGGGAACAATTTCAATTGTATGTGGGGCGGCTTTATTTATTTTTGCAATTGTGATTCCTGAGGTTCTGTGCGAAAAATGCGATTCGAAAGCATTTTATTCGTCTGTTTCATTTCAATTAGGAATGTTCAGCGGTCTTGGCAGCGTGTTTTTATGCGGATTAGGAGTAATATGTTCCAAAAGTTTCGAATTAAGCTCTATCGGACATGAACCATATCAGGCCAGTGCAAGATAATAAGCTCTTCACTTTAAAGGGTTTGTAAAATAAATCTTCTAAAATTAAAAACATTTTTTTATAATTAGATATTTGCTATATAAGGCTTATGGGCCTTGTAAAGATATTGATATCCTGCTGTGTTGTTTCCTCAGCTTGTCTTTTGGCAAACCCTGAGGGGGCAAACGTAGTTTCGGGAGATGTAAGTATTTCCTCAATGGATCCTGCTACCTTAAATATATCCGCTTCGGACAAGTCGATTATTAATTGGAATAGTTTTTCTATTAAGGCTAATGAGACCACTAATTTTTTAATGCCGAATAGTGAAGCTTCTGTTTTAAACAGAGTTGTTGGGATAGACCCTTCTTCTTTAATGGGAAGTTTAAACAGCAATGGAAATGTTATCTTGATCAATCCAAACGGCATTATCGTTTCCAAAGAAGGTTGTATAAATACCGCCTCTTTTATTGCTTCCTCTTTTGATATTTTAAATGAAGATTTTTTAAATGGGAATCAGCTCCTTTTTTCAGGGACCTCTAATAATGGAGTGATTAATTTAGGGAAAATCTCTGCTTCAACTGGTGATGTGTTTTTAATTGGGTATCAAGTTAAAAATGAAGGGGATATTCAAGCAAATGGTGTTGCCGGCATCGGTGTTGGACGAGAAGTTTTATTAAAACCTAAAGACAATGAAAAAATTACCATCAGGGGACATCTTAGCGATAGCATGGTCGAAAAAGGTATTGAAAATAGCGGGTCGATCAAAGCAAATCAGGTAGAGCTAAAAGCGGACGGCAATCTTTATTCTTTGGCTATCAACAATACCGGCAAGATCGATGCTTTTGGAAAAACCGAAAAGAATGGAAGAGTTTTTCTGGTAGCCGAAAATGGAAGAACTGTGACACAAGGAACGATCACTGCCAAAAATGATGACAATACAGGCGGAGAAATCCATATTTTAGGAAAAGAGGTTGGGGTATTTGACAATGCTATTGTCGATGCTTCGGGAGATGTTGGCGGAGGAGAGGTTTTAATAGGGGGAGATTATCAAGGCAACAATCCTGATATTATCAATGCTAAAGGAACATATATTGCCAAAACGGCTCTTATCAATGCTGATGCAAATATGCAAGGTAATGGTGGAAAAATAATAGTTTGGGGAAATGAGCTTAATGGATTTTATGGAACGGCCTTAGCAAGAGGGGGGCAAATAGAAGGGGACGGTGGTTTTATTGAAATTTCTTCTCCACTAGGGCTAATATATTCACCAACTTTGGTCAGTACTTTAGCTGTAAATGGAAAAACCGGGATGTTATTGTTAGATCCTTGTGATATTAATATAACCGCTGGTATTTCTAGTCCTGCTTTTCCTGCAGGAACTTTAATTTATCCATCTACAGCCTTTTCGGGAACAGCAACTTTAAATGCAACGGATCTTGTAACCAACGGGCTAAATACTAATAACGTTACAGTTACTACCGCCAATCCTCGCTCAGGAGGATCGGGGATAATAACCGTTACAGCTCCTATCTCATGGAATAATGCAACAACTTTGACCTTAAATGCCGATGAAATTGATATCAAAGGAATTGAAATTAAACCACTTCACATTAATGGCAATATTATTCTTACCAGTTCTGGTCTAATCAAAATTGAAGGTACTGCCACTACTGCAGATATTACAACATTAGGAGGTTCTCTTACAATCAATTGCACTGATCTCACACTTCAAGCAGGAACTGTCCTCAATAGTGCTGCATTTATCAATGTTCCTGGCAATATCTCAGGGTCAATTTCAAATACTTTAAATCTTAATGCTAATATTAATGGGCAAGCTTTCATCGCAGGATCAAACATTACCCTTTCGTTAAATGGACTTGCGACCTTAACAGGATCGGGATCTTTTGAAGCTCTGATTTTAGCAAATAATGATCTAACTTTTAACAGTTTAGCGTCTCCTGGGGGATCTTTAGATTTACTTCCCAACTCGCATATACAATAATGTAACTTTCTATAATCTTTCAAACCTTCTGACATTAACTTCAGGAGTGCATAAAGCTGAGATTCTTCCAAATGCCGTACATCCAGGAGCCTCTTCCATAACAGCTTCAACTATTAGTCTTCAAGGAGGAACGGATGTTAACCAAAAGGCAGATATAAATTCAGCTATGGGAAGTTTGAGTTTAAATGGAAATATCAGTATGACTGGGGGCTCAGCACCTGGTGCCGATGCGGTAATTGTAGCAAGAAGCATTGCATTTAACTCTTCAACCATAGAATTAAACCAAGGGGCAGCTCCTACAGCAAGGAATGCTACGATTTCTGCAACCGGAGGGAATATCACTGGATCCATCTCTACCCATTTACTACTTACTTCGACAACAAACGGTCAGTCTTCTATAACAGCTGCAGGAAATATTAACCTTTCGACGCTTGGAGCTACCACTTTAACAGGATCTGCTGCAAACACTGCTTTTATTCAAGCAACAGGAGGAAGCAACGGTATTACTTTTAAGGAAATATCGCTTGTTACTTAGCCGGCGCTTCTTCAATTAATAGCGGCGCGCTAACTTCTTATATTCAGTCAACCGGCGGCTCTGTAACTATTAATGATACCTTAACTTTAAATATTACGGCAGGGGCTACCAATGCAGAGATATTAGCAAATACCGGCTCATCTTCCATAACAGCCTCAACAATTGCTCTTCTAGGAGGAACTACAGGGCAAGCGGATATAAAATCAACTTTAGGTAGCTTAAGTTTAAACGGAAATATCAGTATGATCGGAGGATCGGGAGCTGGCAGTAATGCATTAATTGAAGCGCCGAGCCTTGCATTTAACTCTTCAACTGTAGAATTAAACCAAGGGGCAGCTCCTACAGCAAGAAATGCAACGATTTCTGCAACAGGAGGGGATATCACTGGATCTATCTCAACTCATTTACTACTTACTTCAACGACAAACGGTCAGTCTTCTATATCGGCTGCCGGGAATATCAATTTTTCAACGCTTGGAGCTACCACTTTAACCGGATCTGCTGCAAACACTGCTTTTATTCAAGCAACAGGAGGAAGCAACGGTATTTCTTTTAATAGCTCGGGGCCTAATTTCGGTAGTATAACTTTAAACAATAATAGCAATATCTTGGCTCCAGGAAATATCGCTTGTTACTTAGCCGGCGCTTCTTCAATTAATAGCGGCGCGCTAACTTCTTATATTCAGTCAACCGGCGGCTCTGTAACTATTAATGATACCTTAACTTTAAATATTACGGCAGGGGCTACCAATGCAGA
>JACRNF010000073.1 GCA_016219355.1 Chlamydiota bacterium | reverse complement strand
GATTCCTCTATTTTCTCAGAGCTTTCCATTTTCTTCCCTGCAAGTACTTCTGCTACTTCATCTGCAATCTTTTCAGCTTTGGGAATATCGTTATAATTTGTTGCAAGAAAGAATGCAAACGTCTTCTTTGGATCTATATGTTCATAACGACGATAAATAGCGACAAAACCTTGCAATGCTCCGCCATGGCGGATGCGGTGAAACTCGTCGATATCATCTATAATTAGTCCACGACAATAGATAGGTCTATCAGGTACATCTTTGGGAGGTTCAAAAAGAGCTCTAAATTCACCGCTAGCAAGAGCTGCATTCCAAGAAATCATATCGCTAGGAAGCCCAACAACGCCTGTTGCACCATATCCGGGAGTCTGCGTAGTACATCGGTTATATTTTGAATCAAAGCCATCAATGATTGCAAGGCTGGTTTTGTCAGTAGAACACCTAGCTTGCATATCATGAGGAATGAAAATCTGTTCTCTTACAAAGTCGACAAAAGTTTGATCTTCTCGTAACAAATGATTTTTTTTTGCTACATCTTCAACAATTTTGGCCAAAAGATAGTAATTGGTATTGCAATACATCTCTTCAGATCCAGGCGGATATATCATACCCGGATGTTGGGCTAAAAGGTCCAGCATTTGCTTGTTGGTGAGTTTTTCTGCATCTTCAGCTGCCATTAAGGCAAGAGACCAAACTTCCGGAAGACCGCTACGCATATGAAGAAGATGATCAACAGTTATCTCTTGCAAAACTCCATTAAACTTAAACTCCGGTAAATCCCTACAAAGTGTGCGAATATCGTCATCAAATTTCATGTACCCACTATTGACTAATTTAAGGATGCAGGCAGCCGTAAACTGCTTTGAAACAGATCCCCAATGCTGGGGAGCAATTCCTGGAATATTCCCTCCAATCAACTCAACTCCAGGCTTCCCCTCTTGCATAATCACCATCTTGCACCCTGCAGGCACGCCTTTAGGTACTGCAGCAAAATGACGATTAAGGATAGTCTGTATCTGCATTTCTGGAGTATTGCTTGAAGAAATGGATAGAGAAGGATGAACCGGAGGTACGGCCATAATTTACCATATTGGTATTCTAAATTTTTACTATATCAAACAATCGAATTATGTCAATTCTTTTAAGATTGACTAGCTAGAGAGCCGTTTTGCTAAGTTATAATTAAATTAATATTATTTACACTTCACAGCTACCGTGATATGAAAATCATATCCCTTAATTTTAGGAGATAGGCCAAGCTTCTTTCTAATCTCCATAATTTGAGGAGAATCTATTATTAACTCATACGCTTCTGAACCCAAGCTGCTATTTCCCAATTGCACATGAGAAAAGTTGACAATAGAAAATGGAATTGACTCTCCCAGATACGGAACATTAGGAAAATTCAAATCAGTGATTTCTTTTGTGGTTGCAACCGTAATATGCGCTCCCACTTTATCTTGATTAAAATAAGGAGGCGGACAAAATCCTGATTGAGAAATCAATGGAAGTAGCCCCAAAATGTATTCTTTAGGTAGTTCTATATAAAGAAAGCCTTCTTTGGATTGTTTTAATATCCCCTCATGAGGAAGTTTTTTATCCACGTAAGAAAGTATTTGAGGATCTTCAATAACCACAGGAACAGCTGCAAAAGCAAGGAAAGGCAGCAAGAAAACATAAAAAATAAATCTCTTGCAAAACTTCATATGCTGATCCTATTTATTGCTCTAAGCTTCGATAGAAGTAAAATACCTAGGTCCCTAAAATATTTTTCATCTATTCCAACAACTTAAAAAACACCTAATTGGTTTTTTATTAAATATTTAGAAAAAGATGTAAAAAAACAAGAAGAAAATCGCAATTAATATTACAATATTAGCCCAAGCAAACAAATTACTCAGGGATGCTATGCGCAACATTTTTTTAGTTATTTTCGGAACCGTTCTTTTTTACCTGCCTATATTTATTGAAGCTAGCGAAGCTTCCCAAAAAGAATATATAGAACTGATAAACCGTTATCCAAAGGCAATACAAGCGCAAGGGAGTTTTACTAATGGCGAGATCGAAATAGTTTTAGATAAAGACAAGATGGCCTCCATTGAAAAGAGCACAGGAAGAGATGTTGGTATTATCGCGCAAGATAAGTATTAGATATGGCTAAATGATCCTTGCATTTTTCCAAATGTCCATGAAGGAGTTTATGGACGGATCCTATGGGTTAAAGGTTTGGAATCTTCCCCCGGAATTGCGGTTATGCCCATTATGCCTGATGGAAAAATCGTATTAAACTGTAATTTTCGACATTCTACCAGGTCTTGGGAAATCGAACTTCCTAGAGGTCTGATAAATGCTCACGAAGAGATGGAGACTGCGGTTCGAAGAGAAACCATGGAAGAAACGGGCATGATCGTCGATCATCTATCAATTTTGGGCGAAATTCCTCCAGATACAGGCATAACTGGTACTATTGTCCCAATCTTTATGGCAAAAGTTATTAAAAAACAAAGTGCAGAGCTGGAAGAGTCGGAAGCAATTGAGGAAATATTAGCTCTTTCGTTAAATGAAATTAAACAAGCCTTTGTAAAAGGCTATTATCTCTGTAATATTAGAGGAAAAGAAAAACGGATTCCGTTTCGGGACCCATTTCTTGCATATGCTATACTTATGTATGAGCTTAAGGAGCAAAATCAATCTTGCATCAAATAAATTTTAGAGCTGATATTATCGATACCAAAAGGTCAAATTATGGCAAAAACAGGACTTGATTCAAAAACTATCCCAAAATATTCAATGGCTATTCCTTATGTTGGAGCCATCATTGAACGTGAAAATAACGGAACTACTGAAGTTTTAATTCAGACTCGATGGAAGCCGGATAATGATCCGATCTATTCCGGAACTTTGGAGTTTCCGGCAGGGACTTTAGATAAACCTTATGAAAATATTTTTGACGCTCTTGCTCGTGAAATTAATGAAGAGTGCGGACTAAAATTAAAGCGGATTAAACAAGATTCAAAGACTCAGATAATTCACTCAAACAAAGATGACGCTGTATTCGGTTTTCGTCCTTTTTGTTGTACGCAGCAATTAAAAAATGGCAAACCCTGGATCGGCTTTGTTTTTATTTGCGAAGTTGAAAATGAACCGCCTAAAACCCATTCAAATGAAAGCAAAGATGTGAAATGGGTTCCGATTAATGAGATAAAAGCCATTTTTAAAGAGTCTCCCGAAAAGCTTTTTACTCTTCAGCTGCCTGCTTGGAAATATTATTTTGAGGGACGATAAAATTATTCTAAAAATCGATGCATGACAAAGGCGTCAACAAGTCCAAGCTTTTTATGATTAAAAACTTTGGGTAATTTTCCAACGATCTCAAATCCCAGCTTTTTCCATAAGCTGACAGCCTTTTCATTGGTCGCAACAACAATGTTAAATTGCATCGCTTTAAATCCCAATCTTTTCGCCTCTTCAAGGGAATGGAGACCCATTTTATAGCCAATTTTTTTTCCTTGATGGCCCGGATGTACCATGTAGGAGGCATTTGCTACATGAGAACCTAAGCCGGGATGATTGGGTTTAATGATGTAGGTCCCAACAATCTCATCGTTCAAAGTAGCGACGTAGGTAAAAACGGCAGGGTTCATCCAATATTTTTTCGCCTCTTCAAATGAGATGTCCGGTGAAAAGGTATATGTATCCCCTTCTTTAACGATTGAATGAAAAATCTCCCAAATTTTTGGAAAATCTTTTTCGGTTGCTTGTCTTATTAATACTTCCATATAATCACAATAATTTAATCTCTCCCTTTAACATTCCTAGACCACGGTTGCTTCAATAAACATCTTTGCAACGTTTCTCTTATTTCATTTAGCTGCAGAGTAGAGTAATTTTCACGAGTGGGATGATCCCAAACAGTTTTTGGCCATGAAGGATCATCCTTAAAGCGAGCTATGACGTGAATATGAAGTTGCGGCGTTTTATTTCCAATTGCAGCAACATTTAGTTGTAAAGGATGAAACTCATTCCAAAGAATATTTTGTGCAAAGTCAAGTTCTTGCAAAAGTTGCAACTGATCCTGAGAAGAAAGCTCCATAATCCTTGATACATTCTCACGGCGGGGAATAAGCAAAATCCAAGGGTAATGCCGTTCATTTTCAAGCAAAACCCGGCAAAGGGGCAAATCGGCAAGAAAAATTTTAGATGAAAAATTTTGATGCAGTTCAAAAGCCATATATTTTAAAACTCTCAATTGCATAATCAGGTTGATCTGTTTTAGGCAAGTTAGTAATCACAAAAAGAGGTTGTTTTTCCCCAATACGCTGGTGCATAACGCCAGTCTTAGTTACAAGGGCGGTTGCCATGCCCATTTGACGAGCGCCACGAATATCGGTCTCGGGAGTATCACCGATCATTAAGATCTTTTCAGGTTGAAGCGCAACTGGAAATAGCTGCAAGGCTTTTTCATAAACAGTAGAGAAGGGTTTGCCAATAAAATTGACTTGAGCCCCTTGATTTTGAAACATATGCGCAATCATTCCTTGGCGAACAACCAAACGCTTAAGCAACCCTTCGGGCACAAAATGATCAGGATTGGCACAAAGAACTGGAACAGCTTTAATCACATCTTTTATTTGCTTAAGAAATACTTCTGGATTTTCCTGATCGATACCATCGATGTGGGGAATAGCGATATAAATAAAATCAGCTTCTTCTAAACATTTGGTTTGAGAATATCCCGTATCCTGAAAAAGAATTGAATGCGAGGCAAAACGAGGATGATCGACACCAAAAAGCCAATATTTTTTTTTCGGGGTGGGAAAAGAAAGTTTTTCTGATATTAATAATTCTTTTGTTACTTCTCCGGAAGTTAAAAGAAAATGATAATGAGAGCCCTCTTGCACCCCATGTTTAGCCAGTTTTGCTTTTTCTTTAGCTGCTAATTGTGAAGAATTTGATAAAATTCCTACTTTCTTTCCTAAAGACACTAGATGCCCCATCGTTTCTCTTGCTCCGGGCAGCATCCCAGTTTCAGAAGAACCCCAAAATACACCGCTTGCATCTAGAAGAAAATAATCATATAGATCTACAAGATCATCAAATTGAAGGACATGTAACTCTTCAGCTGGTTGCGATGCGCAATCTAATCTATCAGGGAATTTATCTTTTCTCATGTAAAAATTTTATGATTTTTATAACTTTTATGCAACCTTTTCCAAATAAAAATTATTTTTATTTGTTTAAAATTAATAAGGGCTAATTTTTATAGAAAAATATCCATTTTAATGCTATCCTTTCATTGTAAAATAAGTCACAAAAAATATAGTTTAAATGAAGATTTTTAGTTTATTTTTCTTAATATTCACTATTTGCTTTTCACTTGGATTTTCGCAAGATCAAATCTGCAGCGGTTCATCTACAGAAACAAAAGCTCTTCCAAACTCCAAAGAAGTTTTTGTAAAAGCAAATGGAGCGAAAATTTTTTGTAGAGTCATTGGTAAAGGAAATCCTATATTGGTAATTCATGGGGGTCCCGGCTTATCACAGGATTATTTACTCCCTCAAATGGCCCGCTTAGGTAAAAACAACCTTGTCATTTTTTATGATCAACGAGGATGCGGCCTTTCTACCGGTGAAATTAATGCAGATTCAATCCGAATTGAAACTTTTAGGGATGATATAGAAGCAATTAAAAAGGCATTCGGATATGAGAAGATAACTGTTCTTGGTCATTCCTGGGGTTGTTTTTTAGCTATGAAATATGCAACTTCCCATCCTGAATCTATTGATAAACTGATTTTATTAAGTTCGTCGCCGGCATCATCGGAGGAGTTTTCTTTATTCACAAAGGAATTTGAGCGCCGTATGGCTCCTTACCAAGATAAACTTAATGCAATCAAAAAAACTCTTGAATTTTCAAAACGAGATCCAACAACAGTAGCGAACTATTACCGAATAATGTTTCGCAAGTATTGCTATGATCCTCAAAAGGCGAATCTTCTTAATTTGTGCATGAGCCAAAGAGCTACTATCAATGGATTAAAAGTATCAGATATATTTGAGCAAAGTCTATTTTCAAAACCATATAATTTACATGCTCAGTTAAAAAAAATTAACATTTCAACATTAATCATTCATGGAGATTATGATCCGATTCCTTATGTAACAGCTCAAAATATCCATGAAAGCATTCATAATTCTAAATACATTTTAATCAAGAACTGCGGTCATTTTCCTTTTATTGAAACTCCGGATGAATTATTCAAAGATTTAAATGATTTTTTGCACAAACCATAAAAAACCAAAAAAAAATCTTTTTTTCAAAACATGAGGCTCATTAAAGTCATAGACAACTCAAAAAATCTATCCCGCTAGTGATAATTCATCATGACCCCAGGTAGAAAGGTTTGGCTGATAAGATGAAATGTTATTTATTTTATCAGACTAGCCATAAGGATTTTTCTTCCAATCCCGTAGCGATATGCCTTTTGAAGCTTTTTTCGGTAAATCGATATCTCAACTGTTTAGTATGTCCAACTTTATTTAATAATTTTTCAACGGAAATGCCTTGATTTGCCATCCCTAAAATACTTAGTCCTTTAATAGCTAATCCATCAGCTGTACAGAAAAGATAATTTTTACAACGTAGTCCTTTCAGTAATGCTAAAGCTTCCCTTTCACCGGGATCTAATGATGGAAGAAAAGAGGGTTGAATGCATGATTGTAAAAGAGCATCTTCTTCAGCTGTTGCTTCAAGCTCAATAATAGAGCCTTTTGATATTAGATCAGATAAATCGATAATTTTTTTCCCATCTTTATCCATAAAATATTGAACTTCATCACGAAGCACTGTTGCTGGTAAATAAATTTTATGTCCGGCAACTAATACGTTCCAATATTTTTCTTCGTGCGCATTAATAACGACATTCGCATCAAGGATTACTAAGCATGATTTCTTCATCGTCAATCTCTACAAAACCATGAGAATTAAGGTAGTGTTCAAGCGCAGCCAAAGAGACTCTCAAAAGTCTAGCAAGTCGGCTACGTGAAATTTTATTAAACTGATAAGCAAGATAGGCTATTCTGATAAATCTATCTCCGACTTGAATTGCTTTTTCATGCGCTTTTTGTAAGCTTTTTTTGTTCAAAGATCGAAAGGTTGCATCCTTTAAAGTTTTTTCAACCAGTTTTTGATTTATTAAACCCAAATACTCAAGTCGATACAGTAATGCTTCAACTGAAACACGATATTCTGAAGCTATTGCAATAATAGTTGAATATTTTAACTTACCATTTTCGCATAAACATCGAATTTGCTGTCTAAGAGAGTTTTCGGGCATTAATAATCCCGCAGCAAAAGCATCAGCAAGCTGCTCATTTTTTTTATAAATGTCAGAATCTGATATAATTTTTTTTAATAATTCTGAATCCCAAGTAACGATATGAAATAACTCGTGAGCAATACTAAATGTTTGCCGCCACGGCACTTCATCTTCATTTAAAAGTATAGCGGGCCCAAAATTACAAACAGCGCAGGCCGCAGATCCGTCTTTACCTAGCGAAAGAGATAAAAACCTCACTCCATAATTTTCTTCCAAAACTTTGGCTAAAGTATTCGCAGGAAAATCTCCAAGATTTAATTCTTCTCGAAGAGTGCAGGCTAATTCATTCGCCCTTACTTTATCTACAGATTCAATATTAAAAGTGTATTTGGGCAATGTCCGTTTGATTGGTAATTTTTCTCCCAATGCTTCTTCTAAAAATGTGTAATCCTCGCATTTTTGAATGAACTCTCTTTCCTTCAGCTCCAATGCAGTTGCGGTTATTGGTTTTTTTCTCCATAGAACCAAAGGTCGATTCAAAGTCGATTTTTTAAAAAAATCCTCTACTTTAATGTGAAACAATTGAGCTAATTTATACAGTTCCCAAGCCTTTATATCTCTTTTTCCTGCTTCAAGATCTACTACAATAGAATGCTTGCTTGAATCCCATCCCATGAATTTAGCAACATCTTCTTGTCGAAGAGAGCAGCGTTCCCTCTCTTCTCGTATCCTGCTTGCTATAAATGCCTTATCCATAATTTAACCAAATGTTAGAAAAACTTTCTTTTTATACCTTAAATATAATAAAAAGATGAAATAAATGCAAGATTTTCCTGCATTTGAGGTATACTTGTGACTCCTTTACCATTAAAAACACCTCAATTAATATTCAAAATATAGATGAATCCAAAGCAGATATCGTCATAAGAGATTTGTCGAAAAAATGGCAAATCAAAAATACCTTCCTGCACATCCCCCTTAGGATTGGAAAAGCAACTAAAAAATCTACTTAGTTTTGGTCTTAAAAATAAGCAAGATTGATCATAAAACAAATTTTTAATGATTTTATTTAATATTTTACTATTAGCAAGTTTGCATTTCTTGTTCATAAATGTTATGATTTTTATAACTTTTATGATCATAAATTAATCGTTCTATGTAAATGAGCTCAAAATATGTCAACTCAGAAAGAATTAATCCGATCTAAAATTAGTGATCTCGCCTCCTCTATAGTTCCATATAATTGTTTAGAAAAAGAGCATATTGATTTTGTAAAAAGATGGATTGCTTCCGGAGCTGACATCTTTCGAATTGCCAAGCCTGACAAGCCTAATATCCATCTGGTATCTTACTTTATTGTCATGGATCAGAATACAAATCAATTCCTTCTTGTCGATCATAAAAAAGCAGGGCTTTGGCTTCCACCCGGAGGACATGTAGAAATAAATGAACACCCCAAAGAAACCGTAAAAAGAGAAGTGAAAGAAGAGCTAGGCATAGAGGCCGATTTTTTATTTGAAGAACCTCTTTTTTTAACTGTGCAAAATACCGTTGGAAATACAGCGCTTCATACTGATGTCTCTTTATGGTATGTACTGAAAGTCAATAAAAACGATTATTTAAAATATGACACCTCTGAGTTTCACAAAATTCAGTGGTTTAATCGGCAAGATATTCCTTTTGAGAAGACGGAGCCTAACTTAAAGAGGTTCATTAATAAAGTCATCAAAAAGTTAATAACTTTAAATAGCTATGACAATTCCGCTATTAAGTTCGCCAACAACACTCAGCAGCTTCATCCTAAAAAAGATGCTGAAAAGTTTTTAAATATGCTACCTTACAAGGCAAAAATTATTGATATTGGATGTGGGCTTAGAGGTTGTAGGCATAGATATTTCATCCAAAATGATCGAACGTGCAAGAAAAACTGCCTCTAATTGTTCATTTTGTGTCATGGATATTGAATCTTTAGCTTTTCCTCAAGATACTTTTGATGGAGCCTGGGCAAATGCTTCTTTATTGCATATTCCTAAAAAAAACATTCCTTCAATCTTAAAGAAAATTTATGCAATCTTAAAACCAAACGGAGCCCTATTTGTTTCTGTAAAACAGAATAGTTTAGATGAGATTTTAGCTCCCGATTCACGTTATGAAGGATTAGAAAAATATTGGTCTTTTTTCAAACAAAGCGAGCTTGAAAATTTTTTAAGCAACTCGGGATTTAAAATAATCGATTTGGAGATCTGCAATAAAAAAATTGATTATCAAACACATTCGCTCATCAATGTCTTTGCAAAAAACAATAATCTTATTGGAGAAAAATGAAAATTGGTGTACTTTCTGATACGCACGATCAAGGAGAATTAATTCGTAAAGCTGTAGCGTATTTTAACAGCCAAAATGTAGCTTTGGTCATTCATTGTGGAGATTGGGTCTCCCCTTTCAGTCTTCATTTTTACCAAGGCTTGAAAGCACCTTTAAAAGGCGTCTTTGGCAATAATGATGGAGATAAGTTTCGCCATATATCCTTGAAGAATAACTGGGGTCTCAATTTAGAATATGAGGATCGCTTTTTAGAAATGGAGGTAAATCACAGATGGATTGCAGTTTTTCATGGGGATTGTCCAGGAATTGTTGAAGCGCTAGTCAGATGCGGCAAGTATGATGTAGTATTTCATGGCCATACTCATCAAAAAGTCAACCAACACTACGGTAAAACACTTTCTTTAAATCCTGGATCATTAATGCAAGAAACATCTAGAGATATTAATGAAGCTAGTATAGCAATTTATGACACTATCGAGCATAGGGCCTTTCACTTATGTTTGCATACACAGTAAAACCTAAAAAGGAAATAATATGGATTTAAAAACCTCAGAAAAAATTCAATTTGCAGACTTTTTAAAAGTAGACATTCGAGTAGGAACGATAGTTAAAGTCGAAGATTATCCGGAAGCTAAAAAACCTGCCTATAAATTAGAAATTGATTTTGGACCGCTTGGCAAAAAAAGCTCTTCAGCACAGATTACTCATCACTACCGCAAAGAAAATCTTATTGGAAAACAAGTCATCGCGGTTATAAATTTTCCACCAAAACAGATCGGAAAATTCACCTCGGAAGTGCTAACTTTAGGATTACCTGATGAAAATGGAAATGTCGTTTTACTTGAACCTACAAAAAAAGTTCCAAATGGCAGCAAGCTATTTTAACAATTGTTAGCTTGCAAACAGCTTCACATTCATTTTTTGTGTGTTAATTTCATTAAAAAATAGCCAAGCCTCAAACTGAAATAAATTGATAGGAACATAACGATTATCGACAGAGAAATGTAGAGTAATAAGTTATAAAAATCCATTTTCATATTTGCATCAAACTTGATCAAATAGACTATTGAAAATGGTATAATGAAAAAAATACCAGTGAATGTCCCTGGTAAAAATCTTCTATACCAAATTGAGCCAATCACATGCTGCAAAGCATTAATAAGTATCGAAAAAACCAAAATGATGATGGATGTTTCTAGAATTTTGTTAGAAAAAAAATAATTGAGCAGAGTTATAAATATCACCACTATGCTTAATATGGCAATAGCATATAAAAATGTCCTCGAATTTTTAAACTTATTTCCAATCAATTTAAAATAAGCAGAAGGTATCTGATCATAAGATGCGTACTCTTCTATATTATGCAGCACAAATATTAAAGCTAATATCAGGACATATGTTTTTTCATTCATGTTTGATACCAATTAAAAAAGTCTTTAATATTACTTCTTAAGGGTTAGTTACTGTTCGCTAAAATATAGACAAATATAAACATAATGTCTACATTTTAATGGATTAGAAAAGACGGATCTGTCTTTTTAAATTATTCAAAATTTCAATACAAATCAAACAAATTAAAATAAATATTTGACATTTACAGACGAATCGGTGCAAAATATTTTGCAAATAATTACCATTTTTTTCTGTAAGAAAGAATAAAAATTGTTGGGCAAATTAAAAGATGCTGAAGACCAAATCTAAGCAAATCACCTATCAAACAAGAATAAAATCAAGCGACTTGGATGAGATTTTAACTTCTTGCGCAGAGCTGTTCTCTTCCGTAGAACGAAAGCTTTTTACTGCTATTGTTTACGGAAAAGAAAACCTAAATAGCTTAAAAAAAGAATATCTAAAAACGCATGAGATTACAGCTCGTCAATTCAATTCTTGCAGGTTCCAAGTTGAGG
>JACRNF010000084.1 GCA_016219355.1 Chlamydiota bacterium | reverse complement strand
ATTATCTCGAATGTCAATATTTACCCCTCGAGCCAGAAGAAGCTCCAAAACTGCTATTTTACCATTACTCGCTGCACAGTGAAAAGCGGTTTCGCCCTCAGCATCCGCAATGTTAATATTTACCCCTCGAGCCAGAAGAAGCTCCAAAACTGCTATTTGACCATTCCTCGCTGCATAGTGAAAAGCGGTTTCGCCCAAAACATCCGCAATGTTAATATTTACCCCTCGAGCCAGTAGAAACTCCAAAACTGCTATTTGACCCTTACACGCTGCATAGTGAAAAGCAGTTTTGCCCTCAGCATCCGCAATGTTAATATTTACCCCTCGAGCCAGAAGAAATTCCAAAACTGCTATTTGACCATTTGCAGCTGCCGCGAAAAAAGCCGTGCGCACATTTTCTTCAATGTTAATATTCACTCCATTAGCAAATAAGAACCCTAGCATTTCTAAGTCTCCATTTGTCGCAGCCCAGTGAAGAGCTGATAATCCTTCAGCATCCTTTTCATTTAATGTATTGAGTCGCAAAGCTTGAGGTTGCTGCGCAAGAAAATACCTAAGTAATTCTAAAGATCCCTTTTTTGCAGCTTCGATCAGAGGATAACGAGAATATTTACAATCTTCAAAATCCTTCAATTGTTTAAAAGATTCTGTTGTTAACCTATTAGGCTCCATTCCAAATGTTGTTACACTTGCGGCACAAGCCATTAATTGCAATCTTGGAACTGCCATACCTCACCTCATTTCTTTTATATTATTAAATTTATAACACTTATTATATAATAATTTATAATTAAAAACAAATTATAATTATTATAACAAGCCTTTAAACATGTTAATGTAAACGGAGACAACCTACTGATTATTAGTTGCTAAAATTCTATTAAAATATTTATTTACCAAGAATTTTAATTATTAAATTAATTATAATGAATATAAAAAAATATTTTACAACAAAATATGCCAGAAAAGATCTTTTTCAAAATCTAAAGAAACAAATTTTCATAGAAAACATTAAAGCCTCGAAAAATCGAGGCTTACGAAGACTGTATTTTTAAGAACTACTCTAAAACAACCGCATTGGCATCTCCATAGCCGCCGTCACCATACTTGGCAACATTTGGCTTTGGATTGTGGGTTTTAAGATTATGCAAATATGGAATGTAATCGGCTGTTCTATGAAGAAATGTATTAAATAGCCAATATACTAAACTATCGATCATTCCCCTGTCTTTTAATAGTTTGGGCAAAATCATCAGGTTAGCAGGACCATCTTTAAAATCTTCCAACTGAAGCTCATTAGCCTTAACTTCTTCTACAACCGCTTTAGGATCAGCTTTTAGCGCTTCTTGTTGAGCAACCTTAAAAGCTTTGCCTAATACTAGATTTCCATTGACCCTAGCCAAAGAATCTTGACATCCAAGCATTTCAGTAATTATCCCACCACCCTCTTTGATACGAAAATGATCCAATCGATTCGCATTTATCAACAACTTATAATGAGAAGACTCTTGATTTCCTTCAAACCAGCCATTCGTTCCCTTTTGCAATTGCTCAACTATCCCTGGCCGCGGCTGTTCCGGCAGTTTTGGCTCTGGTTCTTGCCTCTTTAAACAAAACATACTTGCAAACAAAGCAATTATAGAAGCAAATAAACCTTCCGTTTTTTTATGAGCAGGATCTTCAGGATTTTCTAAACGAACAGGCTTTTCTAAAAAAACCATGTGGCTTCCAGATAAAAATTCAGTCATAGCCTCAAAATAAGTAAGGTTCTTGTTTACGCCATTAACTTTCACTGTCCTTGTATTGTGATTAAATATGTTTTGAGAAACAATTTCGATAGCTTTAATCTCATTTGCATTTCCATGGCTTGTACCAAATAATCTCGCAAAAAAACCGGGACTGATCCGCCTTGGAGTGAGGGAAAAATCTCTAAAATACTTGTATCTTGCTAAAGACTCAAGCTTAGGATCAGCTAAAGCCGTTTCTAACTCGGCATTATGAAGAGCAATAAAAGCATTTATCCTTCCGCATAAATCGGGATTAAAAAATTTAGTGAATTTTTCCCCGGAAAATTTTTTAATAGCTAATAGCGATGCACATAATTCAAGTTCAGAATTTTTATCTTTAGCTTCATTAAACACAGCCTGAACTAAGGCCGCTAAGTCCTGCAAATGTTTTTGAGGTCTTTCACTTACTAATGAAAATTTATTATCTTTTTTGATAACCCCAACCTTGGATTCCAAATTTAAATGAATAGCGCAATTTAATAAAATATTTAAATTACTCATAATTACTCTTTGTTAAATATTATTGATATTTTACAATAAACTTAATAGATTATCAACCATTAAAAAGTTCTATTGTAATTATAAAATTATTGTTTTTTTTGTTTTTACTTTTACCGGAAAGAAAATCAAAAAAAGAGTTGTTTCCTTCCGTATAAACTACAGGAACTATGTATCGCAAAAAAGCCGGAACTTTATTGTTGGACCACCATTTGCGAAGCTTTCCATCTCCTTCTTTGGGCAATGAGATAAAATATTTGTTATCAGGTAAAGTAATGGTAGCTTTACCTAAAAAAAATTCTTGCCACCCTTCATAAATAAATTTTTCTTTAGCTGTTTTAGAAATTTTTATTTTCCATCTATCTTGACTAAACTCCCCTTCTTGAAGAGAAAAATTAAAAGAAATTTTAGGAATGTTTTTTAACAAAACAAATAAATAGCCCCGATCTACAATGATCGTTTTTTCCTTAAGCTCAATTTTTAAATCTGCTTTATTGTTTAAAATAGCTTGCGTTATTTTTTCTAAAGTAGCTCTTGAAAGCTCTAATTTTTCAACTTTTGCTATTCTTAAGATCAAATGTTTTAACTCAAATAAAACCACATCTTTAAGGTCAATGAAAGAGCCAAAAGGCCCTTTTTTTAAGGCATCAAATCGTTTTTGAGTTATATGGTCCAAATAAGTTTTTAACTCTCTACAAGATGAGCCAATAGTAAAAAGACTATTTTTTATCTCTTTTCCAAATAGCTCTTCTAAATGAGGAAAAATCTCTTTTCTCATTTTTCCTCGTAAAAACCGAATATCCAGATTCGTTTTATCATTGATAAAACTAAGCTTGTTTTCTTGTAAAAAATCTAAAATTTGCTTTTTGTCAATATTAAAAAAAGGTCTTAAAACCCTCATGTTCTCAAATACCGAGACCGGCTCTATGCCACTTAAGTTTACTAGATTGGCCCCTTCAAAAATTCTTTTTAAAATAGTTTCAGCCACATCATCTTTATGATGAGCTAAAAGCAGGGCCTGGCAATTTAACGAAAAATATAATTCTTTAAAAAACTGATACCTCAAAGTTCTAGACTCTGCTTCTAAATTTCCTTTGCGTAAAGGAGATATCTTTTTTAAATGAAACTGTAATTTTCTAGAGGCGGCCTCTTTTTTAAGATCTAAAGCTTCTAAAGAGCTTTCTTCCCGCCATCCATGGTCCACATGGACCAGATGCAGTTCAAAATCAAACTTTTTTTGCAATTTCAGCAAAATTTCTAATAGAGCGCGAGAATCTGATCCCCCGGAAAAACCCAGCAAGATAGGTTTTTTAGGTTCCAGATGAACCGCTAAAAAATTATTTATAGTCTCAAAAATAGTTGTCATATCACTATTATAAAATATCAAAATCTTCTAAACTAGATATTTTAAGGTATTTCATATTTATTATGCCTATTTTTTGGCGATATCTACTTAGTTCTTATTTTAAAGTGTTAAGCTTATGCATTGGAAGCTTTATTGCCGTATTGTTGGTGCTTAAACTGAGAGACATCGCAGAATTTGCTTCCTGCGCATCTAGCATAATTTCGGTAATTTTGTTCACTATTTATCAAATCCCTCAAATCTTGCCTTATGCACTATCTATTTCAGCATTAATTTCGTCCATCATTTTATTTCAAAGGCTCTCTTTAACAAATGAGCTCACCGCTCTAAGAGCAAATGGCCTCTCGTTAAAAATGCTTTTAACCCCACTTTTTTTTGCCTCTTTGTTTTTATCTATTTTTAATTTTTATGTGGTCTCCGAACTTGCCCCTAGATCTTATTTCAAGTCCAAAGAGATCTTCTTTGAACAGACATCAATAAACCCCTTAACTCTTTTACAAAGACAAAATGCTTCGAAAATTAAAAACTCCCATATCGAAATGAAAAGCCCTTCCAACAATCAGATTGTAGAAGATGTTTTGATGGTCATACCCAACCATGCCAATCAAAGATTGAGCTTTTTGCTTGCTAAAGAGCTCTTATTAAAAGAAGACCTTTTGACCGGTAATCAAGTTGCAATCATTTCACATGCAGAAACCAAAAACCCTCAATTTTTTGACTCTCTAATTATCGAAAATCAAAAACAGATGACCATTCAAGCAAGCGTTCTCTCTGACTTTATGAAATCTCGCAGATGGCAGATGCTCCCCAAAGGGCTACCACTTAGAATGCTCCTTGTTAGGTCCGAGCTAGATAAAAATAGCGTCAAGCATCACAAGCACAATAAAGACAACATTAAAGTTGAAATAGCAAGAAGGGTTGCCATAGCCTTTTCAACCGTCACATTTACCTTTTTAGGGGCCTGCTTTAGCATCCAGATCGGTCGACTATTTTCTAAAAAAAGCATTTATATTGCCTCAATTTTATCTTTAATGATTTTAATCAGTTTTACCATTGGTAAAGCTCTTAGACATAACATATTTTTATCGATCATCGCTTATAGCTCCCCACAAGTTTTAGTGCTTTTGCTTGTTAAACAAAGGCTTAAAAAAATCTCTAGAGGAGCCGAATGATCTTATCAAAAAAATGGGAAAGGCTTCTTTTTTTTGAAACCCTCAAGCTAACTATCGCTTTTCTTGTTAGCATTTTCACAGTTTATTTAATCATCGATTTTTCCATTCAAAGCGTAAAGCTCTTTACCTATACTAAGACCGGTTTTTTAGATATTGCCACCTATTATTTTCATAACTTTATTTATTATCTTCACACTTTTTTATCTTTAGCCTTTCTACTCGCCTCTTTAAAAACCATCTCTTCCATGAATATCCATAATGAATTGACCGCCCTTTTTATGGGAGGCATCTCTGCCAAAATGATTTCGCGCCCTCTCTTTTTTTTAGCCGCTATTTTATCTTTATTTACCTACTTTTCCTTTGAATCGCTTCTTCCCCAATCTTTAAATTACCTCAGCGATTTTAAACAACAACATCTCAAAAAGCACAAAAAAAAGCTCTCCAAGGTCAATATTTTATATCTAAGCGACAACTCCCGTTTGGCATATCAAACCTACAATTTTGAAAAAAAAGAACTCTTTGATGTTTTTTGGATTAAATCGGAAAGTGAAATCTGGTATGCCAAGTATTTAAAAATATCCAATCCCCCTCAAGGGACTTTTGTTGAAAAAATTCTCAAAGACCCCAAGACTCATCTTTATGAGAGAAAAAATAGCTTTACCGATTTTGATTTTACTAATATGCATCTTGAACATAACACCGAAAAGGCCTTGATCCCTTTTGAGAACAGGTCCATTTCCGATTTATTTATGCACCTCATATCCAAAAAGATAACCTCTTCCAAAGAAAAAACGGTAATCGTATCTCAGCTAAACTATAAACTGGCCCTACCTCTTTTATACCTTCTGCTAATTGTCTCTATATTTCCCCTAGCCATTAGATTTTCCAGAACTTTTTCAACCTTCTTCATCTACAGCATGGCCCTCTTCGGCTTTGTTCTATTCCTAGCCCTAATGGACTCCATGCTAATACTAGCAGAAAGTCAGCTCTTTTCAGCAACCCTTCTTATATGGTCGCCAATTCTTCTGATAATGTTTATATTTGGCCGTAAATATTTGAAAACTTAAATTAGACGCTTAGGGATTGTAAAAGAATAAATTAAACAGTTATCGATGCGAAAAACGGATCAGATTTTGAGGGTTTTTTCGCAGGAGGTATAACTATTTATACCTCCAAGGAAAAATCCTCAATAGATGAATTGATTTTCCTTCGATACCTGTTTAATTTATTCTTTTGCGA
Source organism: Chlamydiota bacterium (assembly GCA_016219355.1). Classification (GTDB taxonomy): domain Bacteria; phylum Chlamydiota; class Chlamydiia; order Chlamydiales; family SM23-39; genus JACRNF01. The sequence continues at coordinate 6,347 of JACRNF010000084.1, read as the reverse complement.
TCCCTTACTACGCCTGATCTTCTTCTAGCCGCATTTACGCAATATCTCATACAGTTGCAATTAACATTTTATTCATTATTTTTAGTTACTTTAAAAATTTTTAAGCTTGTCTCGCAAACCTTTGCCTAGCTAAGTTATTGATCCGTCTCACAACTCTAGGATTATCATTCCTTTGTCCTGGCAATAACCCTCTCATGGGTTTAATCCACTCAGAATCAGCAATCTTTTTGCAATTTTGATTTATTTTTTTCTCGAAAATAGAGCCCTTGGCTATTTTCCTCGAAAAAAATAAATCAAACTCCTCAAAAACCTTAGCTGATTCCGAGGGAAGAAACCCAAAACTGAGGTTATTATTATCCTTCAATTTTAGCCTGTGAAAAGAAAAGAGCTCCCAAACCTGTTAAAACAGAAACTCCATTCATATCCCCAGTATAGAAATAAGCAAAAAGGCCTATTGCTGTGCAAGCAATAGCCACTATTTCCGTCTCACGAACTCTTGTATATTTATAAGCATGCCAAGCACTCTCAACATTATCATGTTCGATTTGATTTGCTCGATCGTCCCTTAATCTTAAAGGATCATTTAAACTTGGAATTGAGCTGCCACTACTGGCGGCGCTATTACAGCTATTGCATCTAACTTCTCTTGGCATATATCCTCCTCTTTAATATTCATTAAATTATTATATAATTATTATATCATATTGTAATATTAACAGGAAATTAATTGCTATGATTGTTCGATTTTTTTATTATTATTGATAAATTTTAAAATATATTTTATATAAAATTAAATTTTTACATTTTCATTAAAAAAAATTTATAAATAAAATCTAACCCAAGATGCTAAAAAGGAAGGGCTTTGCCCTTCTAATCCCATTAAAGGGACTTTGTCCCTTTAAAATCCCCAATATTAAAAAATAAATTTATTATAAAATAATAAATTTACTGATTTAAATAAAATTAAATTAAAACCAGATAATTATTGAAAATAATTATTAAATTATATATAATTAACACCATGACCGAAAGGTTTAATTAATAATATTTATAAAAAAATAATTTAAATAAGGAGATTATTATTATGGCAGCAGCAGTAAAAGTAGCAGCAGCAAAGGCAAAAGCTTATATATCCGCAACACCAACTGACATGAGAAAAATAGAAACAGTTGAAGCAACAGCTCTAAAAAATTTTCAAAGATTTTATGTGGAATTTAATGCATTTAAGGATGCTTTTGCATTACTTAGAATGGATCTTAGAAATTCAGAAGTAACACCACTATTGCGAGCTATTCATACAAGAACACCTAGCCCGATTACAGTCTAAAAAACAATAGAAAGATTTAGAAGATTCTTTCTTAGAATCTTCTTTTTTTATAAATGACTTCGTTTTAATCTCAAGCTTCTTCTTTTTTCAGCTTCAAGATATCGTCTTTTTTGAACTCTAGTATGAGGCATGACCAAAGGAAGCTCAAGATGATTTTCAGCATCATCCAAAGCTACAAATGTAAAATAGGCCGATAAAATTCTTTTTTCTTCTAGTAGCCGAAAATCTTCAGCAACTACTTTAAGCCCAACTTCCATTGCATTCTCCCAAACTCTATTAACGGAAGATTTGCAAATTAAAATATCCCCTATTTTAAAAGCTGAAAAATAGCGAATAAAATCAATGCCTAAAGTTTTACATGTTAATTCTGAATGGTTATCGGCAACTAAAGATGCAACCGAACTGACCAGCTCTAAAATTTTAGATCCGTAGATAATCCCATCAGGACTTAAAGTTTCTAAACTTAGCTCTAATCGATGGTGCTCTATGGCCGATTCTGCAACCGATTTAATTTTTTTATTGCCCTCTTTAAGAATAACCAATAAAGCCCCCTTGCTTATATATATTATTAAATAGAAGGATAGGAATTTTATAGCAACAAAAAAAAACTCTTGGAGAAAATCCCCAAGAGCATTTTGATAAACAAGGAGGAAGAAAAATCTTATCGTTTAGAGTGCTGACCTCGTTTTCTAGCTTTTCTAAGACCGTATTTCTTACGTTCTTTTTTACGAGGGTCTCTGGTTAAATAACCAAGTTCTTTAAATTGCGATCTCAATTCTTCATTCTCTGCTACAAGCGCTCTAGATAATCCGAGCCTTGTTGCAACCGCTTGAGCTTCGATTCCGCCACCCTTTAAACGAATTATTAAATCATATTTTCCCACAGATTCGATCTTTTGTAAAGGGGAAAGTACAATCTCTCTCTGAAAAGTGGTTAAAAAATACTCTTCAAGTTTGCGTCCGTTAATATCAATTTTACCTTTTCCCTTTCTCAAACGAACTGCAGCAACAGCTTGTTTTCTACGTCCTACTCCAATTACTTCTTTCATATTCACCTTAAATGTTTACAACGATTGGTTTTTGAGCTTGCATATTGTGCTTAGACCCTTTGAAAATACGAAGCTTTTTTAACTGTTGATCAGCAAGCTTGGTTTTTTTAGGCATCATTCCTCTTACAGCTAGAAAAATCACTTGCTCAGGATTCTTGGCGATTAATTCTCTATAAGGAATTTCTCTAAGTCCACTCATAAATCCGGTATAATAGCGATAAAGTTTTCTGGCCTCTTTCATCCCTGTTACTTGGATCTTTTCTGCATTAATAACAATCACTCCATCACCGGTATCGACATTAGGAGTAAAAGTTGTTTTATGTTTTCCTCTTAGCACTTTGGAAATCTCGGATGCAAAACGGCCAAGCGTTTTGCCAGAAGCATCAAATAGATAATATTTTCTTTCCGCGATCGCTTCTTTTTCTTTTTTAAATGGAGTTTTATTCATGGTGACCCTTTTTATCAAAATTTAACTACAAAAATACTCCGTTTTATCATTTTTTGCCAAGCATTTTTCCAAAAAACTCTATATTTTTCCTAATTTCAATTAATTTTTTGAATAAACTTCATTGTAAAAAGAGAATGAAATCAGTTATCATTTATCCTAACATTTTAAATTATTTTTATGAAAACCATTAATACTTTTTTTATTCGGACCTATGGCTGCCAGATGAATGAAAATGACTCTGAGATCTTAGCCACCCAATTAGAAAATAGAGGGCTTAAAAAGGCTCTAGTCGAAGAAAAAGCAGACCTACTTATTTTTAACACCTGCTCGGTAAGAGATCTTGCCGAAAGAAAAGTTTTAGGCAAAATAGGTCGCATGGGCAAAGCTAAAAAAAGACAGATTATCGGCATAGCCGGCTGTATGGCCCAGTCCAAAAAAGAAAAACTTTTAGAAAAATTTTCTCATGTCGATTTTTTAATCGGCACCAATAACATATCTGATATTAACAAAGTATTAGATGAAGTATTAGCAACTTCGACCCAAGTGAGCAAAACAGAAGAAAGATATGAGACCGAACTAGATTATCTTTTTGCCAAAAGGGACAATAAGCTTAAAGCTTCTGTTTCGATAATCCGTGGATGTGATAAATTTTGCACCTATTGCATCGTTCCTTATACTAGGGGAAGAGAAATATCCAGGCCTTTTGAGAGCATTTTAGCCGAATGCCAATCCCTAGCCCACAAAGGATATAAAGAAATTGTTCTTTTAGGCCAAAACGTCAATAGCTATGGAAAAGATTTTAAAGACCAAAAATTTTTATTCCACGATCTCTTATATAAACTAGATGCAATAAAAGGGCTTGAAAGGATCCGTTTTTTAACATCTCATCCAGTAGATATTACTCTTGATCTAATGTATGCTATAAGAGACTTAGGATCGGTTTGTGAATATGTTCATTTCCCTCTTCAAGCAGGTTCTAATAAAATCTTAAAAAAAATGCATAGGATCTACACCAAAGAAGAGTATTTGGAAAAAGTCAATTTGCTCTATAAACTAATACCCGATATTGCCCTTGGTACGGATATAATTGTAGGTTTTCCCACTGAAACCGATGAAGAATTTGAAGAGACCTACGCTTTATTTAAAGAGATAAAATATTCACAAGCCTTTATTTTTGCCTATAGCCCAAGAAAAAACACCCCCTCCTATCGTTTTACCGACGATGTTACCAAAGAACAAAAAGGTATTAGATTGCAAAAGATGCTCGATCTATTCCAAACTGTTAAAAATGAAAAAAATGAATCTTTAAAAGGATCTATAGTTGAAGTGCTTGTAGAAGAGTTCAACTTAGAAAAAAATCAATTAAAAGGAAAAACCCGTCAATGGGACAAAGTGATATTTTTCGGCGATAAATCGCTGCTCTATTCTTTGCAAAAAGTAAAAATCACAGCCTTTAATCACCACACTCTTATTGGGGAATTAATTCTCTCCCATTAAGATTTAAGCACTTATATTTCTTAGATAACTTTTTATTAAAAAAATCTCGGTTATTTTAAAACAATCAATAAAATTTTTATTTTTTATTTCAACAAATAAATCAATAATTAAAATTAATTATGCCAATTGACTAAATCATTAATTAAATCGTAACATCAAATCATTTGTTAAATAAACCAATCCTAAAAATGAGGATAAAACATGAAAAAAATCGTAACTCTATTTGTATTCTTAACAATAGCAACTATGACAGGAGCTTTTGCTGAAGAAGCTTCACTAGAAGCTAATAAAAAAACTGTTTTTGATAACCCTACTTGGCACCAAAAATATAAAACATATTACATAAGATTGGGAGCAAATGGCATCCCTCAAGGCAATCAATATGTTGCAGCTCCCTCTATCGCTTTAGGAAAAACCTTCCAGGAAGGAGCAAATGCAATCGATGTTTCTTCTGATATAGCAGTTGCTGACAAAGCTTATGCATATAGCGCAGCAAAAATGCTCTATAAAAGATATTTCCCCGTTCAAGCAAACAACGCAATGTTTGTTGGTATCGGAGGATCTTTTGGCGGATATAAAAATACCAATTATTTAAGCCATGCTGAGTTTCATGGAATTTTAACTAACGCAGTTATCGGCTACGTTGTTAGAAGTGGAGAAAAACTCCAAACTATGGTTAATTTTGGCGTTGGAATACCAACAATCAAAACATCTAGACATGCTGACAGCAAACTTCCTGTTTGCGACCTATCTTTAGGGCTCGGCTATTAATCCAAAAAAGGAAGTTACATCTCGTAGCTTCCTTTTTTTATAACATTTTTGCAAATTCTTCTTCAGAAAGTATCTTGATATTTAGCTCTTTGGCCTTGTCATATTTAGATCCGGGATCTTCTCCAACTAAGACATAATCGGTGCTAGAGCTTACCGAAGCAGAAGTTTTACCACCTCGATCTTTAATTAGATTGGCAGCTTCTTGCCTAGAATAATTTTTTAAACTGCCGGTTAAAACAAAAACTTTGCCGCTAAAATAATGATCGGTGAGTTTAGCTTTGACCTCTTGTGGTTTTACCCCATGTTGCAAAAGAAGTTTTATCTCTTCAATATTTTGAGGATCTTTAAAATACTCTAAAATGGCATCGGCCACTTTTTCCCCTATTCCCTCAAGCTTCAAAAGTTCTTCTTTAGAAATCATCATTAAATGGTCTAAATTTTTAGCATAATCGGCTAATAAATCGGCCGTTTCCTCACCTACATATTTTATACCAATTCCCATAATAAAACGGCTTAAAGAGCACCCCTTGGCTTTTTCGATGCTTTGTAATAAATTTTTTATCGACTTTTCTTTAAAACCTTCCAGCTGGGATAATTTTTCTTCATTCAAAGTAAATATATCGGAAAATTTACTGACAAATCCTTTTTCAACTAGCTTCTCCACCACTTTAGCTCCCATGTTCTCAATATCCAAAGCTGCCTTCGAAGCAAAAAAGATCAATTTTCGTAAATTTCTTCCAGGGCATTTAGTGTTGATGCACCTAAAGGCCACTTCTTCAGGAACGTGAATAGCCTCAAAACCGCAAACGGGACATTTTTTCGGCATATGCCAAGCTAAAACATTTGGAGCTCTTTTCCTAAAATCGACCTCGACCACTTTGGGAATAACATCTCCCCCTTTTTCAATAATGACCGTGTCCCCAATTCTTATATCCTTACGATTAATCTCATCTTGATTGTGAAGCGTAGCCCTAGAAATAGTTGACCCGGCTAAAAAAACCGGCTCTAGCTCAGCTACCGGCGTTAATACTCCAGTCCTGCCAACCTGCACGGTAATATCTTTAATTTTAGTTTCTGCTTGCTCCGGAGCAAACTTGTAAGCCACCGCAAACCTCGGCGTTTTGCCAGTAGTCCCGAGCTTCTTATGTAAAGAAATATCGTCCACTTTGATAACAATACCATCTATTTCAAAGGGTAATTTTTCTCTCTCTTTACTGATCTTATCAGCAAATGCCAAAATTTCTTCTAAATTTTTA
>JACRNF010000083.1 GCA_016219355.1 Chlamydiota bacterium | reverse complement strand
CCTGTATTTAAAAGAATTTCTGCAACGCATAAAATATTGCTCATCTTTTCTAATTGCTTTGCTTGTTCTTGACACTTGGCTAAATCAATCGGTTCATAACTGTCTATTTTGCATTCTGTTTTTTGTTTTTCAATTGTTACTCTTTCTACATCATAAGGATTATCAGAATCAGGATATTCTATATGTGTTTCTGGCTTTCCCCAGACATGTTCGCATTTATAGATGGGTTTTGCTATTGCCAATTCTTTTGGAGTCATGCTTAAATATACTCTGTCTTGAAGCAATTCTCGTTCGCAACCGGCTCTATAGGCTCCAATCATCTCTGAAGTTGCTGATTCTGCCAGTCCTGGTAATTCTGACATTTGTAAACGATCCGGAAGAGAAAGCTCGGTTGCTAAATCAAAAGCAGGTGAAATCCATCTCATAATGCTTTCGTAACCTTTATACTCTACTTTATCTTTACCTTTTGCATATTCTGCACAATTTACATTTCATTGCTCCTGTATTGAATCCGGGCTCGGACCATGCTTTTTTTGCATCCTTACCAGTTTTAAATACTTCTGATGCTAATCTCGCATAATTGATGCCATGTGTTGACATTGCTGTTGCTGCCATAAAAACCTCCATTTTTAGGAAACTTGGGAAAAATTTTACTAAATAATTTAATTTATGTCCAATTATTTTTATAAATTGAGTAATTTTTTTAAATTTTCAGAGGTAAAAATATTTGAAAAAAATTTCTTGAATTAGGCGATAAAGTACATACAATCTATTAAAAATACTGATTGTTTATGATGAATTAATTTGTGGGAGCAAACCGTTGAATATTAAAAAGCCTCTTTTTTTGAAAAAAAAGAGGCTTTGTCAAGGATTTAAGAGAAGAATTAGAATTGTTCACTCATGATGTTATCCCTTTCTTATTCTTGCTGCAGCTTGATTAACCTCTGCTGAAAGTACATCTAATTGATTATCAATAAGAGTTTTTAAGGCAGGACACTCAACTAATTGTTCTACTGTCAATGGCGTCGTTGGCGATGATGGAGAGGCGTGGGTAAGAGCAATGTGTTGGGTGATAGCTGCTCGTTCGTAAACAAGACCGGATGTAGGATCTTTCACAGGATCTCTTGTAGGCTGGTTGGTTAAAGAACAGATTGCAATTGATCTAAGAACAGGATCATTGTGTAAATGAGCAGGTATTGTTGCCATTGCTTGATAATTAACTGGAGTAATTTCAGGCGCAACAAATCCAGAAATTTTTTTTATAGCCCTAGCAACCAAACCAGTGTTTATAAGGATTTCTGCAATGCTTAAAATATTGCTCATCTTTTCTGCTTGGGCTGCATCTTCTTGCAACTCAGCTCGGGTAAAACGCGCCTTATAGCCGACAATATGCCAGGTAGTTTTTTGTCTAATTATATATTCATCGGGCCCTTCACTATCATATACCAATTCTGGATCTCCCCATTTTGTTTCCGATTCCCAGATTGGATCTTTTACATCTGCCAATTGTTCATCGCTCATACCTAAATATACTTTGTCTTGAAGCAATGCTGCTTCGCTACCTGCTCTAATTGTGCTTAGAACGCCTTCACCCATCATTTTCTTAAATTCTGTTTCATCTCTTAAATCCTGAGGAAGTGAAGAGGCTGCTGTTAAACCAACAGGTATAGAAAAGATTCTCATAAAGGTTTCGAGCCCTTTATAAAACACTTTGTTTTCTTTGAAAAATTCTGAGCAAAGTTGAACATAAATAATAGCTGATTCAAAAGCTATCTTACATTTCATTGCACCTGTATTGTATCCAGGTGTAGATGTTGCCTTTAGCAAAGTTTTTCCTGTTTTAAAGACATTCGAGGCTATTCTTGCATAATTTATGCCTTGTGTTAGCCCTGATGTTGGCATTGCTGCTGCTGATCCCATAAAAACCTCCATTTTTAGGAAACTTGGGAAAACTTTTACAAAATATTTTAATTTATGTCTATGTTTTTTTTTAAAACAATCGATTTATTTTAAATTTCCAGTGAGAAAAACCTTAAAAAGGTTTTAAGATTAAGAAAAATTTTTGAAAAAGGTTTCTTGTTTTAGGCGATAAAGGACATGCAATCTAAGAGGATGATCGCTTGGTAATTTAGGATGGTTAAAATCCTCTTTGGGATCATGGGTCATCTTAAGCTTTTCCATCACATGGCGAGACCTCATGTTTTTTTCATAGGTAAAAGCTACGATTTCTGACAAATTTAATTTCTCAAATCCAAATTTTAAAGCGGCGATAGCCCCTTCTGTTGCATATCCCTTATTCCAGAAAGGATAGGCCAAGCGCCAACCGATTTCAACGCATGGAGTAAAAGAGGCTTTAAAATCTGGATGATTTAGACCGATAAAACCGATAAATTCAGCTATACTTGGTATTTGTACCGCCCAAAGACCATAGCTTTTGGATGTAAACTCTTCTTGAATCTTCTCTGCTAATTTATCGCTTTCGTCTTTTGAAAGAATAGATGGGAAAAACTCCATCACTTTAGGATCAGAGTTTAATTTAAAAAAAAGATCTAAATCAGTTTTTTTCCAAGGACGCAATATGAGCCGCTTTGTCTTCAAAATCATAAATCGGCCTTTCAGGCATTAGTCAAAAAACTTTTTTTTGCCCGGTTTTTTTGCGTGATGAAAACGATTTTTGTTATCAAACCTTTTTGGTCTAAATGAGCGCTTGTTATTATTGTGCGGCCTTTCATGGGTTGGGGTAGAAGCTTTCAAGCTTGGCTCCATTCCCGGAATCGTGATCACTGTCATTTTTTGATTAGTGAACTTTTCAATTCTTCTTAAAACCGGTATGTCTTTAGGGGCTGCAAATGATAAGGCAATCCCGGTGCTGCCGGCCCTGCCGGTTCTTCCGATTCTATGAACATGGTCTTCAACATCTCTGGGTAAATCAAAATTGATTACGTGAGAGACATTTTGAATGTCCACGCCTCTTGCAGCAACGTCGGTTGCAATCAATATTTTAACTTTGCCAGCTTTGAATAAAGAGATGGTCTTGGTCCTTTTTTGCTGTTTGATGTCTCCATGCAATACGGCAGCAAAATGGCCGTCTTCTTTTAACTTGTCCACTAACTGATTGGCAAAAAATTTTGTGGCGGTAAAAACAATAGCTTTACTAAGCTCCGGATCTTTCAAAATGTGATCTAATATGCGGTGTTTATGAGAGACGTTATCGACAAAAAGAACTCTTTGATCAATATTTTCATGCTTGGTTTGTTCTAGCGTTATACCGATCTTTACTGGATTATTGAGCAAATGTTTTGAGAGTTGGACAACATTTTCTTTTAATGTGGCTGAAAATAATAGGGTTTGACGGGATTTTGGGGTTGCTGCTGCTATCTTTTTCACAGGATCGATAAATCCCATATCAAGCATTCTATCGGCTTCATCTAAAACTAAAAGTTCTAATCTTGAAAATCTAATTTGTCCTCTTTCCATGTAGTCTATTAATCTGCCGGGAGTGGCCACTAAGATATCATAAGGATTGGAGAGGTCTCTTTTTTGCTTAGGATAAGGAACTCCTCCATATATGCAGACGGTTTTCAAGCCATGGAGATGTTTGCTGTACTTAATAGCTTCATTAGATACTTGCATGGCAAGCTCTCTTGTAGGAACTAACACCAAAACTCTAGGCCCTTGCCCTGAAGATGGATTGGAGATTAATCTGTGCAATATTGGTAACATAAAAGCTGCAGTTTTTCCGGTTCCAGTATTTGCGGCCCCGCAAAGATCGCTTCCTTTTAAAATTTCTGGTATTGCGGCTTGTTGTATCGGTGTTGGAATGGTATATCCCGCATCTGTTATTGCTTTTAGGATTTTTGGATGTAAATTTAAATCTTGAAAACTAGTCTCTATCTTATCTGTCATATTCTTTTTGTTTTGGTTAATGTGGAGATTATAACATGAGTATTAAATGATAGATATAAAAAAGATAAAATATTTTAGCTTAAATTTCTTGACTCAATATTTTAATTAATTTTAACCGATAAGTTATTGAATTTAGGCGAAAGGTTTTAATAGTTTTTTTATAAAATCATTTTTTGGATGATTCATAACTTCTTCAATTTTACCCACTTGCTCAATTTTCCCCTGGATCATTATTGCTATAGTATCGGCAAGATAAATAGCGTCTTCATAATTATGGGTAACCAAAATGATGGGTATATTAAGTTTTTGAAAGAGCTGTTTTAGTTGATCTGCCACTTCATGTTTAGTGACTTGATCGATATTGGATAAAGGCTCATCTAACAATAATAAGGAGGGCTCGATAGCTAAGGCTCTTGCTAACGCAACTCTTTGCTTTTCGCCTCCTGATAGCTCGTTAATTTTTCTCTTTCCATATCCTGGAAGATCGACAAGCTCTAACATTTTTGTTGTTTTATCTACTATCAGGTCTTTAGGTACATTTCTTACTTTTAGGCCAAAGGATATGTTCTCATTTACATTCATATGGGGAAATAACCCATAATCCTGAGGCAAATAGCCGATATTGCGATTTTCAATAGGCAGATTGGTTACATCTTTATGATCTAAGGTAACTTTGCCTTCTTGAGAAGATACAATGCCTAAAATAGTTAATAAAAGGGTGGTTTTTCCACATCCGGAAGGGCCCATCAAAACTAAAGTTTGCTTGGCATCAGCTTGTAAGGATAGATTTTTTAAAATTGTTTTATTGCCGTAACCTGAAGAGATATTTTCGATTGTTAGCATCATATTATTTTTTGGTTATGGTTTTAAAAGTTACTAAGGCTAAGGTTGAAGCGGTTGTGACTAAAATAGTTGCTGCTAATGCGGCTATCGTCATAGTTTGCGCTTCTTTAGCGATAAGGGTTGGGATAATTTCTGTTTTATAAGCAATAACTCCTGCAAATATTAAACTTCCTCCGAGTTCTCCCATTGCTCTTGACCAACAAAGGGTGGTTCCTGCCAAGATGTTTTTTAAAGCAAGGGGCAAAAAAATCATTCTAAAGACTTGAAAAGAAGAGGCTCCGAGCGACCTTGCGGTTAAATCCATCCCGGTATTTTTAATTTCTCTAAATTTTGCTGAGCCAAAAGAAATAATAAAAGGGACAGAAACATAAATTTTTGCAATCACCAAAGCGGTAAAAGTGAAAGCTAAATTGACATGAAAAAATGATGTTGGGCCTAGCATCAATAAATAAATCATACCTTCAGCAATAGGTGGGAAGGTTTGAGGCACTTCTACAGAAAGGGTTTCAATAACGGTTTTTCCTTTAAACTCTTTCATGGCAAATAAATAGGCAACGGGGATGCCAAAGATAACACCTAAAATGACTGTTGCAAATGATGAGGTAAGACTTAAATAAAGAGCGCTTAAAAGTCTTTTTTCTTCAAACGCTTTTAAAACATCGCTAAAGTGGCCAAGAGCTGCCAGGTATTGATATGCGAAGGTGAAAATCGACCAGCCGAGAAAAATAAAAGCTAAAAAATATAAAAGAAATATTATTTTGCCGTTTTTTTTCATAAAGCTGCCTGTTATCTTGGTAATATAATTATCAGATTTTTTTTTCATCTAAAATCGCTTCCAGATGAACAATAAACAAGTAAAAATTTAATTTAATTTTGGTAATATTTTCAGCAATTCCCGCTTAAATAATTTCGTATAGATATGATATACTTTTTTTACGGAAAATTTTCGTAGAGAGATTATTGTATGAAAAGAGGCCCTCATTGTCAGGAAAAGAAAACATTATCAACAGCCAACCTTTTACAAA
>JACRNF010000067.1 GCA_016219355.1 Chlamydiota bacterium | reverse complement strand
CTAAGCATGGTGAGTTATTTGAGTATCTTGTGGAGAATGTAAAAATTCCCGAAAAACCGCAGTTACAAATCAGAATAAAAGATAAGTTGGTGGCTTAAGATGGGTGTGCGAAAAGGTGAATGAGGCCGATTTATCAAAACCAGAAGAATTTAAACAGCTTTTAATTTTAAAAGACTTAGGTCTAAAGATCAAAACTATTTATCTCTCAAACATTTTAGAAATATATAAAGATGACAAAGAAGGTTGTTTAGCATCTTTAGAGCCTTTAATCGATTATGATACTTTTGTAATTGATGCTAAAAAAACTGCTAAAGATGAGCCCTTGGCATTAGTTCAAAGGTGCAGACAAAGAAGAGGTAGACCATTAGACACATTTTTGTTTGACTAAGGGATCGTAAAAAAATAATTTTTACACTTCTCGAAGAAAAAAACAATTCATCTATTGAGGCTTTTCCCTTGTAGATATAAATAGTTATATCTACTGCGAAAAAACCCTCAATATCTGATCCGTTTTTTCCATCGATAACTGTAAATCTTATATATTTACGGTCCCTAATCACTTATGGTAGTTAGTTCCTTTTTCTATTTCTAAAGCTCGGTAAATCTGCTCAATTAATATCAAACGGCAAAATTGATGGGTAAAGGTCATTTTGGATAAACTTAATAAAATGTTAGCCTTTTTTTTAATAGCGCCGGTTAATCCTTCAGCTCCTCCGATTACAAACGATAAACACTTTTCTTTAATAGAGGAAGAGACTAAAAATTTTGAAAATTCCTCCGAAGTTAAAGCTTTACCGCTTGGATCTAAAGCTATTATAAACTTTTCATGTAAAAGAGCTTTTGCTAGCTGATCATCATCTTTTAAAAAAATCCATTGAATATCAAAATTTAATCTTTTCTCATATTCGGCAATAGCAAGCCCAAGCCAAGCCTCTTTATTTTTTCCAATAGAAAAGATTTTCATTTTTAACATGGGTATGCCTTATAATGATCCTTTTGAGGTATGTATGCATTTAAGCACGATTGTTTGGGATCCACAAAGAGAAATTTTAGTTATTCCATTCATTAATTGGCCTTTACTTTGGTATAGCCTATTTTTTGCTTTAGGATTTATTTTAGGGTTCTATATTTTTAAAAATATTATAAAACGGTACTTATTAAAAACAGAAAACCTTTCTTTGTTTGAAAGCACTTTAAAAAAAAGAACCAATTTTGTAGCTGATAAAGTGTTTGTATATGTATTGGTAGCAACCATTGTAGGAGCAAGACTTGGCCATATCTTATTTTATGAAAACGCCTTTGACTATTTTGCCCATCCCATTCGTATCTTTAAAACCTGGGAAGGGGGACTTGCTTCCCATGGAGCTGCTTTAGCTATTGCAGCTGCTATAATTTATCTTGGCTATTTTTTGAAAAAAAAGGGTTTTGCCATTTCTTGGCTAAAAATCTTAGATTTAATAGCGGCTCCTGTGGCATTAGCCGGAGCTTTTATTCGAATCGGTAATTTTTTTAACCAGGAAATTTTAGGAAAGGCCTCAAGCAGCTTTTTTGCAATTATTTTTGTACATCCAATGGATGGCTCTTTAGCTACTCCCAGACACCCGGTACAACTATATGAGGCCATTTGTTATTTTTTCACATTTTTACTCCTTTTAAATTTAACTTTTAAACCTAAATACCTCTACGAGACCAAGGGTAAATTAATCGGCCTATTTTTTATTTTGGTATTTGGCTCAAGGTTTTTGATTGAATTTTTAAAAGAAGAGCAATCTATTGTTTGGCAAAGTAATTTTTTAGCGATGGGACAATTACTAAGCATTCCTTTGATCTTGATTGGGCTATTTTTATTCTTTAAAAACAGGATATATAAATCAAGCTACTCCTCTTAAAATAGAGTAATACCATCTAAAGATAAAGTTTTACTTGCAGATTTTCAGAAGGTAGGACAATAATAACAATATTGTACAAGGAGCATATTTATGAACATTATCCATATAGCAGGCCACTTGGGAGCCGATCCCGAGACTAGAGTTACGCAATCAGGACATAAAGTTACCACTTTTCGAGTTGGTACTAAAACTAGAAAAAATACGACGATTTGGTGGAGAGTCACCGTTTGGGGCGATCAATTTGATAATATGATCCAATATTTAAAAAAAGGAAGCGCGGTTATGGTTGTTGGAGATGTTTCAGCTCCTGAAATTTATACCGATAAAGAAGGCAAGCCTCAAGTTTCAATGCAAATCACCGCAATCCAACTCATGTTCAGTCCATTTGGCAAACCGGCCTCTAGTAATGAAGCTACTGCAACTCAGCAAACTAAGGCTCCGCAAGAGTTCGGCGGCATGGCAGTTGGCCAAGCGGCTCCCGTTAAGAAAGATGAGTTTGAATTAGAAGAAGATATTCCATTTTAAGGGTTTTTATGAAAATAACAAGTTCTAAAGATTTTGAAAGTAGAAATGAGGCCGATTTTTTAATTTTGCCATTTTGTGAAGATAAAAAGGCAGTTGCGTTATATAAGATTGCTCATTTAGATCCCCATATACACGAACCTATTCATTTTAAGGATTTTGGGGGTAAAAATAAAGAGTGTTCTCTTATATATATTAAAAAAGAAAAAGAGCCTCGTATTTTGCTTTTAGGGCTTGGAAAACCTGATAAGATCACCTCTGAGAGTATTAGATGCGCCTATTCAGAAGCTATTAAAATTTGCAAAAAGAAAAATGGCAAGAAAATCAATATCATTTTTCCTCATGGATGCAATGTTGAAGAAGAGGAGCTTATTAGAGCGATTTCTGAGAGCTTGCTTTTAACCAATTACTCATTTGACAGCCTAAAGCATGATTCTATCAAGGAAGATAACGTTTCAGTTATAGAATCGGTCGATATCATTGGTTTAAAACCTGCTAAAATGGATTTGGTAAGTAAGGTCAAAGTCATTTGCGAAGGGGTCAATTTTGCAAGAGATTTAGTCAACACTAATGCAGATGAAATGACTCCCCATGAGCTCTCTATTGCAGCGAAAGAACTATCAAAAGTATCGCAAAAAATCAAAGTCAGAGTATTTGATAAGAAAAAAATAGAAGAAGAAAAAATGGGGCTTTTATTAGCCGTAAATAAAGGGTCTCATAAAGAGCCTGCTTTTATCTTAGTAAATTATCAAGGAAATCCTGGCTCTAAAGATCACACGGTTTTTATTGGTAAAGGGATCACTTACGATACTGGAGGGCGTAGCTTAAAGCCAACAACCAGCATGGAGACCATGAAGTCCGATATGTCTGGTGCAGCTTTAGTACTTGCAGCTATTTATACAGCGGCTAAATTGGAATTAAAGGTCAATTTAACATCAGTTGTGTCTGCTACGGAAAATGCCATTGGACCTAATAGCTATAAGCCGGGAGATGTTTATAAAAGTTTAGCCGGAAAAACTGTTGAAGTTACCAATACCGATGCTGAAGGAAGATTAATTTTGGCTGACGCTTTAACATATGTTGTTAAAAATCTCAAACCTTCCAGAATGATAGATTTAGCAACTCTGACCGGTGGGGTAGTCGTAGCCTTAGGAGAAGAGATTAGCGGCCTTTTTTGCAATAATAAAGAACTATCGGATAAACTCGAGCTATCATCTAAAAGAACCTCTGAGCTTCTTTGGAAAATGCCTTTGCATCAGCCTTATAAAAAGCTCATGAAATCCGATATTGGGGATATTAAAAATTCTATAAATAGCTCCAAAGCCTCTTCAATCATGGGAGCTTTATTTTTAGAAGAGTTTATCTCGGAAGATATTCCCTGGGCTCATATTGATATTGCCGGAACCTCTTTTACGACAAAACCACAAGATTATAACCCTACAAATGCTACTGGGTTTGGGCTTAGGTTGCTCATCGACTTTTTATCCCATCTATCTTAAATTTTATGCAGAATTTTAATTGGAAAGTCTTCTCTTCTGATAAAGAGAGAAGACTTTTGTATTTTATTCAATCAAAGCTAGATGAAAAGATTTCTAACAAGGGTCTTAAAAAGTTAATTGAAAAAGGGATTTGCAAAGTTAACGGCAAAATTGAGAGGTTTGCTTCTATTGTTTTGAAAACAGGGGACATAGTTGAGCTAGACCAGGTCTGGGAAAAAATGGCTCAAGAAAAATCTCAAAAACTTACCTTTAAAATCCTTTTTGAAGATGACTATTTTATCATTGTTGATAAACCTTCATTGTTTGTTTGCGAAGATAAAAACTTACATCCCTTTTTTGCTAATAACGTCATTTTGGTGCACCGTTTAGATAAAGAGACAAGCGGTTGTTTAATTTTAGCCAAATCTTTAGCTATTAAAGAAAAAATGAAGCAGATATTTTTAAGACAGGAAATCGAGAAATATTATCTCGCTATTGTTGATGGAAAAATGCACCAAAATGAGGGGAAAATTGAAAAAAAACTAGCGCGGAAAAAAGCCCCTTTTGGCCAAAGCGCTTTTAAGGTTTTTGATCAGGGAGAGCCCTCTTTAACTTTTTTTAAGTGCTTGGATAAAAAAGAGAACTGTTCATTAGTTCTTTGTAAAATTATCACCGGGAAAACTCATCAGATCAGGGTTCATTTTTTAGATATGCACCATCCTGTTTTAGGCGATTACCATTACGCAAAAAGGTTTGTTTATCCAAAGCATGTACATAGGCTTTTATTGCATGCAGTAAGTTTAAGTTTTATCCATCCGATCACTAATAAAAAAATTGAAGTGACGGCTGAGCTTCCTAATGATTTTTTGTCTTTTTTTAATATAGATATAGCAAAGATCGGTTTTGATTTATGAGATTTTTAATCGTAAAATTATCTGCAATAGGAGATGTGATCCAGAGTTTAGATGTAATAGAGTACATCCATGCCAAATTTAAAGATGCAAAGATCGATTGGGTATGTGAGCCAAGCTCTTTTGATCTTTTAAAGTCCCATCCTTTGCTAAATGAGGTTTTTGTATATAACATAAAAGAGCTGAAAGGCTTTTTTCAAAAATCTAAAAGAGCGCAATTTTTTAGTTTTTTAAAAAAATATCAAGAAAATAGCTATGACGCAGTATTTGATTTACAGGGTAATACTAAATCGGCTTTTTTTACTTTTTTAGCTAAATCTAAACACAAAGTTGGCTTTGGGTATAAAAGTGTAGCTGAAATTCCCAATATTTTAGCTACGAATAATAGATTTGAGGTGGATAAAAATAAAAACATTCGGCTTCAATATTTAGAGCTTGCAAAGCGCTACTTTAAAGATATTGCCTCTTTTGAGATAAAAAGAGAACTGTTTAAGATTTCACCGCAAGAAAAAGAGCAGGTCTTTGAGATATTAGAAAATTGCCCCAATAGTAAAATCAAGGTTCTAGTTTGCCCTTTTTCTAAATGGCCAAGTAAACAGCTTGAGCCAGGAACTTTAATAGAGTTTTTAAGGCTTATTAACAATAAGTTGGGTGCCTATTATTTTTTTCCCTATGGAAATGATAATGAAAAAAATGAGGCCCAAAAAATGCAAAGTCATTTTGATGGTTTTCTTTTGCCAAAGATGACACTTGCAGTTTTAGAGCATTTAATGAGTAAGGTAGATTTGATAATAGCAGTAGATTCTTCTTTGCTACATTTAAGCCAGATGGTAGATACTCCTAGCTTCGCTATTTTTGGTCCTAGCAACGCTAAGATTTACGAGCCGCTGAAAAAAAATCATTTTTCTATTCAAGGTCCTTGTGAATTTGGGTATAAGTTCGAAAAAAGGTGTAAGAACTTAAGATCTTGTAAATCAATTGGATGTATCAAGAAATTAGATCCAAAATTGATTTTTCAAAAGTTTTTAGTTTTTTGGAATCAAGTTAAATAAGCTAGAGAATTCCTTCCTTTTCAGCTCAAAATTCAATGGTTAAACTATGCTGATAACTTAATGCCTTGGTGAAGAACACTCAATAAAATATCTATTTTGTGGATGAATGTCTTCATAAGGGCCAAAGTCTTTAGGAGGTTTTACGTTTGCGAAGTTATTTCTTAATAGTAGAAGCAGAGAAGGATTAGGATTAGCTATTTCTGTTCCATCGTACTCATATTTGTCGAGGATCATCAACTGTGAAGTACATTTCTGGAGTTTCTGTACACATATATCCTCTCTTTTTTTGCTTCTAATTTTTAATTTTATAATAATATATTATCATATATAGTGATTCTTTTCAATTTAATTATAATAATATTAAACAATTTAATTGCATAATAGCATTGATTATCAATTACTTACGAAAAATACGAATTTGAGAAAAATGTTTAATATTTAACATATTTAGAATAAATTACTTGAAAAACTTTCATGTAAGTCATTAAAAATAAATATAATAAGCAAAAAACAGTTATTTTTTTGTAATATTTTCTTTATTTTTAAAAAATTACTATTAATAATAAAATTAAGTATTTAAAATAATTTTATTTGTGAACAAATTAATTTAGTGTTATTTTGATATTAGAAGCTTTAATAACCTTAAGAGGTGGCTTATGAAATGGTTAATCTTGATCGCGGTTATTGGTTTTTTCTTTTTCAAATTTCCTAGCCTTGAAGAGCCCAAACAAGTAATCCAAGAAGTTAAAGAGGAGATTGAAAAAGTATCAAAAGAAGACAATAAACCGGATGGCGAAATAAAATATGAGAAAAGATGGAGTTAACTCAAGCCATCTTGTTTTCTGAAATAAAGGCTACCATGGCCCTTTTTGCGAGCCCTTGGTAAAAACCTAATTCTTTATCGATTAATAACTTAATTGTTGCATTTATATATTTAGAAATAATCGGCGAAGCGATGTCATTTGCTAGGTTTTTTATCCTGTTTTGCAAAACAGGAGATGCTGTTGTATGCATGAAAATATAAGAGATCGCTGATATTATAGCCATTTTGGGAAATGTTAAAGTCCCAGTTAGCCATACGACAGAGCCACCTAGTGCTGAGGTCATAGAACTAACTATTGTTGAGGTTTTAGTCGGCGATATTAAGTTCTCGATAAAAGTTGTCTCTTTAATTTTTGCTGATGTTTCAAGATTTGACAAAAGATCGTGTAGAAGATTAAATTCATTACAAAATGTTATTGCAGTTTGCTTAATCTCATTGCTTGTTGTTACTTGTAGATTAGGAATAGATAGAATAGTTTGTTGAATAGATTTGGCTATAGGCTGAAGGGCAACCTGAAGAGGATTTTCTTTAAGAGCAGCTTTTTTCGCTTCAATAGAGCTCGTAATATAGGTTGTTAATGTTTTTAAAGCATGGTCAATTTGCCTTGGAGTTTTTAAAGACAGCATCTCATTTAAGCTCTCTTGAATAGCTTTTGTATCGTCATTTGTAGGGGAAATCAAATTTATCAACTCCGATATCGCCTGTTTTATTTCCAGGGCCTTAGTCTTTTTAAAGGCTATTAAGGCTGCTGCATATTGAGAAAGTAAACTATTTGGAATAAGCAATACATTGAGTTTTTCATAGTTCTTATCTTTAATTGTCTCCTTAACTTTTTTAATTAATCGTCCATAAATATTTAGTATGTAATCAAATTGATGCGCATTATTTAATGCACTTATTTTATCAAATGAAGTTTGAAAGATAGATAGAAGAGAGATTAAATCGGTCTCTGCTGTAATATTAGTGATGGTGTGATTGGAAGCTTTTAATTCTTCAATTATTAGTGATAATGCGTTTCTTCGGTTTACAAGATTTTTTAAGGAAATAAGGTTCTTGTTGACATGATGTTCTTGGGCAATAAAGGAGGTTGTTCCGAGTTCAAAATTATTCTTAATTAAAGGGGAATTTATTTTAGAAAGCCTTAGAAAATCATTTTCAATGATAATTAATTTTTCAAAAACAGAATTTATGTAGGTTTCTAATTTTTCATTTTCAGAGGGAGTTAGGGATGCAATTTTATTAGTGTATTCTCTTATTTGGAGAGCTTCTTGTTGCAATTTAGAAAAGGGTTTTTCAAGATTTGACTTTAATTTCCGATAGATAGATTTAACTTGTTCTTTTTGATCTTTAGACAACTTGCCAAAAGCTTCGTCAATATTTTCAGATACCGATCTTGCAATGATAAATTGAATAAATTGATCGATCTTTTCATCAAGTTTTCTTTCGGTTTTTTCATATTCCTTTTTGAAAAACTCCTCATCAGACTCAAGATTGTTATGAGGTTTTTCAAATGTCGAGTTTAAAAGAGTAAAAACCAAGGATAAATAAGGCTCGGCTCTTTTGGGATTAGAAAGATAATTAAAGGTAAACACAAAAACATTCTGAAGCGACTTAGTAAATTGTTCGTCTGCATTAACAAGATTTAATCTTTCGGTCGCTTTTTCCCAAAATGCTTTTTTTCTTCCATCTTTTTCAAACCCGCTAAGTTCATAGGCTGATTGAAAATTTACACGGTCTAGGGTAAATAATAAATTTTTTCCGACACCATACAAAGCTGTTTTTAAAGGGCCATCGACATAGTTTAATTCTTCCTCATCATTTTTTTGAGAATTTAAAATATTGGTTAAAAAAGCATAAATAGAGGAGTTGATGGCATGCACAAACTGCTCTCTTCCAATTGCATTAAAAGAATTTTCTAACATTTTAGGGACTTGGTCATTGATAAGTTCTGCTGAATATTTTTTTATAAATTTGGTCGGTAGAGAACCTAGTAACCATTCCCAAAATTTTAAAGGATACAAAACCGTACTTAAGACCCCTTTGATTATTGAAAGGATGGGATTTTCGGTTTTCCAAAAATCAAGCCTTCTGGCTGATTCTATTGGTTTACTAAACATATCAAAGTCAGGGATAAATTTTGTTGCGAATAACTTTCCGAACGTTTGATAAATATTAGAATCGGATAAATTTTTGAGATATTTAGGATCTTTTAATGCTGTTTGCACATAATCGGCTCTTAGAGCTGGATGAGGATTTTTAGTAAAATCTCTAACTATTTGATTATACTCTACCAAAAAATCATTTAAGATTTTAAAGAGCTTGGAAATTATCGGAGAGATTTTTTGACCTTTGGTGCTTTCCCGAACATATTGGACCACATTATTTGTCACTTCTTTGATATAATATCTTGGCAGCCACCCACAATAAAAAAAATAATAAAAAGTGACAGTGATCCAGTTGGATTCTTTGAAGTGCTTTAAAAAGGTTCTAATTATTTTAAAATGGCCCGGCTGTTTTGGAAGCAAAAGAAGTTCATTTACAATTTGGAAGAATTTGATGTCGTCTTTAAGTGGTGTTGACGAACATTTGTTATAGAGTAGGTTGACGATGGTATAATAGGTTGCCCTTTTTATAAATTCTTCTTTGAGTTTATTGGTTTGTTCTTTTTGAACTGCCGGAGGTTGTTTACTGGCCGCGTCTACATTGAAGAAAACATTATCCCGTTGAGACTCTATTTCAGTTATATTATCCAGTTGCGTTTGGGGTCGAATCTTAGAAAAAAATGTTGATTCTTTAACATTTTGAAAAATCTTGCCATCCCAAAAACTAGATTTGGAATTTTGTGGTTGAATTGGCCCTGTTGCCATAAAACAAATTAATTTTTGAATAGAAGTTTAATCTACTGACTGGATTTTTGTACAATAGAATTTAAACGTTGTCCTGCATTGGCTTAGAGCAATCCCCAACTCCTTGGGATTCTAAGATATTGACGATAGCATGATGTAATAGGCCATTAGCAACATTTTGATCAAATACGAAATCTTCCCAAGCAGTATTAATATAAGCTTGAACTTCTTTTGCAACAAAATAATGTGTGCCTTTTTTTAAAGGCCACTTGGGAATATCTAAGGAAAATAATGTGGACCCAACCGCTTTTATTCCGGTTGTGACTCTGTTGTGTAACAATTTTTGTAGTGTTGGCCATTTTGAAGGCTTGTCAATGGAATGTAAATTGCTTACTTTTTTAAATATCTTGTCTAAAATCTTGGTTAGTTCGTGGATCTCAGGCCTTTGCTTTAAAAGAGCATCTGTAAATTCGCTGTTTAGTAGGTAAATTTGATTTAGGGATTTATCTATGGCCTTTTTAGTATTTTCAGTCTCGTTTCTATAATCGTATGTGTATAAAGTATAATGAAATTTATGAAACGCTTTTGCAACATCTTCTAAGGACTTTTTCTTTAAAGCATCTCTGATTCCTTTCTCATTGTCTTGCGCTAATTTTTGTATCTTTAGCAAATGTTTGTCAATATTTCTTCTTTCGGAGGTGGAAATGCCGGAGTAAATGGCATCCACCGCATTTTTCACTTCTTGATCAACGATTTGCCTCATTAGGTCTCTAACTGCTTTTTTATTAACGTCATATTGGGCATTAAAAGTTTTTTCTTCCGGAGAGTCTTTAATATAATTTTTATCAAATGCAGAAACTAAGGATTCGAATAAGTTTAGCATTAGTTTATTTGCATTTTCCGGTTTGGATAAATAGGTGCAGGTTAATCCAAATAACTCTTCGACTACTTTAACTAGATTTTCTTCAATTTTTCTTTTTATTATGCCCATTTTGTGCTCTGCAAACTCTTGATTTTCACGATGAGTTTGAAGAGAGGCGGTATCTAAGGCCATTAGCAGTTCTTTTGCCGTTGCGCTAAGATTTTTTCTTAGCTTTTCGGATACAATAGATGGTTCATTATCAGCTTTTGATGATATTAAAGCCTCTTTTAGAAGCGATATTACAATTCTATTTATAGCATCAACAAAAGGTCGTCCGTCAATTAGATCAGGAACTTTTGCATCTAAAAACCTTGGAGTAAGGGTTTGGATTTGAGTTTTGACAAATTCTTTAATAGATTTATTAAGCCAAAATTTATCAAATGGAAGGATTATTATCCACAATGGAATGAACGCGATAGCTAAAATGAATTGAGGAATAATCTTTAAAAGAGGATGTATTGTTACATCTTCTAACGTAATGAAATGGATTAAAAATTGACGACCAATATTTGGAGTAGGCATAAATTTATTGGTACAAATAATTGCAAAGCGTTTAAAGACTTCATTTAATGCTCTGTCTTCTGGCAAATGGACAACTTTAGAAATTCTGTCTTTTAATTCCCCTTTGATAAATCGAGATTTTTCTGCCGGGATATGAGATTCTTTAGGAGACGAATACTTTTGGACCGTGTCGTTATAATCTGCTAAGAAGCTTTTTAATGTTTCAAATAGCAAAGCGGTATAATTTTGCAGGTTGTATTCTTTATTCTGGGCATCAATTTCTTTTCTAAAATATTTATGGAATCCGTCAATACCTGCTGCGATGATTAGGTTTGAGAAAAATTTTATAAACCAAAATGAGATATAAAAGGCAATAGCATTAACAAAACCTTTGGTTTCTTCAACATTTTGAGTAAGATATTTTCTTACATCTACAATACTATAATTGTCTTTAGTTAATAATAAAGCTACAACTTGCTTTAATTTGTCACTTGGGAAAGGGAGGTCTTTGTTGCCATAACAATAAATATATCCAAAAATAAGAGCAACTAATAAAGTGGTTGCTTCAATTAATTTATTTTTTTTGTCGACAATAGCCCATTTTATGTCTTCAGGGTTGGTTAATGAAGGTTTGGGAGGAGCGATCCTATCTTCAAGTTTTTGTAAAACCTGGACCTGAGCATAGGATGGAGCGGTTCTTGTAATTCTTTCCTCAAGAGGGTAGGCAGTGGGCGTTGCGGTTGGAGGTGGTTGAGGAGCAACTCGAAGATGTCCTATTGGCGCAGCATTGATTGGTCTTGGCATGTTTTTTTCTTAATTTTAAAGTTCTTTAACTGTATAGATTATATCTAAAATGCATATTTTTTTATAGTAAAATAGGATTTTAAATTATAAAATATTTTACCGATATTTTTAAAGGAATAATTATGAATAATTTTAATGAACTATTAGAAATTTTTGATAAATTACTAGGGCCCAATGGCTGTGAGTGGGATAAAAAACAGACGTTTGCATCGATTAGAATATATTTATTGGAAGAGGTATACGAGCTGTTTGATGCGATCGACCAAAATGATTATCAAAGTATTTTAGATGAGCTAGGTGATATTTTAAATTCTACAATTTTTATTGCTAAACTTGCAGAAAAAAGTCAAAAATTTACTTTAGCAGATGTAATAAAAAATTTATCCAATAAATTGATTCGGCGCCATCCTCATGTTTTTGGAGGCTTGGATGTTAAAAATGTAGATGAGATTGTTGATAATTGGGACAAAATCAAAAAGAAGGAAAAACTCCTTTCCAAGCGAAAAAGCTCTCTTGACGGGATTTCTAAAAAATTGCCCGGATTATTAAAAGCTCAAAAAATTATTGGCAAGGCAAAAAAATCAAAATTTTCCTTACCAAAACATGAGAAGGTTTCTTCAAACGAAGAGCTTGGAAAAAAGCTTCTGGCCATAACAATGGCGGCTGAGGATAAGGGGTTTAATGCGGAAAATGCCTTAAGAAAAGCTCTTACAAAACTGGAAAGCGATTTTAGAAAATGGGAGAAAAAAAATACCGGAGATGTTCCCAAAGCATAAAGTTTCTTCTTAAGGCTGCTATCTTCCGATCCTGACCTTGTTCGAAGCCCCTTATTCCATGAGGTCCCCGGTATAACTTACAAATAAAATAACACGTTCTACTAAAATGCTCAAGCGCTAAAAAATTATCTTACACTTTTCCCTTCATTTGGAAATGAAGTTAAATTAAGTATATATGTATCCGGAAAAAATTTTGATAAAATTTTTGCTGCAGAATCTCCATTTTCAGCCATAGCTGATGCTGAATAAATGCATAATCCTACACCAAAACCTTTGCCAAAACCGGTAAAATTTAACTTGTCGCCGGCTGCTTTTACTACTAAATCATTGCTTAAAATATGCTCTTTGCCGAGCATTTTTTGAAAAGTGATGAAATCAACATCTTTGCTGTCTGAACTGCCGGTTAATTTAACGGCGTAGGTTTTATTTGATTCATTATCCACAAATAACTTGATTTCTTTTAAATCTGAAAGATCAAAAATTTTAGCGACTTCCTCTTTAGCAATAGAGTAGTTCCATTTTGATTTTTCTTTATCTAAAGAAGCATGAGGAGCTTCAACCCCTTTTTTAGGAGCTAGCAAATCTTTTCTAAAAATATTGTGGTATGCGGCAGTTTTTCCTGCGCAATGATCGGTCCAAAGGGCCATAAATGGCGCTTCATTTTCTTTAGCGTTAACTAAGATTAAATTCGAGGTCTTT
Source organism: Chlamydiota bacterium (assembly GCA_016219355.1). Taxonomy (GTDB): domain Bacteria; phylum Chlamydiota; class Chlamydiia; order Chlamydiales; family SM23-39; genus JACRNF01. Next base: position 35,764 of record JACRNF010000067.1, on the reverse strand, counting down.
TCCACAGCCTTGCAAACATGTGAGTCTAGTTGGACCATGGCTATTCCATTATAGCCTTGATCTTGGGCCTCGACATGCCAAAGGGCCTCTTTATTTCTCTCAACTTGAGAGCAGGCAGTTGTCCTTGCAGCAATTGCAATAGCCGACATTACTTCATTTTCTAAAGGATCGGGGAATTGAACTGAAAGGGACGATTTAAGATATTCGTCAATATTAACGTCATTGACGATATTTAATTTGCCGGCAGCTTTGAAAACCATAATGTTTCCATCATAATGCACGCCATCAACTAACAGCCCTTCCGATTTATCTTTGGGTACGATATAGAGCTGGTGGACACCTATAAACTCTTCGCCCCATTTGATTCCGGTATTAGTTGCTCTAACAACATATCTTTTCCCGCCCATATTTGAAGAAATTTTGGTACCGTCTTTTGGATCAAAAACGTTATAACCACCTTTGGCTTCTAAAAGAGCTTCAGTGATGTTTTTATGTAACAATACTTTTATGGTTTTTGGAAAAATTTCCTTGGCAGCTACATTAGCTGTTAAGGTGCCGGCCAAACCAAGCAGGCAAAAAATGATAAAAGATTTAACAATCTTCATATCTCTACTCCGTCTTTTTTTTGTGGGTGTTTTTTTCCCAAATGTTCATATGCTAATTGTGTAACTTCCCTACCTCTAGGGGTCCTTTTTAAAAAACCTTTCATAATAAGATAGGGTTCATAAACTTCGGCTATCGTTGAGGCCTCCTCGGATACTGCAACTCCTAATGTCGCTACTCCAACCGGGCCGCCATTATAATGATCGATAATAACATTTAATATCTTTTTATCCATTTCATCAAGCCCTAGATGATCGATGCTTAGCATTTCCAAGGCTAAATTTACGGTTTGTTCATCAATATTAATAATGTTATGCATTTGGGAGTAATCTCTAATCCAACGCAAAAGGTTGTTGGCTATTCTTGGGGTTCCCCTTGATCTTTCTGAAAGTGATAAAGCGGCGTCATTGCTGATGGGGGTTTTTAATATTTTACTTGAGCGTAAGATAACCTTTTGTAAATCCTCGTTACTATAGTAATCAAGCCTGGCATTGAAAGCAAATCTTGAGCGCATAGGGCTGCTGATCAGACCAACTCTTGTTGTTGCTCCAATCAGAGTGAATTTATTTAATTTTATCTCAACATTTCTGGCATTTGGCCCGCTATCTATTAATAGGTCCAATGTAAAATCTTCCATGGCAGGATAGAGGTACTCTTCAATACAAATAGGGAGCCTATGGATTTCGTCGATAAATAAGACATCGCCATCTTTAAGATTGGTTAAAAGACCTGCCAAATCTCCCGCTTTCTCAATCACCGGCCCTGATGTGACCGTAAGGTTTGTTCCCATTGTTTTTGCAATAATGTTGGCTAAAGTGGTTTTTCCAAGTCCTGGTGGTCCGGAAAAAATCATATGTCCCAAGGCTTCGTTTCTTTTTTTTGCGGCCCCAATAAAAATTTTTAACCTTTTTATAATCGGGTCTTGTCCGATAAATTCATCCAAATGAGCAGGCCTTAATGGAATTTCAAAGGATTGGTCTTGTTTTGTCCAAGATGATTCAATAAAATTTTGATCCATATTAGCCCTGGGGTTTAAAAAAAGTGAAACACACTAATAAAAATAGTAGCAAGAAAACCATTTCACGCGCTATACCTAAATCTAAAGAAGCATTAAAGGAGAATTAAAATGGCGCTTTTACCGGATCATTTGATTGAAGAGCTCGCTAAAGAGGGCATGATAGAACCTTTTGAGAACAAACAAATTAAACATGTAGAAAATAAAAAATTAGTAAGTTATGGCCTTTCAAGTTATGGGTATGATATTAGAATAGCCGATGAATATAAAGTATTTACCAATGTTCATAATTCTATCATTGATCCTAAAAATTTTAGCGCAAATTCTTTTGTCGACATTAAGGCGGATGCTTGCATCATTCCCCCTAATTCATTTGCATTGGCCAAAAGCGTGGAATATTTTAGGATTCCAAGAAACATTTTAACACTTTGTATTGGTAAATCTACCTATGCAAGATGTGGTATTATTGTAAATGTCACTCCCTTTGAACCAGAATGGGAAGGATATGTAACGTTGGAAATATCCAATACTACACCGCTTCCTGCTAAGATTTATTCTTTTGAAGGGATTGCTCAGGTGCTCTTTTTTGAGGGAAAAAGCCACCCCGTAACTTCATATAAAGATCGCAAAGGAAAATACATGAAACAGCTTGAGATTACCATTCCACGCTTGTAATAATTTAGAAAATCGCATATGAAGAAAATATAGGATTTTACAATGTCAAACGTAGCTAGAAAAAGATTTATCGATAGGATATTTATTCATTCATGGTGGGTTATTTTATTTTTAGCAATTTGCTATATTGTTTTTGATCACAATATAAAAGCTAAAAATAGTCAAATTGCCGAGATTAAACAAAGAATTGCTAATCTACAAAAAGAGAAAAAAATGGCGGCTTTGGAAAAAGAAGATCTAATTTCTAAGATTAATTCTCAAAGCGATCCGGAATGGATTGAAACTGTTTTGATTAAAGAACTTGGCGTTGTTCCTCAAGGACAGTTAAAAGTCCAGTTCAAACAATGATAAGCATTTTTCTAATTGTTGTTGTCGCTTTTCTAGTCATTTTTTTGTCTTTTTTTTTTTTTTTTTTAATTTCCTTATTTTCTTTGTCCTCATTTACTTTAAAAACTTATGAACATGATAAAAACCCGAGAAAAAAGCTTATTGCCAAGCTTTTAGAAAAACCGGGCGATCTTTTGATTACAATCATGATGATGTGCATCATTTCTGATATTTTGGTGCAAAATATTTTGGCCTCTTTTTGGAAAAACTCTGCCTCTTTTTTGCTAAATGTGGGCGTTCCATTACTATTAACCTTGCTTTTAGGGGAGGTAATACCTAAATCTTTTGCTTACCCTAAAGCTAAAAAAACTGCATATCTTGTTGCTCCCTTGATTGCAATTTTATTTAAATTTCTTGGCCCCTTGCGCAAATTTTTAAGTGTAGTTACCAATTATGTCTCTGCTGCCATGTTTTCTTTTTTATAAAGAGAACAGCCCTTGAGCTTTGATGAACTCGAACATATTATCCGAACATCCAAAAAAAAGGGGATATTAAATATTGAGGAAGCCAATTTGATCGAAGGGTGTTTGAAATTGCAAAGCTCCTCTTCTAAAGAGCATATGAAGACTAAGGAAGAGATTCATTTTTTTAATATTAATGATGACATTAACAATTTGATTAAAATCTTTTCTAAAGAAGGTTTTTCAAGAATCCCGGTTTGCGATAATGACATTGATCATCTTTTAGGGATCATTTCCTTGAAAAGGTTCTTTTTTTATCAAGAGCATATCAAAAGTATTGAAGATTTAAAAAAATATCTGAAAAAACCTTTTTTTGTACCTGAGAACATCTCTTCTTGGTCGCTTCTTTCGGAGCTTAGGGCTAAGAATGAGGATATGGCCTTGGTTGTTGATGAGTATGGCTCAATTTTAGGTATTATTACCCAAGAAGATTTGGTAGAAGGAGTTATAGGGGAGATATCGGATAAAAAAGAGTTAAAACCTAAATATAGCTTAACCGATGATGTACTCATCGCAAGCGGACAAATGCCTATAGATGATCTTGAAGAAATTTTTGATCTCTCATTACCAAGACTTGGTAGATCTGTTACGATCGGGGGATGGCTTACCGATCAAATGGGGGATATTCCACAGCCGGGGACAAAATTTTCCACTAAAGAGCTCTTTTTTTATGTCATTGAAGCGGATGTTAAAAAAGTTAAAAAAGTTTACGTCCGCCTTTTGAAACCTTTAAAAAAGAAAAAACATGGATAATTCATTACTATTTTTTCTTTTGACCATCTTGTGCATTATTATGCAGGCGATTTTTGCTATGTTCGAGATGGCCTCGGTCTCTTTTAATAAAATTAGGTTGCAGTATTATGTTAGCAAAAACAATAAACGGGCAAAGCTTTTAAACTCCCTATTAAATAACCCTTCTCAGCTTTTTGGAACCACTTTAATTTCCATCAATCTTTTTTTACAGCTAGGCTCCGAATTTTCCAGAAGGTTTTATTTTTCAATAGGGATCAATCCCGATTTTGCCCCAATATCTCAAATTTTTATAGTTTTGATTTTTGCCGAGCTCTCTCCTTTATTTGCCGCGAGAAGATATTCTGAAAATGTTGCTTTAGCATTTGTCCCTTTGATTTATTATGTTTCTTTTATATTTAAGCCTTTAATCGCTTTATTTAATGGCTTAGCCTGGGTTTTTAAATTCATTTTTAAAGAAAAGGAAGCTCCCACCTATTTATCTAAAGATGAGCTGCAAAAAGTCTTTGAAGAGAAGACCAAGGCTTATTCAGCTAAAACTGAGAATATTGATGATGTGATTAACCATATTTTTTCTATTAAAAATAAAACGGCAAAAGATTTGATGATAGGTCTAGATGAAAGAAGGCTGATCTCTTCAAAAGCAACACTGCAAGAGATGAAAAACGTGCTTAGCTTAAATTATTCTCCATTTATACCAATTTATCATAATAACCTTCAAAATATTGTAGCTGTGGCCTATCCCAAAGATTTATTGCAAGCAGAGAAAAATGAAAGGGTGTTATCTTATGCAAAAGCGCCCTGGTTTGTTAGTGAAAAATCGCCGATAATAACACTTTTGAAGCAATTTAAACAAAATAAGCAAAGCCTAGCGATATGTTTGGATTCCATGGGAAAAGCAAGCGGGATCTTAATTTTTGATCAAATAATCGATGCAGTTTTTGGAGAATATGAAACCTTTTATGAGTTTGATAAAATAAATGTTCAGTCGATAATTGAAAAAACGATTGATGCTGATATTTTGGTATCTGAATTCAACCAAGAGTTCCATGCCCATTTAAAAGCTAAAAAAGGGAAAACCTTAAATGATTTGATTATTAAAAATTTGGGGCATTTGCCTGCTGAAGGAGAAGTGATCAGAGTTGCTAGTTTTGAGATCACGGTCTTGGAAGTTTCGATTTTCGGAGCTAAAGTTGTGGCAATAAAGAGCGTTAACTAATTTTTTATTTTGATCATTTCTTTAATCCTCGATTTTTTTTTAAAAAATATTTATTGATTTTTTAACACAATAAGCTTAATTTTTTACCAAATTCAATAAGTCTATGGCAGCTGCAGTATCCACTTTACGAGAGGTTTTGCGATTATCCAACTTAATAGAATTTGCCGGCAGAGTAATTGTTTATCACACCTCTTCAAAGCTTTATGGAATTGACAAGGGATATACTCTTGAAACAAGTCTGTTAGGAGGGATGGTCGGAGCTACTCTTTTAAATGAAAGTCAAGATGAAGATGGATATCCTTTATTTAAAATTATTAAGCCTTCTGATTTTCAGCCGAGAAGGATTGTATTAACAGAAAATAATTTAACAAAGTTTCGTTTGTCTTTAAGACTAGCTACAGTTCCTGAAACCGAAGCAATGTTCAAGGCTATTTTAGCAAGACAGGCTGTTGTCAATTGTCAATATTTTGATAAAGATGAGATTGCTTTTTGGTTTAAAAGACATGTTACTTTGCTAGAAAAAAATAACAAAAAGTGAATTGATATAAAAATCACCCAAATTTTCTTAGTTTGGTTACAAGCTCTATTAAGGAATCAATACATCTATCTATTTCATCTTTAGTGCTATTTCGGCTAAGTGAAAATCTCAGCGATGATAAAACAAGCTTTGGATCTATTCCCATATTTAAAAGAACTCTTGAGGGAATGATCGCATTGGATGAACAGGCTGAGCCTTTAGAAACATAAATCCCTTTTTGATCTAAGTTCATCAATAAAGAATCGCCATCGACTCCTTCAAATGCAATATTAGAGACATTGCAAATCCGCTCACCTTGTCCATTGATAGATATATTTTTTAAGCTTTTTTGTAATTTGGCTTCAAAATAATCTCTAAGCTCTTTCATTTTGAAGGTTGCCTCCGGTAGATGCTTTTTAAGCTCTTTGACTGCAGCGCTAAACCCTAAAATACCGGGTAAATTTTCAGTGCCGGAGCGCATTTGATTTTCTTGGCCACCTCCAGTCAAAAGAGGGGATATTTTACTACCTTTTTTAAGATATAAAAGCCCAATTCCTTTAGGCCCATGAAGCTTATGGCCGCTGAAGGCCATGGCTGATACCCCTTTGGGAATTAAAAAAAGCTCTTTTCCTAAAAGGGCGACGCTATCTACTACCAAAAATATTTTGGCATTTAAAGCATTTTCAGCAATTTTTTCAATATCTGCTTTTACCCCTGTCTCTGAATTTACCGCAGAAATTACGATCATCTTGGTGCTTGATTTTATGGCTGCTTGGATTTGTTCTGGTTTGGGAGATCCTAAGAGCCCCGTTTTGAGATAGGTAACTTCAGCTCCTGCATTTTCTAAGGTTTTAATCGTATTAAAGACGGCCGAGTGCTCAATATCGGTTGTGATAATATGTCCTCTAATGTCATAGCCAAAAAAGCCTTTAATAGCAGTGTTTAGAGACTCGGTGCCGCCTGAGGTAAAAATCAACTCATCGGATGATACTTTTAAAAAAGAAGCAATTTCATCTTTGGCTTTTATGATGATAGCTTTAGCTTTTCTACCCAATGTATGGACGCTGGAAGGGTTAGCGCAAAAACCTTCCCAATCAAGCTGCATGGCCTTTAAGACATTATCGTCAATAAAAGTGGTCGCGTTATTATCTAAATAAATAAATTTGTTCATGAAACTTTAACCAAAACAACGGTAATATTATCCCGACTTTTGTTATTTTTGGCTATTTCAATTAATTTCTCAGTCATTGATTGTAAAGAAATGTTTTGACCAAGAAGCTCTTTCATTTGAGCTTCACTTATATAATCAGATAAGCCGTCGCTGCACATTAAAAAAATGTCATTGGGGGCATATTTTAAAGTATCAATAGAGGGATCGATCGATTCTAAAGTGCCGATTGCTTTAGTGATCACATTTTTATAAGGAAAATTGTCGAAAGCACCTTCTTTTAGCACTCCTAAAGAGAGTAATTTATTGGATAATGAGTGGTCTTTGGTCAAAAGAGAAAGTGACTCTTTTTGAAAATGATAAATGCGGCTATCTCCAACATGGGCATAAATGGCATGCTGTTCATAAAAGCAAAGAGAACAGAGGGTGGTTCCCATCCCTTCCAAGTCTTTATGAGTCTTGCTTAGATTATAGACTTTGCTATTGGTTTCTTTGATGGAATAAACCAAATGATGAACGGCATGTTCTAGGCATTGAGGTTGATTGTTCTTTATTTGATGAGAAAAAATTTTGCATATTTGTTGAATAGTTTCAAATGCGGCCACTTCTCCGGCATTATGGCCGCCCATACCATCAGCAATGGAAATAAAAGGAATATGTTCAATACAAGCCCAAACATCCTCGTTGTTAGCCCTACTTGCTCCAATGTCGGAAAGACCAAAGATCTCAAATTTAGGACTATCCATAAAATCCTTTGAAAAATATTAGGTGTACAATAGTAATGCCGTTAAAAGAGGCATGTAAAATTATGGAAGATAAAAGCGATTTTTGCTTTTCATATACTAAACCCAAGATCAAAGAGAGAAGAAACAACGAGCCGATGATAGTGATATTGCCGTAACTTTGAGAGATGGTGAAGTGAAATAGGGAAAAGAACAGGGATGTTACGATAATCGACCAAGTTTTATTAAAAAAACGGACAAGAAAATTTTGCAAAAATCCCCGAAACAAAAGTTCTTCAATAATGGGAGCTAAAACAATTATCAAAAAAAGAGAAAGGATTAAAAATAATTGGTTATCAAGGCCGGATTGGAGAAGGTGTATAACCTCTTGCTGAGGAGTATGCTCGATTTTTAACAAAATAGCTATTAAAAGGTCTAAAATTTTTGAAAAATAAGTGGTGATAAAAAAAGCTAAAGAACCAAAAATAATCCCTACCCAGATATCTGAAAATAGGCTGGAATTTGAGCTTTTAAAGATGCTTTTGGCTAGTGATCTATCGATAGCCTTTAAGTAAAGGTATAAAAAAAATAAAGTTAGCGAAGCTACTAATAGATTATAGGTGCTGACAAAAGCATTGTAATTTAAATTATGCAAAATCGGTTTAAAAATTTGGCAAAAGAAAGGGGTAGAAATATAAATCAGAAAAACTACTAGGACGTTTTTAAATTTTATCCTAATTGGTTTTTTTGTTTTTTTTACATTAAAAAAGCCTAAAAAAAAAGCGATGCTAAATAAAATTAGCATCGCCATAACAAAAAACGTTATATCCCAAAGAAGCGATTTAGCAAGATCGGCTGTTTGGTCTGACATTACCTGCTCTTTAACAGTACATAGTCATAAATTCGCTCAACTAGATCTTCAGCTAGGGTAAAATGGGCTACTCCCATACGTGAATTTTCATATTCTTTAGTTCCCCAAGTGGTAGAGTTATAATCCATTTGGGCAGAGTTTCTAGCTATATAATAATTTTCATTTAAACATTCTTGTAAAATGATTTTAGGAGTTTCTCCTCGATTGTCTATAACCCTTACTCTGATCGCCATATTTAGATTAGTGCTGGTAGGATCTTTTTTGGCAGGGTTTGTATTATGTTGAATAAGTTCGGCAAACACCACAAACTCATTGGCTGCATATCTTTCTTTTACCCAAGAGATATCGCTGCCAAATGGGGTATCGGAAGAAGAGTTCAGTTCTTCAGTATGTTCTTTAGGAACAACATAAAGATCTTGCTTTTGGATTAATTGATTTCTGAGCAAGGTTGAAAATTCATCCGATAAAGACCATGGAAGATCATAAGATGTAGAATCAACTACCGGAGCTAAAGCAACCGATGGTTTAATGCTTCCATCTTCAAAAAAACGGGTTGAAACACTGTTTTTATTTTCACATGAAGAGAGTAATACAATAACTAAAAGTGCTAATAAGCGTAGCATAATTTGGCCTCCTGAAAAGTGCTGTCATTATTAATAACAAGTGTAGCAAAACAAATTTATATATGACAAGCCAAATAAAATCTAAAAAAGTTAAGGTTGGGTTACTTTTCAGTGAAAAGCTTCAAGGACAAAGTAAAAAACTTCAAGCGTAGCTTTCGGATTCTTTCAGAGTTTTTTAGAATTCTTTAAAAAAAAACAGCCGGGTACTTTGTAACCGACACTCAAATCGATAAGCCTGCTCTAATTTTACCGAATGAATATCCCATGTATATCGCTAAGTTAAAATTCACGAATCAAGAAGTTTTATTTCATTAGATCGCGCAACCCATCTCAAAACACTCCAACTTTGGGAAAAGTTGTAAAGAGCCGTTGTCAAAGTGTCCGTTTTTTAAGGCTGTGATTTATGGACATTAAGCATTTCTGGTACCAGGTTAAGGTAATGTATAAATAACTAACCATAAACTGGTTGAATTTTAAATGTTTTAGAATTGTCATATAAATATATAACCTATATAATAGGTTATTCGATGGTATCAATTCAATCCCAGATATCCTTTTTTGTAATATTTTAAAGCTTTTCTTACAAAAGCCTATGCATTTTTACCACGAGAGATAAAAAATCAATATTATGAATTAATGATCAGAAAAAGACCTCGTAGAAAAGGAAAACCATTGTGAAGAAAAAGATTAATTTTAAACAATTATCCATTGAAGAACTTGCTGCAATCGTGTCTGAAAAATTAAAAGAGCATGGGATAAATAGTATTTTAGTAGGAGGTGCTTGTGTTGCCATCTATTCCCATAATCGCTATCAATCTTACGACTTGGACTATGTGACTTATGAAGATATAAAAACGATAGCAAAAGCCTTAACTGAATTGGATTTTCAAAAAAAAGATAAATATTTCAGGCATCCTAACTGTCAATATATTATTGAATTCGTTTCTCCTCCAGTTGCTATTGGAAGCGAACCTATCCATCAATTTGCATACCATCAAACTCCTTTAGGAACTATTAAAATGCTTACTCCCACAGATAGTGTAAAAGATAGGCTTGCTAGCTTTTATCATTGGAATGATAAACAGGCCCTGGATCAAGCTATAACCATTTGTAAAGAAGCTTCTCCCAAAATTGATCTTCAGGAAATTAAAAGATGGTCTATTCAGGAAGGCCATTTAAAAAAATTTGATTTATTCGTAAAGGAATTAAAAATAAATTCCGATCACAATTCCTGAAATAACATTCTTTATCACCGATTATAAAAACCTTGATAATCTTTGATTACTGCATTGGTTTTTAGACGCGAGATTTCGATTTTACCGTTACTATGTGATCTTCTGTAGAATAGACTATTGGCGTTGCAGCTTCAATGTTCATTATGCGCTGATTGATTTTTTCCCGTACCTCATGCGGGTCCATATCCCACTACAATTTAGCTGAATTTTTAGGCATAAGTATAATCGCCTTCAGAAGAATAAAAAATATAGATCTAATTTTCATAGCTAAAGTTAAGATCGGCCTTCAGTTTTGCTAAAAATTTTATTTTTTCGGAAAAAAAAGAAAATTAAAGCTGCTATTAATATAGACAATCCTCCAAAAAGCATGGGCATATGAGTGCTGAGGCCAATTAAAGGCCCCGCAATCATTGGGCTTAAGGCAAAAGATATAGACTGTATTGATTGCAAAATACCTAAAAATTCTCCTTGGGCATCTTTGGCGGCTAAATTAGAAACAATAGTTGTAAATGTTGGAAAAGGGAGTGAGACCAAAAAATTAACAATTGGTAAATAGATCCATACAAGGTAGTTTTTTTGAAAACTGAGCAAAAATAACATGAATAATCCTAGCACCAAAAGAGAATAAAAAAGGATGTTTTGCTCTTTAAATTTAGTTAAAATAGGTCTGATCAAAAGACCCGAGCTCAATGCATAAAATCCGGCTCCATAGCCAAAAAATAATCCAATAGTATTTGAATCAAACCCATAATCTGCAATCCAAGTCACCGGGATAAATTCATAAAAAAAAGACCATCCCAGGCAAAAAGCAAAAACTGTGATCAAAATAATTTTGAGTTCAAAAACTTTAAACCCTTTTTTTAAGTTTTTAATTCCGTCGGTTATCTTAATTTTGGTTAACTTTTTCAACATATTGGTCTCTTGGAAGAAAAAGTAGATAAAAACAAGATTTAAGAAGTTAAAGAGCCCAGCTGCCACAAAGGGATAAGCAAAACTTGCTTCTGATAATCTTCCTCCAAGAAATGGGCCGACGGTGAATCCAACTCCTGCCGCCATGCTAAACAGGGCAAAGTTTTTGGTCTTATTATGTTCATCGCTTAGATCGGAAATAGAGGCGCTTACAACTGATGAATTGCCGGTAGCTACGCCTAAAACGATCCTGGATAGTATTAATATCCATATGCTGGATACAAGTACGCCTACTACGCTTATAACGTAACCAAAAATCATGACCAGTTGGCTAAGTAAAAAAAGAGGCCTTCTTCCCTTTTGATCCGAAATAGCTCCTAAAATAGGACCGCTGAAAAAAAGTGTTATTGGCATCGCCGATAATAAAAGACCAAGATAGAGTCCTTTTAAAGACTCTGAAAGATTTGGGTTTAATAAATGAGAACCTGGCTGAAATATCATTGTGGAAAACATGGGATACACTAGCCCCATTCCGGTCCAATCTAAAAAAATTATGGACAAAACTAACCAAAGAGAAATTTTTTTTTTATGAACCATTTTTACCTCTAAATAGATTAATTATATCTAAATTTTAATCGACAAATCAAGGGAATCTGTAATTAAAAAGAATTTCCCTTTTTTGATATTTGTAAAAACAATCTTTTTTGATTGTCATTAAGCATATCTTGAAATTTTTTTATCCGATTTAAAATTTTGTGCCTTTTTATTAAATCTACAACATTTGCTGCTTGAATATTTAACCTATTACAAGCTGTATAGAAATCAGAATCCAACAAAAGAGTTCTTGGGCTTAAAAGATGCTTATGTATAATTTTAATCGCCCTTATCTCTATAACGTCAATTGATATAGGTTCGCTTTGCGTTCTTACTGCAGGAGAAGCAGCAGAACTTTCTGCTGAAATTGTTGTTAATTCTAATTCCTGAGGTAGAGCTTGTTGTTGAGGCCTTAATTCTTCAATCTGGCGGGGATAATAGATTATGTCTGAAACTGAGGCTGCGGCAGGCTTAGCGGTTTGTAATCTATGGGCTTTAACAAGAGCATTTGGGTGATGATTTTTTAGACATCGCATGAAAATGGCTAAACTTAGGGAAATTGCAGCGATAGCTATTATTGCAATGGGATTAACTACTTCTTGCATGCTAGATGAAAAAAGACCTGATCCGAATGCACTTCTATTGTAAACAATCATTACACGCTCCTGTATTCATAAAGGATAAGCATTATGGTCTTAAAAAATAAAAAATTTCAAATAAAAACTTACAAAAAAATGCCGCCTGAAAATTAGTGCTTAAATTTAAATCAACTTGGTGAGTTTTGGACTATGATTTGGTCCCAATATGAGATGATCGTATCGGTATAACTCCAAGAGAAGTTAGTAGAGTTTGAGCAGCTGCAAAATTTGGGGATGAAGCTTGAAAGCGATCATCTGAATTAGTTAAACTATTTAAATCTGGCGGCGGTTTTGTAACTCCAAAACAGGCTAGAGCTTGCCAGTCGACATTATCTAATGTTGCATTGTCGGTAGATTGGGAGGATCTTTCTTTGAAACTGACATCTTGTTTAAAGGAGACTTTTTTGGGAAGTTCATTACCACTAACTGATGGATCTTTAACTTGGGATTTTAAAGACAGCTCATTTGCATGAAAATGATCAGGTTTAGCATAGAAACATCTTCTATATAGAATCAGGCTTAAAGAAATTGCAAATAAAGCTATTATTGTAATAGGAGTTGCCAAGCTCTCAATGCTTGGTGAAATTAAACCTGTTCTGAAAGAGCTGCTATTAGAAACAATCATTAATACGTTCCTATATCATAAGGAATATATTATGGTCTTAAAAATTAGAAAATTTCAAATAAAAACTTTTCAAAGACATGACGTCTAAAAAATTTGGGTTAATTTAAAAACCATTTTTTGGAAAAGGCTCGCTAATATAAAAAATATTAGCGAGCTTGAAAAAATTAAACGGTTTGTCTTTCGTTCATAATTTGTAGGAAGTATTCTTGCCGAGGCTTTGTTAGCTTATGATGCAATAATTTTATTCTATTTGCTACAGTGTTAGTTGTGATTAGTTCCTCCATAAATGCTACATTTAGTTGTAATCTAAAGCAGCTGACAGAAAAATCATCTTGTCTTGTTAGCTCTGGTTTTAGCAGGTATCTTTTTAAAATGACAATAGCTCTTTTGTCCTTCTCGTTAATTGAGCTTGCATCTCCTTGTAAAAAAGATGCATCTGTTGATGCTGATCCTCTAGCTTGGTCTAAAGATTCAGTTTGGGGCAAGGGTCTTGCGACTGAACTTGATGGAGCTGGTATAAGAGCTGGCGGAGCTTTAGGTGCGGTAGCATCTTGAGAGGCGCCTATTTGCCCTGAACTTGTCATTGCACTTGTTACTGAAGCGGCTGGCGTTTGAGAGGTAGCATCAGACCTAGCTGCATCGCTTGATGAAGGTCCTGCGCTACCACTTATAGCGCCGTCAGATGCGGCTGTGAATCTTCGTCTCATTCCCATAGAGGTTTGGTCTGTCTTAGAATTTTCTGCTGAATCGGTAACTCGACCTTGTAAGCTTTTGCCCTGATCATTTCGATATTTTTTGCTTAAATGATTTGCGCACATCAGAGCGCAACTGCCAACGAGAACGACAAAACCAACAGCTGTAGATATTGCAACATCCACACCGCCAAATCTATTTATCCAAGATGTTCCATTAATAGCCATAAAAATTCTCCTTTGTAAAATTTGGATTCAAATTATCAAAGTAATAATTGAAAAACTTCAAATGAAATTTCTTCCACGCTGAAGATTCTTTCACTTAAAACTTAAGAGTTGTTCCTTGGAAACTAGATCTCTCAGAATCTCAGTTTTCTAAAGGATCATTCTATTTTTCATCGCTAGAAGTTTAAGCTTGATCAAGAGCTTGAAGCCCTTCTGCAACAGAAAAAAGTAATTCAGATTGATTATCGAAAGTACCTTCAAAAGAAGAGCTTTCGGAACTTAAGAGTCTCCTTTGGGCTTTTAGGCCACTATCTGTAAAAGTTGGCGATCTAGCTGCGGCAGCTTGAACTGCTGCAGTTGTATCGTCGTTACTAGAGCGGTGAGCTCGATCTTGCAATTTTGGAGCGAGAGCCACTGTGTTACCATGATTTATACATCTACTGCAAAGAACAACGGCTATAGAAATAGCAGTTAACCCTATCTCTATTATGGGAAGCGCTAAGCTTTCCCAGTTTATCTGAAATGGACCTAATTCTAATGTTGAATTAAAACGTAAAGCCATAAAATTCTCCTTTAAAAATTGGGTAAATTATTGAGCAAATATTGGAAAACTTCAATTAAAATGAAATCTTAAAATGACAAAGTTTTATTTTAAGCAGTTGTTTGGGTATAAAAGAGTTTTAATCAACCATTGAAGTTCAAATGAGTGTTTGATAACATAAATTTAATAGATGATAGAAATTTAAGCAAAAAGGTTGTCGTTAAAACTTTTTTGTGATAAGTTCAATTCTCTATATAAAATTAGCGTTTGACTTTTAACCAAAGGAGGAAACATGTCCTATGAAAACGCGAAAGCCAATTTGAAGGAATTTGGAAAAGAATTGAATTTAGGAGATCTCGTTTTTGATGAAAACAACACCTGTATTTTAGGGATCGATAATGCTTTTTCATTACATTTAACCTATGAACCCCATTCAGATAGACTCTATTTATATTCACCTTTGTTAGACGGTCTTCCCAAAGATCAAAAAATCTTACTCAAATTATATGAAAAACTCTTGGAAGGTTCTATGCTTGGCGGTCAAATGGCCGGAGGCGGAGCCGGAGTTGCCGTTAAAGAAGAGTTAATCTTAATGCATTGCTGTTTAGATATGGGTATCGGCGTTGATGCTTCAGCTTTACGAAGATTTGCTCCACTTTTTGTAGAAACTGTCGAAAAATGGCGTGAAATTGTTAGCAAGATCTGCGCAGGAGAAGAACCTCCTCCATTTACTTTGCCCCTTCCTGGACAAAAGAAACCTGATGTTATTAAAGGTGGCGGTCCCGGAGAGTCTTACGTAAGAGTTTAAACTTTGTCAAATAACTTAGATAGCTCTTGGAAAGAAGAAGAAATATTTTTATCTTTGCTTTCAAGAGCTGTCTGAATGTTCTTAATGCTTGTCATCACTGTTGAATGATCCCTTGAAAAGATCTCACCAATTTTTATGTAAGGAAGATTAGTGATCTTTCTACAAAAATACATGGAAAATTGTCTTGGCAAAACACATTCTTTGGTTTGTGATTTTCCTAAAACATCTTCAGTTTTTAATCCAAAAAAATTGGAGATCTCTTGGATTATTTTATCCGGTGTTATCTTTTGGATTTGTTGTTCGGAAATAAGAGGGCTAAGATAATTTTTTATAAGATCAAGATTAAGAGGCTTTGGATTTAAATGCGATTTTAAAACAATTGTTTGCAAAGCTTTTTGCAGAGGTTTAGTTTCCTGAAAATTATCAAGCAGATACTCTAACATGGTGTTGTCAAAAGATAGATTAAGCTCTTTAACTTTGTTTAGTAAAATAGCTTTTAATGTGACTAAAGAGGGGGTGTGTAAATTTAATGGAATGCCCCATTCAAACCTGGAAATTAAACGGGGCTCAATTAAAGAAAGTTGATTTGTAGGCACATTGCTACTTAAAATAATTTTACTTCCCTTAGAGTGAAGGGTGTTAAAAGTGTGAAAAAGCTCTTCTTGAGTAGCATTTTTTTTAGCAAAAATGTGGATGTCATCAATGATCAAAGCGTCGAGCGCTCTATAGGTGTTTCTAAAATCTTGCATAAGCCCAACTCTTATGGCCTCAACAACGTGGTTAGTGAAGGATTGGGCATTTACGTAAAACACATTTAACCCTTTTTCTAAAAGGGCTTTTGCGACGCCCATAAGAAGGTGAGTTTTCCCGGATCCTGAAGGGCCATGGATTAAAATGGGATTAAAGGAAAATTCTTCTTTTTCAATAAGCTCTAAAACCACTTTGTAGCATATTTGATTTTCTTCTAATGGATAAAAAGAAGATAGGGAGCAAGTGGGGTCGAGCTCATCTGATTTAATTGCAAAGTTATCGGAAGGGAGTTTGTTAAAAGAGTTTTTTTGTAGGTTATTGGATATAAAATGAATTTTTATCGGATGGTTGTTGTTGTTGACAAAGTGTTTTATTAATGGGCGGATCTGTTCTTCAAAAAAGGTTATGTGAAAAGGGTTTTGAGCTTCAAGATATAAGTTACAGGCATCAAACTTAACAACTTTTAAAGGAAGGAGCCACTTATTTACGTTAGCGGCTCCTATTTTTGCTTCAAGCTCTTTTAATAACTTATTCCACTCTTGCATTGGTTTTTTTTAGTAGAGTTTTATTCATTATCCATTGTTGTAAAATACCAAAAACCATGGAAAAGAGCCAGTAGATGTTCAGTCCCGATGGTAACTTATAGAACATGACCGTGAATACAATGGTCATAATATTGTTCATCGCCGTCATTTGTCTTTGTTGATCGGTCATTAGACTTTTGTCTTTGGGCATAGTGGATGAAAATTTTTGCTGCACGAACATGACTACTGCAAGTAAGACAGGGAGTAGGTGAAACTGATTACCGATAAAAAAGAGGGGTTGATTCCAGGAAAATAACACATCGGGAGCTGTAAGATTATCTATCCAGCCCGGAATAAAAGATGCACCCCTTAGTTCAAATGTCGATCTTAAAAGATCAAACATACCAATTAAAAACGGCATTTGTATCAGGATCGGAAAACAGCCCATCATAGGATTGACCCCTTTTTCTCGATAAAGATTCATAACTTCGATACGGGCTTTTTGAGGGTTCTTTTCGTATTTTTTTTGCAAAGCTTGAACTTTTGGCCCAACTTCTTGCATTTTTAAGTTGGACTTGATTGACCAAGCATTTAAAGGATAAAGCATTAGTCTTAATAAAATGGTTAATAAAATAATCGAAAAACCCCAGGAATGGGTGAGCTTATACATCATATTCATTATGCCGAACATAAATTTGGCAAAAGGCTCGGATATGAATGAGAACCATCCATGGAAACTTATCGCTTTAACGTAGGCAGGGTCATAACCTTCAAGCGGCTTGGAATAGATATCGTCCAAGGCTACTAAAATATCTTTGGCAAAAGGGCCGGCAAATACTCTAAAATGTATCTTTTCAGCGGTGCTTTTTATTGGAACAAAGAGCTCATAGCCGGGATACTTATCAGAGGGGTATAGTTTATATTTAGCATCGATTAAAGAGAGCCTTGTTGGCAGTTTTGTTCCATCCACAAAACTTGCCTTATAGCCTTGAGAAGCTTCACTAACTGGATCGATAATCAGTCCAAAAAAGCCGTTTGAGTTGCAGAGCCAATCAGGATAAATTGATGAGACTGAGCTGGTAGTTTTAGGTAGCGAGATTTTTTCTATTATACCCTTATCTTTTTTAGTGAGCTTTAATTTAAGTATAGGCTCATAGTTACCGGAAGTTAGCTCAACTTCGGGAACTCCGGAAGTAAGATACATATTTTTAACATTACCGTCGATTTGAAGGTCCATACTGATCATATAAGGAGAGTCATCAGAGAGGGTAAATGTCTTTGTGATGGTTCGATTATAACTTTTTAAAACAAATTCAATGGAAGTTGCATCAATTTTACTCAGGGTAAAAATTTGATTTTCCATTTCTCCGTCGGCAAGGGTTAATGCATAATACGTTGGAGAAACTTTTTCTTTGGTATCTATCAGATCTCTTCTAATTAGAGGATAATAGCCGCCAAATTTCCCCTTTTCCATTTTAACAGTTTTGCCATCTTTGACGGTAGAATATGAATGAAGAGGAAAATAAGCATTAGGGGGAGATTGTTCTTCTAAATCTTTATCGAAAGCGATTTCATTGATTACGCTTTTATCATTAGTTTTGCTTTTAAATGGAAGGTTGATCTCAACAAGAGCTCCGCCTTTGGTTGAAAAAACTAATTGTTGATAGCTATTTTCAATTACATAATATGTTTCTTCATCTGAAATTTTTGAGGGAGAGATCTCTTCTTTAAGAGCCGGCTCATTTACCAAGGGAGCTACTTTTTCTATTGGTTTTATAACTTTAGGCTTGGAAGAGGGAAAAAATTCTTGCACCAGATAGAAAGCAAGGGCTAGTATGGCTACAAAAATTAAAGATCGTTTATCCATTGGTTTGTCCTTATGATTTAGAAACCTTAGTTTTGAGTTTAGTATTAAAAATAACAGATTTAAAAATTAAAATCATTCTATGATTTTTTCTTTTTTTTCTAATTGGCATATAAATTGGGTAAATTCATCAGAAGATCTGATATTGTCTAGCCAATCATCTTCTAAAATTTCTTCTAATGTTGGTAAAACTTCCAATTGCTCCGCTTTTTTTAAAAAATTGATGCAATCCTCGGTTTTTCCGATCAAGGCCAGTAAACAGGCCAAATGATAATAGGCTTGTTCATTTCCAAGTTGGCCCGATCTTAAAATTTTTT
The DNA here is from genome assembly GCA_016219355.1 of Chlamydiota bacterium. Taxonomy (GTDB): domain Bacteria; phylum Chlamydiota; class Chlamydiia; order Chlamydiales; family SM23-39; genus JACRNF01. The sequence continues at coordinate 17,031 of JACRNF010000067.1, read as the reverse complement.
GCTCCGCTTCTAAAAAATACGCATGCTGTTCTTGTGAAGGGAGGTTTTCATAAGCAAAAGTTATGATCATTATCCCCCACTCAAGCCAAAGCTCATCATCTTCTTCATCTTGTTTAGCGGCGAGTTTAAAACAGTTTACTGCTTTAGAAAAATAATGGGGCTCAGGCTGGTGTTCAAGAATATGGGAGAGACACAGAGCTAGGCGATAATGAAGTTTTGGGTAGTTAGGATCGATTAAAAGAACATGGTTAAGTATTTCTATGGCTTTTTGATAATAACTTTCTTTTTGTAAGACATCTCCTAAAAGATCTAAGGCACAAGCATAATTAAATAGCCATTCGGGATGAACCAAAATTGCATTTTTTTGTAAATTTAAGCCGGTCTCAAAATAATTGATGGCCTCTTCTAAAAGAGTTTGATTGGCTGTGAGATTGCCGGTATCGAAGAGGGTTTTGGCATAATCAAAAATCAACGCGAGATAATAGCTGTTAAATGATAGGGCCTTGGAATAAAATTTGATCCCTTTTTCCAAAAGATCGCAATTTTCGGTAGATTTTCCAATTTTTGCATGGCAAAAAGCCAATTCTTGCCAAAGCTCAAATGAGGTTTTATCAATGGACAGTCCGATTTGAAATTTTTCAATCGCAAATTCATCATAGTCTAAATCATTATAATAAATGCCGAAAGCTTCCATGCAAATGCCATATGCATACCAAAGTTTGGCCTCTTCTGAATAAATCTCAACGGCTTTAATGATTTTATTTTCTGCTTCGATGATCAGTTCTAAGCGATTGGTATAAGCTCCAAGTAAAGAAAGGGCCTGGACCCATTGGCCGAAAATTAAAGGATCTTTTTTGTTTTTACGATGAGCTTTGATACATTTTTCTATTGCTGATCTAAGTTTTTTATTATCTTTATTAATTTTTCCGCTGTCAGTAAGAAGCGAGGCCCACTTTAGATACATCTCGCTATCAAATGGGTTGATTTCAAGGGCTTTGGCAAAATGTTCATCGGCAAGTTCGAAATATTCTTCATTTAAAGAAGAAAAATATAAATGGCTATAGGTCAGAGCTAAAGAATACCATCCTTCGATAAATTGAGCTGATTTAACAATCGATCGTTTAAAACACTCGATGGCCTGTAAAAATATGTTGTTATCGTTGATCAAAAGTCCCATTTGATAATAGGCTTTGCCAAAATCGTTCCAAAAAGAAAAAGGGGGATCGTTTTGAAATCCGCAAGACTTTTGAAAAGATTCTATGGCAAGTTTTAAATCGATTGCTTCTCCGGATTCTTCTGCAATTTTAGTGGATACAAGACCATAGTCCCAATAAAGTTCGGCTAAAATTTCTTTGGATTGATTTTGCGATAAGGCAATTGCATGCTTATATTTTTTCTTTGCCTCGGGATAATAATTTTTCTCATCTTTGCAATCGCCAAGAATAAATAATACATTGGCCCAAGCCCACCAGTAATCAAAAACATTAGCGTCTAGACTTGTAGCAATTTTAAAATTTTTTCCGGCTAAAATTAAGGCGTTTTCCCTTTTTTCATGAGTGCCGTACTCAAAAAAGGCCATCCCTTGGCGATACCATACTAATGGGTTTAAAGGATCTAATTGAGATGCAGAGTTAAATAATTTAATGGCGGACAGATCTTCCTTTAATAACAGGACTTCTCCTTGGCTTAAAAGATCATTGGCTAATTTTTGTTTTTCTTCAGGAGAAAGAATTTCCCATTCATTTGGTAGTTGGGTTAACTTTAGACCTTTTGCAAAACTTTGAGGGAAGTACTTGTTATACAGTTGTTGGATGAAATGGATATTTTGCATAAGTTATCTCTGTTATTCATACCTGGTAAAAATACAGATTATAAGTCTTTAGGGTTATTTAACACCAAATATTCTCATTGAGAATTTCACAAATGTGAAAAATCCCTTAGCAAAAATTTACTAAAAAAAAAATTTAAGATCAAAGAAAAAATTGAAAATTAAAAAAATATTTTTAAGGCCTCTAAAATTTAGAGGCCTTTTGATATAAATTTAGATAAAATCTCTATCCATAACGGTTTTTCTTTTGTCAAGTTTGGCTTTTTCTATTGCCTTGATACATTCATTTTCTACCAGTTTGGTTAAAGAGTCCAAAGCGGTTGATGATGTATTCATATCACCTTTTTCTTTAATAAATTTTTTAACTTTACTAACTACAACTAAAGCTTCGCTCATATTATATCTCCTTTTTTAAGGTTAACTTAATTTTGTACTTTCTATTTCCCTGCTTTAAAGATCTAACAGGGAAATATTGTTAATGTAGAGTACATTTTTTTTGATTTTAAGATAAAAATACAGAGAAAAATGATATTAAGCTTTACTTGCTCTATATTATAAGGTAATGGTATATTATATAAGCCTGAAATCCTTTAGAGGTGTGTCTCATGGAAAACATTACCAAAGAAGAAAATGTAGCTCCAGTTCTTAATATTGTTGATTCAAAAACGAGCCGGCTTGATGCTATTTTGCAAGAAAAGCTGGAAATGGCCTTCCATAAAAAAACCTCTCAGGTAATGCTTCATGAAATTGCTAAAATTGCCATGGAACATTCTCCAATTGACCTTGCTTATGCTGCGCCCCATTTGCCACCGATTGCAAGACCTATTTTATATGATAATCTTCCCGATCGGGAATCAAAAATTAAGTTTGTAGTAAACACCACTTCTGATACCAGACTGATTGTTTTTAGATATATGAGCGATCTAGAGCTTAAAAAGTTATTTGACAAGATGCCTGCCGATGAAGCGGTTTGGGTTTTGGAGGATATGTCCGATAGGCGCTATCGCAGAGTAATGGAGCTTATCGACCCTAAAAAAGCTGCAAAAATTCAAGAGCAAAAAAAACATCGAAGAAATAGCGCCGGAAGGCTGATGACCACTGAATATTTTGCTTTTGATATGGACAAGACCATTGGGCAAGCGGCTGCTTTTATCCATGATTTTCCAAGAATTGATTTTACAAAAGGGATCTTTATCTTAAACCAGGATAAAGAGCTGCAAGGGTATGTTCCTGCCAGGAATATGGTGGTAAACGATCTAAATATTCCTTTAAGACAAGTGATGAGGCCGATTTTACATAAAGTTGCTTTAGAAGCTACCAGAGAAGAGGTTGTTGATATTGTCGAGAGGTATAAATTGTCCTCTCTTCCGGTTGTAGATAGCCAAAATAGGCTAGTTGGGGTTATCACTCATGAAGATGTAGTCGAGGCGATGGAAGATATGGCTGATGAAACCTTTGCTCGCATCGCCGGTACGGCAGAAGAAATTTCAGTTACCGAGCCTCTTTTTAAAAGATTTTTAGCGAGAGCCCCCTGGCTTTTTGTTACATTAATTGCCGGTTTAATAAATGTAGGCTTGATGTCCTCTTTTCAAAAAAGAGAGGGATCGATGTTAACTTTTGCTCTGTTTTTTGTCCCCTTAATTACCGGTATGAGCGGCAATATTGGTATCCAATGCTCAACGGTTTTAGTTAGGAGCATGGCAGTTGGCCTTTTAACCGCCAAGACAAGAGGGGAGGCGATTTTAAAAGAATTTTTGGTCGGTGTTTTTACCGGATTTGTATTTGGTATTGCTTGTGGCGTTTTGGTTTATGTAATTAACTTACTCTGTCATAACGCTTTAGGCGCAAATCCTCTAACTCTTGGCATGATAATCGGCTGCGGGCTTATTGGAGCTTGTTTAACCGGAACATGTTTGGGTGTTTTTTCTCCCATGTTTTTTTCAAGGATCGGTATTGATCCTGCTATTTCATCCGGTCCTATTGTTACCGCCTTTAATGATGTCTTGTCGATGACTATTTATTTTTTGATTGCGTATGGTCTTGGAGCGGTTTTATTAGGCTAAATTTTTCTAAAAACAACCGTACCTGATTTATCAGGTATTTTGATTATTTTTTCCGCTCTATCCTTTAAAAACTCATCGACTGCTTTGGCAACTCCCGGCCAGGATCCGCTAAAATAGTCATGGACTATGATAAGACCTCCACTTACCATTCTGGGATAGAAAAACTCAAGCGCCTCTTTCGTTGGTTTATAAAGATCGGCGTCCAAATGTACCAAGGCAAATTTTTCATTTGAGGGAACTAAACTGGCAGTATCGGGAAAATATCCAGGACAAAAATGAACTTTTTCCGATGGAGAGATAAATTTTTTTACATCATTAATTGAAGTATCGGTAAAGTTTTGTAAATTTATGACTTTTTCGGTTTCAAATGAGGCGTCATTTTTGCTAAATCCTTGAAAAGTATCAAAAAGATAAAGATTTTTTTGGGGAGCAAGCGAATGTAGAATTTTTGCCGAATGACCTTTATATACACCAAGTTCTGCAAAAGCTCCTAAAATATTTTCTTTCAAGATTTCTTCAACATTAAAAATAAAAAATAGTAACCGGACAAAATCTTGGTTGTTATTATTGTTTTTGTCAGACCAGATTTTTCTAAAAATGGAAAAATCTATTTTATTTTTAGAAAAACATTCAGGTAAGTGTTGAACAAAGTAAGAGTCGCTTCTGTTAATTAAAGGAAGAAAAAAACGTTTGATTAAAGACCTGAATTTTTTTTTGTATGTTGGCAACTGATAGGTTTTTTGCATAAGTTTCCGGTTGTTTAAAAAACCGCTAATATATCATTTTTCAACAATATTCTATCAAAAAACATTAAGTTTTTTCAAAAAAAACTTTTAAATTTTTTTTTTGAAATTATCCTTCACGTGTGCTATTATATTTAGCAATCTTAAACTTTAGAGTTATATTATGGAAACATTAAGAACTCATATAGCAAAAATGGGCTTGCCCAATCAATTGGTGGATCTAAATAATTTATTTGATCCCACTAAAGCACAAACAAAAATTACTTTCTGGGGAACTCGAGTGGTTGAAGTAAAGGGATATTCACGTTATATCTCTTTAAGTTCCCTGGCGAAGGAAGTAATTATGGCTGGCGGGCTGCACACTAAGTTTGATAACGTAAGATCAAGGCCTTTCAAAGAACAATTTGATTTTGAGACAGCACAATATAATTTTTATCAAGCAGGAGTGGAATTAGTCGGAAAATTGCGAAATTACTATAAATTGACTGATGATCAGATCAAAAATAGCAATTTCTTTACCAGATTTTTAAATTGGTTCCGTGAATTCTTCTTCGGTAGTGTTCATGCTTTTGATTATTCTTATGCTCAAGATGGAAAATTTAGAGGCCTTGACGTAAAAGATATGAAGCAGTGGACTGAAAAAGCTCAGTCTTTGAAAGCTCCGGCCTTGGTATCTGCTTAGATAAAGGCGCTATTTCTAATAGTGCACTCTGCTATTTGCAGGATTAAGTTCTCATTTGTTTAGTTTTTTAAACAAATGAGAACCCCCCAAAGCAAACGTAAAGTTTTTTGTATTTTTAATATAGTTAATGATGTCAAAAATTAATTGAGGTTTACCCTTCCTTGGAAACAAAAATGGTTGTTTAAACTTAAAATATTCTTGATATTTGTCTGAAATTAAACTATAGTAAAAGTGACTCCATTTACGGTTTTGGCATGAATCAAAAAAGAACACCTAAGAACTACAACGGCATATTATCCCCAATAAAGGAAGGGAAGAAAATCTTACCTTCAATTTTAAAAGATATTGACCATGCTTATGGAATGGATTCAATAAATATTTTACGGAGTTGGAAAGAGATTATCGGCAAAGATTTGGCCCCTTTGACCGAGGCGGTTTCTTTGGAGAAAGGGGTTTTGACAGTAAAGGTAAAAAGTTCTACTCTTTATAGTTTGCTTACACAGCAGGAAAAGGGTAGAATTTTACTTGTTTTGCAAAAGAGATTTTCAAAAGAGGCTGTTCGTAATATAATCTTTAGGATTGGATAGCCAAAAGTTAAAAAATATAAAAAATTGGATAAGAAAAGGCATGGATACGATGACGCAAGAAAAACGTGAGGAAAAACAATACGACGCCAGTTCTATAACGGTTTTGGAAGGGTTGCAAGCTGTTAGAGAACGGCCGGGCATGTACATCGGTGATACCCAAATTAATGGCCTTCATCAGCTGGTCCATGAAGTTGTCGATAATTGTATCGATGAAGCTATGGCCGGTTATTGCAATGAAATTAGTATAGTTTTACAAAAAGATGGCTTCGTTTCTGTTGAGGACAATGGACGGGGCATTCCAATTGAAAAACATGACAAAGAGTCTGTTAAAAGAGGAAGGGACATTTCTGCTTTGGAAGTGGTCATGACTGTTTTGCATGCTGGAGGAAAATTTGACAAATCTACTTATAAGGTATCGGGCGGTCTTCACGGTGTTGGAGTCTCTTGCGTAAACGCGTTGTCGGAAAAATTGATTGTCGAGGTTTATAAAAACGGCTTTGCTTATCAAATGGAATTTTCTAAAGGCAAAGTTTCAAAGCCTTTAGTTAAATTGGGCCCTACAACTAAAAGAGGAACTAAAGTTAGCTTTTTACCCGACCGCACTATTTTTACCGTGACTGAATTTGATTATGACAGGCTTTTAAACCGCTTTAGAGAACTTGCTTTTTTAAATAAAGGGATCATGATTAATTTTACCGATGAAAATCATCCCGAAAGAGAGCCGGTACATTTCAAATATGAGGGAGGTCTTTCTTCCTTTGTTGCTTATTTAAATGAGTCCAAAGGTCCTCTATTTCCAAAGCCTATATTTTTTCATGCCTCTAAACAAGGTGACGATGGGATGGTAGATGTAGAAATTGCTATGCAATGGAATGAAACCTATTCAGAAACTCTCTACACTTATGTTAATAACATCTCGACTAAACAAGGTGGAACCCATTTAACCGGTTTTTCAACTGCCTTAACAAGAGTGTTAAATAGCTACATTAAGAACCATCAGATTTTAAAAACCGATAAGCTTTCAGTATCGGGCGATGATATGCGAGAGGGGCTTACTGCTGTTTTATCGGTAAAAGTGCCCAATCCCCAATTTGAAGGACAAACTAAACAAAAGCTCGGCAATAGCGATGTTGGATCAATTGTTCAACAAGTTACCGGTGAAGAGCTGACAACTTTCTTAGATGAAAATCCTGCCATTGCCAAAATGATTGCCGATAAAGTTATCATTGCAGCAGAAGCTAGAGAAGCGGCTAAAAAAGCTAGAGAATTAACGCTTAGAAAATCGGCTTTGGATAGCTCAAGGCTTCCTGGAAAATTAACCGATTGCCAAGAGAGCGACCCGGCCCTTTGTGAAATCTACATCGTAGAAGGAGATTCTGCCGGAGGTTCAGCTAAACTTGGGAGAGATCGCCGTTTTCAAGCGATATTGCCTATTAGAGGTAAGATTTTAAACGTTGAAAAAGCAAGGTTGCAAAAGATATTAAAGAATGAAGAAGTTGGAACGATGGTTTCAGCTTTGGGCTGCGGCATCGGCAAGGACAATTTTAAAATCGATAAGCTAAGATATCATAAGATTATAATCATGACCGACGCCGATGTGGACGGATCCCATATCAGAACCCTTCTTTTGACTTTCTTTTATAGATATATGCCCGATCTTATCGAAAACAATTTTATTTATATTGCCCAACCTCCTTTATATAGGGTAACCAGAAAGAAGGTCTCTCAATATATACACAGCGAAAAAGAGATGGACGAGCATCTTTTACAGCTTGGCATCAGCGATATTTCTATATGTCCTGCAAAATCGGATAAGATTTTAGAAAAAAATGAGTTGCAAGAGCTGATTCAAATGATTTTAGAAGTTGAAGTATTTATCGGATCTTTGGAAAGAAAAGGAATTCCATTTAGAGAATTTTTAACAACGAGAAATCAAGATAGAAAATTCCCTATTTTTAAAGTAACGATTGGAGACGATCAAAAATTTGTTTATTCTGAAGAAGAACTCAAAGCTTTGAAAAAAGAAGATGAGGAATCTCAACTTAAAAAACATGCAGAAACGATTGCCTCCATACCTCAAGAAGAATTAACTGAAGAGATGAAAATCTTTAAGCCAAAACAGCTCCATTTTGTTGAGCTTTATGACAAAAACTATTTGATCCAGTTAGAAGAAAGACTCTCTAAATTTAAATTAACCATAGAGCAATATTTGATTGTTGATGGCGATCTTTATGAAATTAAAGAAGATGGAGAAAAGGTTACAACCATTGCTTCTTTAAGAGATTTGATTAACTTTTTAAAGAATAATGGCAGAAAAGGAATTGAGATCCAGCGCTATAAAGGTTTGGGCGAAATGAACGCGGATCAGCTTTGGGAAACAACCATGGATCCTTCAAAGAGAACTTTATTAAAAGTTACACTTCCTGATGCTGTTGCGGCAGATCATATGTTCTCGATGCTTATGGGAGAAGATGTGGAGCCAAGAAGAGATTTTATTGAGCGAAATGCTCTATCTGTAAAAGGTTTGGATATATAATAAAAAGGTGAAATATGTCTTATGTGAAAGATGAACACATAGTTCCTCGCAATGTTGAAGAAGAAATGAAAGAGAGCTATTTACGCTATTCGATGTCGGTTATTATTTCCAGAGCGCTTCCTGATGTAAGAGATGGGCTCAAGCCCTCTCAAAGACGTATCTTGTATGCGATGAGACAATTGAATTTACCTCCCGGTGGAAAACACCGAAAATGCGCTAAAATTTCGGGCGATACCTCCGGAGACTACCATCCTCACGGAGAGATGGTAATTTATCCAACTTTAGTCAGGATGGCCCAAGATTGGAACATGCGCTATCCCTTGATCGATGGCCAAGGAAACTTTGGTTCCATCGATGGAGACCCCCCAGCTGCTATGCGTTATACCGAAGCTAAACTTACTCACGCAGCTATGGCTTTAATGGATGATCTGGATAAGGAGACGGTCAATGTTGTTCCTAACTACGATGAGACAAAGACCGAGCCGACGGTATTTCCAGCTAAATTTCCTAATCTTTTAGCCAATGGCTCATCTGGTATTGCTGTAGGTATGGCGACCAATATTGCTCCGCATAATTTAGGCGAGCTTGTGGAAGCTACGATGATGGTCTTAAAAGATCCTTTGGTCTCTATCGATGAGATTATGCAAGTTATGCCAGCCCCTGATTTTCCGACAGGAGGCATTATTTGCGGCTCTCGAGGCATCAAAGAGGCTTTTCATACTGGCCGGGGCAAGCTATTAGTTAGAGCGGTCATTAATGTTGAAGAAAAAGATACGGGAAAGGTTTCTTTGATTGTGTCCGAGATCCCATATAACGTTAATAAATCAAGATTGATTGAACGGATTGCAGAGCTGATCAACACTAAAGTGATCACCGGTCTTTCTGATATTCGGGATGATTCTGATAAAGATGGTATCAGAATTGTACTAGAGCTTAAGCGTGGAGAGCTTCCCGATGTAGTAATCAATCAGCTATTTAAGTTTAGCGATATGCAGGTTACCTTTGGATGTAACATGCTGGCTTTAGATAAAGGTCTTCCTCGCACTATGAATGTCAAGCAGATGATTGCTGCTTGGATTGAACATAGAATCGAGGTGATCAGAAGAAGGACCCATTTTGAACTGAACAAAGCGGAGAGCCGGGCCCATATTTTAGAAGGGTACTTAAAGGCGTTAGATCATTTGGACGAAGTTGTTAAAATTATTAGAGCTTCGACTAATAGAGAAGGGGCTAAACAAGAACTTATTGCCCGCTACTCATTATCGGATAGACAAGCTAATGCGGTTTTAGATCTTCGTTTATATCAACTGACCGGACTTGAAAGGGAAAAAATCGAAAATGAGTATCAAGAACTTTTGAAGAAGATTGCTCATTACAAAGCAATATTAGCTTCCGAAGCTATGGTCAGAGATATTATCCGTGAAGAGCTTGAAGATATCAAAAAAAATCACAAGTCTGAAAGAAGGACCAAGATCATTGCGGCAGAAGGGGAGTTCAACATGGAAGACCTCATTGCCGATGAACAAGTGGTCATTACCATTTCGGATGATGATTACATCAAGAGAATGCCAGTCAGTGCATTTAAAGAGCAAAGAAGAGGCGGTCTTGGGGTAATAGGGCTTGAAATGAAGAAAGAGAGCGATATTACCAAGAGCATTTATGTTGCTTCTACTCATGATTACTTGATGGTCTTTACCTCTTTAGGCAGATGTTATTGGCTTAAAGTTTGGCAGATCCCAGAAACCGGACGTAGGACCAAAGGCAAACCGCTTGTCAACTTGCTTGAGAGCTTGCAAAAAGAGGAAAAAATCGCAGCTGTCTTAAAAGTTAAGTCTTTTGAAGAGAAGGCCGATATTTTACTTGTCACCTTAAAAGGGGTGGTCAAGCGTACAGAGCTTAGTGCTTATAGCAATATCCGCAAAAAAGGTGTTAATGCAATTAATCTAGATGAAAATGATTTCTTAATTGCAGCGCAGCTTTTGAAAGAAGGACAAGAGATCATGCTCTTTACAAGAAATGGTATGGCAGTCCGTATTGATTCTGCTTTAGTTCGTGAAGTTGGAAGGGTTTCTCGCGGCGTCAAAGGGGTTACTTTAAAAGATCCTAATGACAGGGTGATCTCTTCTGTTGTGGTAAATGGCGATGAGTCCATTTTAGTAGTTTGCGAAAGAGGACATGGCAAACGGTCTAAAGTTGAACATTTTAGAAAGACTAATAGAGGGGCCGTTGGAGTAAGATCTATTATTACCTCTCAAAGAAACGGCTTTGTAATTGGAGCTATCCCTGCAAAAGATGATGACAGTGTCTTTTTAATGTCGGCCTCGGGACAAACTTTGCGCATTTGCATGAAAGATGTCCGTATTATGGGAAGGTCTACCCAAGGGGTAAGGCTAGTAAATCTTCGAGAAGATGATAAACTCGTCGGTATCCAAAAAATTGAATCGGAAGTGAAAGAAGTAGAGTGAAAAAAGGATATTTTATAACCATAGAAGGTGGCGAAGGGGTAGGTAAAAGCACCTTGATAGCCTCTTTAAAAGAAAAGCTGAATAAGTTCCCTCTGGTTTTTACTAGAGAGCCCGGGGGAACCGTTTTTAGTGAAAAGGTGAGAGAAATTCTTTTAACTGATAAATCTTTTGCTCTATCGTCCATGACGGAGCTTTGTCTATTTTTAGCTTCTAGAGCGCAGCATCTTAAAGAGATCATTATTCCGGCCGTCAATGATAATAAAATAGTCATTTGCGATCGTTTCAATGATTCTTCGATTGCTTATCAAGGGTATGCTAGAGGGCTTGGTCTTGATGAAGTAGATAAGTTTAGTAAATTTGTCTGCCAGGGCTTTGAGCCAGATTTAACTTTGTATTTGGACCTTGATCCTGAAATAGCCTTTTCAAGACTAGCACATAAAGAGTTTGATAAGATTGAATCTGAAAAAATTTCGTTTCATAGAAAAATCCGAGAAGGTTTTTTAATTTTGTCAAAAAAATATCCACAAAGAATCAAGGTCATTAATGCTGAAAAACCCATACAAACAGTTGTTCAAGAATCATTAAATTTAATAGAGAATCTCATCCATGTTTGAAGGTATCTTAGGCAATGATGATGTCAAACAAAAGCTTATAAAAGCAATTAGTCACAATAATCTTTCTAATACCCTTCTTTTTTCCGGGCCTGATGGTGTAGGCAAGTCTATGTTTGCTCTTCAGCTTGCTATTAAGCTTATGTATCCTGAAGGATGTGATGAGTCTATTTTAAAAAGGATTAATGATAATAATCATCCCGACCTGCATATTTTTCGGCCTGAGGGAAAAACCTCCATGCATGCTATTTCTTCCATGAGGGATTTAATTGAGCAAGTGTTTATGGCCCCGTTTGAGGCCAAAGACAAAGTCTTTATTATTGAAGATGCCGATCGTATGCTCCTTTATAGCGCCAACGCCCTTTTAAAAACCTTACAAGAGCCGACGCTAGATAGCTACATAATTTTGATAACATCCAAGTCGCAAGATTTGCTGTTAACTATTTTATCTAGAACGAGCCGTTTTGTTTTTTCTCCTGTTACAGAAGAATCCATCGTTTCTTTATTACAAAATGAGATGGGAAAAAGTAGTGAAGAGGCCAACTTGATAGCTAAGCATGCAAACGGATCAATTGGGCTTGCCAAAGAAATAGCATCGAATAAGTCCTACTTTGAAAAACGATCTCTTTTATTAAAGATTTTATCTAAGGAAAATATTTTTTCTTATTATCAGTTAGATGAGGCGTTAACACGCCTCGATGCATTATTTTCCGATGATGAAAGCGAAGAGGCCAAAATGAAATGGCATAAAGAGGTCGATAATCTTTTTATTCAGCTTCTAATGTGGTATAGGGATCTTCATTTAATCAAATCAAACACAGATCTCTCTTTACTGTTTTTTAAAGAAGAAAAAGAGCTTATGCTAGCCCAAGATCTATCAAAATTATGTTCATTGGAAAAAATCCATCAAACTATAGATGAGGCAAAGCTTGCTCTTGATCGTAATATCAAGTTAAAGACTTGCCTGGAAAACCTCTTTCTTAAGATTGGTTTGGTGTGAAGCCCAAAATCCGATTTTTTTTGCAAGCAATTAACAATTAATAGTTTAGCGCTTGACAAGAAACTTGCGCAAGCCTTCTTAAGATATTTAATTAATTTCCGTTTAGACACGTTGTTGCAAAAGCACTTGGAGTCGTTCAATAAATGGTTCGATGTTAAAATAGTCATTTAACTTTGGATCTATGAATTTGGTAGTTACTTCAAACTTGTTACTTGAGTCTATTTTAACTTCAGTTCTTGTCCATTCATTAAGAGTTTTTCCCGGCTGAATTCTAAGATAGGTGTTATGCCCGGGATCAGCTGCTGCAAGTGTATGAACAAGTCCTATGCCTCCGATAGGAAATATTTTTCTAAAATGCCTATGGCCAAAGACAAAACCCACTATTTTTTTAGTGCCGCTAACCATCGTAGCATAATTGGCCAGAGCTGCCGGAGTTAAAACAAGACCTGCATTTCTTTTTGTATTGAAACCATTTTTAGCATCATCGGGATCTCCCCAATAAGTATTCTCTGAATGAATTGTTCTTAGGAATTCTTCGCTGATTTCTTCTTTGCATAAATCAGCAATCTCTTGATTAATCGTGATAGCTATATGATAAATGTTTATGGCTGAAAGCATTTTTATAGCAGCTTCTTTACTTTTTATTTCTCGCCCAATTAAAGATTCTGCCGCAGTTTTAGCAGCTGTTATTTTATCGGGTGTTTGTTCTGTGATATAAGCTAATAAAATTTTTTTAAATTCAGGGATTTGAGCAACTCGTTCGCCAATTCTATCAGGTAAAAGTGTATTTGTTATTCTATCTGAAAAAGCACATTTTCTATCCTCATGTAAAACAGGCACTAATAGATCGTCCGAAGAGTCATCTAAATCTTCATATAGATCAATTGATCCATGAGAGCAGCAAATAGAATTGTTATTGCAAGAAACAATTACTTGCATTGGTAAAGATTGAAAAAAAGCGGTGAGTAAATTTCTAAATAGCGGATTGCTGCAAAATTTTTGAGGATCTCGTTCGGGATAATAATAGGGATCATATTTGATATCATCATGATTGCCACGGAGCAATATCACATCTTGAGGATTTTTCATTTTAAATATAATTAGCATTTTTAAGGTTTCCCAACTAAAGGGTCCTCTATCAACGTAATCACCATGAAAAATAAATTTAATTTTTCCTCTACACTCAGGAAGGACGTCCCATGTTTCATCAATATATTTTCCCTTAAATGAATTTAACAGTTGGTTTAAGCAACCTAATTGTCCATGCAAATCTCCTATGTGTATCAATACAGAGTCTTCGCTAACCTCAATTTTCATATGATGTGGTTCTGTGCCTCCTTTTGCAAATTGATCGTTATATATACTTAAAATTTTCGTAAAATCTGCTAAAGAGCTTGACTCAACTTTTACAGGCTTGATAAGTGAGCTTGAAGAAGCTTGAATTGAAGAACTTGCTGCTGCCATTATTTATCCTTTGGTTTTTGATTTAAATATTTGTTATATTATTATTTAAATACTGCATTAATAATTGTTATAAATAAAACTGTTGTAATTACAAATTTGCACTATTATTAATTTGGTCGTATTAATTATATTAAAATATTCAATATAATTCAAGATAATTTATAAATATGTTGGTGTTATTTAGCAACATTGCTATTTTTTGTAAAATAAATATTTTAATTACCGAAAACAGGCAATATTTTTAAATAATTTTAATAAACGATATTTTATTGTTGTAATTAATTTCGACATTAAGTATAATTATAATTTAATTTTAATATAAAGGAGGTTGTTATGTCTGTTCGATTTAAAAATACTGGAGCTTTTATTCCATTATTAAATGGTTCTGAGGTCGTTGATGGGAGGTTAAATAGTGAATTAATGCTAATTGTTACAGCCTACCGATTAGATCCTCAAAAGATGGAAGAATTATTAGAACTGATGAGAAATGTGAAAGTAGAAAATGGTGAGATGTTAAACTTAGTAGGTCTTGACAGTATTGAGGAATCCCACTTGGCTAGACTAGAAGGCAGGGTAGGGACTCTAGATCAAAAAGATCAGGGATCTCTCGAAAAAAAATCGGTACCTTGCAAAATTGTAGATCTTAGTCAAGGAGTTTTTCCGCCTAAATTTTATTCGCTTGGCTCAGTAGAGCAGAATATTTTGCAATGTTTAGATATGGCTCTACAAAGAAAAACTAAAGCGCAGCAACGGGAAATGAGACAATTCATGAAAGGTGCACTTGAGGACGAACCATATTATTGGAACACAAATATGTATCAAGCAGAGTGGTTAATAGAACAGATTACAAAAGATGATGCTACTACTCTAAAAGAACCAGCGGCTTCTTCGGAATATACAGCCGGGCCTGCAGAAGATCCTGCTAAAAGAGCACTAGAACAATTGCCAGAGCCTTCCTCAGAACTAAGGCATAGAGCAGGCAAGGGACCTGATCAGAGGTATACTCGCTTACAAGAAGAATAAAGACTTTGTTCTTAAAACCTTGTCAAAAACTGATGAAAAATCTTCAAAGAGACTTCATCATCATTGACGAAGAGTTCTGCGTTGTTAAAGGACTCAAAAGGAAAGAAAATGACCTAAATACCTATTATTAACAGATTTAGAAGATAATTTTTTCTCGTCTTTTTTTTGGCGCCGGCTCGGGTTTTATTAATTCTTTAGCCCCTTTTTCCTTCCAAGTTGGCCAAAATTTAAAAAAGGTTATTTACGACTTCTTTTTAAAGGATGAGAAGGTAATGATGCCCTTTCGCTAATTGCTTTATCGATGTTTTTACAATGTTCATTTTTGATTTGATGGTTGGATATTTGGCTTGCCAGGGTTTTAGCTTTTTCAAAATTTTCTTTTTTAAGATGTGCTAAACAAAGCGATTCTTTCAACATGTCTTTAAATTGATCGTTCGGTATTAAAGTCATTAAATCTTCTCCATCTGATAAATGATTGGTTTCAATGAGTTTTAAGATGGTATCTGATATTATTTGATATTGCAATTGAGAATTTTCTAAATAATTAGATATTTGTAAAGCTTCAGAAAATTTTTCTGATTCAAGACAACATATTGCTAATGCCAAAAAATATTTTTGATTAGAAGGAAACTCCATTTTCTTGACGCTTTCTAATGCAAGTTCATATTCTTTTGAATCAATGAATTTTTTAGCTATTATTTGAAGAAAACCTTCTTTTTGCGCTGAAGGGCCTATGTGATCAATTAATTTTAATACCTTATCAAAATCAGAGTTTCGGTATAATATGTAAAACTTTATGATGTTTTTAATTAATATCTCTTTCGAAAACGGATCGTCAGTTATATATTCAAAAGTCAACTTTTCTCCTATTTCAAGCTCGTGAATGCTGATATAACCTACTATGATATCTATCATGTATTTTATGTTAGATACCAATGGAGGGCGATCAAACGGCTCATAAAATAAGTTGTGGATGAGCTCCATTTTTTGTGCATGAAAAAGACTTTCGGCAAGTTCTAATAGCTGTTTTTGCATTTTTATTAAATATGCAAGTCTAAATCTATTATCTTTAAAAGCGCCGGATAAAGAGATTTGTTCATAGAGTAAATTTCTTAAAGTAGCAAAATCTTCTTTCTTTTTTAAACGATCGTATAGTGGTAAATAAATATTATCGTGTAAGACATCGAGCTCTATTTTAATTTCGTCATCTGAAAGTTTTTGAGACCATTTTTGTGAGCGGATTATAGATTGCATGTCGGTCAAAAGCTTTAAAACTATAGTAATTTGCTTATCTTGAGCTAATGCATAAAGAGCCAAATTTATTAATAAATCATAATCCTTTTCCATATCGTTATCTTCAATGCATGTAGTATTGTTATTTATCGCTAAAAGATTATAAGGATTTTCATTAAGATCTGCGGATGGGGAGAAAAAAACTTTTAGATGTTTTAAAGGAGATAAAAGCAACCGAATCTGAAAAATATTGTCATTTGAGGCCCATACCTCCTGTCTTGTTTTTTTAGATAAGGCTCTACCAAGAGTTGGAGCCAAACCGCAGCTATGAAGAACAACTTTTTCAATGTTTGAAAAATTTAGCGGTGTTATATCTTCGGCACATAAAAATTTATCTTTGGGTAATCGCAATCCGCCGATTTTGGGATTTCCGTGTCCTTGCAATAATAAAATTTCGATTGTTCTACTTTGAAATTTGATCAAAATGGCTGATAAATCCTCTTTAGACGAAATTAAATAAAATTTTGTATTTTCGAATGTTTTTTGAATTTTTTCGATTAATTCATTGGTATGAGGAGAAGAGAAGTAGTGTGTGGGATCATGTCGAGATCTAATAATTAAAGCAACTGAACTTTCTGTCATGGTAGTAACCTCAGTTTTGGGTTTAATTCACTCAGAATCAGCAATCTTTTTGCAATTTTGATTTCTTTTTTTCTCGAAAATAGAGTCTTTGGCTATTTTCCTCGAAAAAAAAATCAAACGCCTCAAAAATCTTAGCAGATTCAGAGGGAAGAAA
>JACRNF010000080.1 GCA_016219355.1 Chlamydiota bacterium | reverse complement strand
TAAAATATTGCATGGGACAGTGATAGAAATAAAAGGGAAAGATATAGACCTATGGCAAGCAAGAACAGATGAGTTTGTGAGAGTTATGGCACAGTTAATAAAAAAAATTATCTAAAAAAACCAGTAAAAAGTCTAATTATGTCGCTATAGGTCACAACTATAAAAAAGATAATCAGCAAAATGATAAAAGGCAAAATCAGCTTTTCCATTGATTTGGCCTTGATCTTTTTTCTGGTGATCATTTCATAGAAGGAAAGGGCAACATATCCCCCGTCTAGTCCGGGAATAGGTAATAAATTAAGCACACCTAGGTTAATGCTGATCAATCCTATCCAATAAAGTGATTCTAAAAATCCAAGACTAATCCTGCTTTGAACAATACTAATAATGCCAACAGGGCCCATAAGCTGCTTGGGAGATACCGTCCCGGTAAAAAGAGCCCCTAGGGTTTTGATAGTATCGTCCCATACATCTTTAAAAAGACTAAAGGGATTGGGGTTGTATTTGACTGTTTTGTCGGTTAACTCGTCTGAGGTTATGCCTAAAGAGAATTTATTTAGCTCTTGCTCAAAATTTTTGATAATCTCTTCTTTTTCCTTAGAATCCTTTAACTTTGAGAGCATTTCTTGATTTTTTTTCAAAGCATCTATGAAATGAAGAGAAGTTATCTCTTTAATCATCTGAGGGGTAACAGAATTTAACAGGTGGTAATTATTAACTTCAAAAAGAGGTTTGTCGGTCCCAATTGAACTAATAATTTGTCCAACATCCGTTCCATTAATTTGATTAGCAAAATCTTTGTCTTGAACTTTAGTGCTTACAATATCAAATAGTTTTTTATCCCTTTGAACGATCACTAGCACTTTTTTAGTTTGAAGCTTAGCTAAAAGCTCTCTTGCATTTAAAACTTTTTCGCCGGAAATGGCTAAGATTTTATCTCCAGCTTTTAATGCTTGATTAGGTCCTTGCCCTTCTTGATCGAGCTTTTTTAAAACCAGGCAATTTTCATCAAAAAAATAGGGAATAAGCAAAAGATCTTCAACTTTATTGTGGAGTTTGGCGGCGTGGCTCCAATCATCGATCTCTTCTTTTTCCAAATTGCTAATTTTTAAGTCTTGGACTTTAATTTTATCCAATTTAACTTGGAAAATTTCATTGTCTCTTTTAATCGTTAGATATGCAGTTTTTTCATTGATCAAGCGACTAAGTTGTGGTACGGAAAAGACAATTTCTCCATCAGCCCATAAAATTCTATCGTTTACTTGCAGGCCGCTATCTTTCATTGGGCCATCTAACATTTTATCATCGGCAATCAAAAGATACCGAGCAGGCAATAAGTCTCTTTCGGCAAAATATTTTTTCTTTTTGTTCTGGCTGTCAGCAAAGGGAGCCAAATTTAAATCAAAACAATCTTTATTTTGGGTCAAATAGTTAATATGGCATCCTTTTAAATTATCAATACCATGACTTAAAACAGAGGCTCGGATCAAATCTTGAAAAGATCGATATTTATGATGATCAAGCTCTAAAATTTCGTCCCCTTCTTTTAACCCAAGAGTTTTTAAAGCAGAAGGGCTCTTTACAAACCCGATCTTATTAGTGTGCTCGCTAAAGGTTGAGTCTCTTCCACCAAAGGCAAATATAATTAAAAATGCCACAAAGGCCAAAATAAAGTTAGCCATCGGACCCATAAAGCAAACTTTTATCCTTGCCCAGGGTTTTTTACCAAAGAAGCCATTTTCCATATCATAAATATCTTTTCCTTTTTCACTTTGCATCCCATGGATTTTGACATAGCCACCAAAAGGTAAAATCCCGATTTGCCATTTGACCGAGCCTCTTTTCCAGCTGTAAATGGCTTTTCCAAAACCTATGGAGAAAACTTCTACCTTCATCCCCTCTCTTCTTGCCATCCAATAATGGCCCAGCTCATGAAAAAAGATGATTATGCCAATCCCTAAAAAGGCTAAAATTATATAAAGAACGGTTGGTAATATACTGATTATACTTGTCATATGTTTTTGGCTTGCTCTTTTGCTAGTTTATCTATTTCAAATACAGTATCTAAATCTACCATATTTTGCACCTTATGTGAAGACATTAATTTTTCCAGTTTTTTGGCAATTTCGCTCCAGGTAATTTCCCCTTTTAAATATCTTTCTACTAAAACTTCATTGGCGCTATTCATAAAGCAGGGCATGCTTTTTTTAATTTTTAAAGCCTCTTTGGCTAAATAAAGGCATCTAAACTTTTTTAGATCAGGAGCAAAAAAGGTCAAATGAGAATTTTTGATAAAATCAAAATTTTTAATATTACTTGCTATCCTTTTAGGATAAGTCAAAGCATATTGGATCGGTATTTGCATGTTAGGCTCCGACATTTGGGCAAGCATGGAGCCATCGATGAACTCTACAAAACTATGGATTATGCTTTGAGGATGGATAATTACATCTATCTTGTCTAATTCCATATCAAAAAGATAGTGGGCTTCAATAACTTCCAGCCCTTTATTCATTAAAGTAGAACAGTCAATGGTAATTTTTTTACCCATTTTATAATTGTGTTTTAAAGCATCTTGAAGGGTAACTTTTTCCAATTCTTCGATCGATAGATCCTTAAAAGGGCCTCCGGAGGCTGTCAAAATAATTCTTTTAACTGTTTTCATATCCTCATTTTTAAGACATTGAAAAATAGCGCTATGTTCGCTATCCACCGTCAGAAGCTCTATATTATTTTTTTTGACAAGCGGCATAATAAATTCGCCAGCGGAAACTAAAATCTCTTTATTGGCCAAAGCAATAGTTTTTTTAGCTTTTATGGCTTCTATTGCTACGTGAATACCAAGGTTTCCGGACATGGCCAGAAGGCATAACTCCACTTCTTGGTAAGCTGCAAGAGTTTTAAGTCCATGAACTCCAAAAACTACGGTAATATTAGGAAACTTGTTTTTTAAAATTTTTGCTTTATCTTCATTATATAGACAGACAATTTTAGGATTAAACTCTTTGATATCAGATTCTAAGAGCACAAGGTTTGAATTTGCAGCCAAAGCGACAATTTCAAATAAATCACTATTTGCTCTAACTACTTCTAAGGTATTTTGTCCAACCGAACCGGTAGAACCAAAGAGGGCAATTTTCTTTTTCATTAAACTATTTTATTTGATCGATAAAATAGTGTAATATATTAAACGATTTTGTTGAACCTAAAAAGCTTAAACAAAAATGAGAACTCAGAGCAGCTATCGAGTAAGAAAAGTAGAGAAATCTAGGTCTATTATTCGACTTTTCCTTGAATAAATTTATTTATAACATCAGAATAGTTTCTGTAAGCAAAATTATTTTCAGCTGTGCGAAAGTCAATCACCCCTTCCTAAAGAAGGGGCTTGAACCGTGAGGATCAAGGGAAACTGGTTGATTAGGGGGCAAAAAGGCAAACTTATGCAGAAGTTAGTTGGAAGAGATACATACACACCATGGGATGCTCCACTAGTCCCATGCAACTGTGATCTGCCATTAAACAGAGAGGAAACTCTCAGTGTGTCAGATTTAAAAACTCCTTCTAACAACCCCGAAGTGGATTACTCCAGCATACAGGAGGTCTTAAAGACATTTGTGTATGTGCTTTCAAAGGATGGAAACACTTTGATGCCCTGTTCAAAAAGCAAAGCTAGAAAATTATTAAAGGAGGGAAAGGCCCATATTGCCGACCACAAGCCATTCACAATCAGATTAAATTTCGATTGTGAAAATCAAGTTCAAAAAACTACTCTGGGAATTGACCCAGGCTATGAAAATATCGGCTTCTCCGCTGTCTCAGAAAAAAAAGAATTATTCTCAGCTCAAGTTAAATTAAGAACCAATATTGGAAAATTATTACCCGAAAAAAAAATGTATCGTAGAGGAAGAAGAAGTAAGTTATGGTATAGAAAGTCAAAATTCTTGAATCGAAAAAGAAAAGAAAAAAGCTTGCCACCAAGCCTCCAATGCAAGCTGGATTCGCATCTTAGAATAGCAAAAAAGATCAGTTCTTTTCTTCCCATTTCAAAAATCAATTTCGAGGCAGCGACCTTCGACATTCAGAAAATTCAAAATCCAGAAATAGAAGGAATTAAATAACAAAAAGGGAATCTGTATGAATATGAAAATTTAAAATCCTATCTTACTTGTCGCGAAGGT
>JACRNF010000079.1 GCA_016219355.1 Chlamydiota bacterium | reverse complement strand
GATAAATATTAGAAATATGAATCCACTTACGATCTTTAAATCCCGAGGCTTTGACGAAGCCGAAAATCCAATTTTTCAAGGTGTTTAGGTATATTGCCTCATAACTTTAAAATAGAAGAATATTGAAATTTTTCCAATTTAAATATTCTGAATATGCCAATCCAATTAACCTTGCTTTTAAATAGTCTTTTGTGTATTCTTAGTTACGAAATAAAAGTTTTCTATTGTTTTGAGGAACATATGTGTAACAAAAAATTTGATCTTTACAAGCGTCTTTGCAAAATAACTCTCTCATCTTTTGTTCCTAGTCACCATCATCATGGCCATCAGGCCCTTTAATTTTTTTCTTAAAATATTATTTACAGTTTCTAAGCCGTTGTTAATTGTATTGCATTTTCATCAATAACAATTTGCTTTGAAATAAAAATAACATTAACAAATGTTTTTAACAAAAAGGAATTTTATGCGCATTTTAAAAAAATTATTTGTATTTTTTACGTTATTAATTAGCTCAATTTTTGCCAATAATACAGAGAAAGACTCTAACAATCTAATCGTTGGCACAACAAGCGGCTACGCTCCCTATGTGAGTTTAGATAAAGAGGGAAAATATGAGGGATTTGACATTGATATGGCCAATCTAATCGCTCTAAAGTTGAATAAAAAAATGATCATCAAAGACTGCGGAAACATGCCGGGTCTAATGATCGCTTTAAAACAAGGGAAAGTCGATATTTTGCTATGGGCGATCTCTATCACTGAAGAAAGGCTAAAAAACATGGATTTGATTTACTACCAAGGCGAAAAAACAACTACAATCCCCTTTCTTTTTTGGAACAACATTCCTGAAGGAATAAAAACAATTGCGGATTTGGGAAATGATCCTAAAAAAATTGTGTGTGTAGAAGCAGGGACTTTTCAAGAAGATGTGTTAAAAAAACATCCTAATTTAAACATTAAATATATTGATAAAATTGATGACGCAATAATGGAAATAAGATATGGAAAATCTTTTGCCACAACTCTCGATTCTTCTTTGCTGCCCCGCTTTAAGAATAAATACCCTCAAATCAAAGTAATTTTCTTATCTCTTGCTCCAAGTGAGCAAACGCTGGGATATGGGATTTGCATTAGTAAAAATAGTCAGCTCACTAATCAAGTTAAAAAGGCGATAGAAGAGCTATCTGCCGATGGAGCAATTAAGGAGCTTGAGAAAAAATGGGGGCTCGCGAATTTATGAGTAATTTTTTAGAAATTTTTTTTCGCTCCTTTCCTTTATTGTTGAAAGGAGCATTTATGACATTCCAAGTCCTTCTTCTATCTGCGTCGCTTAGTTTTACACTGGGGACCGCATTTGGCATTTTATCTTGTTCAAGGCTAAAAATTGCAATACTTTCTTCTACAATAGAAGGAGTTACTTTTGTTCTTCGGGCAGTGCCATTTTTCGTACAGCTACTCATCGTATATTTTGTATTGCCCGATCTTTTTGGGATCAATCTAAATCCATTTCCAGCGGCAGTCATTTCGCTTGGAGTCTGTTCTTCCGGCTATGTTGCTCAAATTATTCGGGGAGGGATCAATGCAGTCCCTATTACGCAATGGGAATCAGCTTTTTCCCTCGGATATTCTTCATTTTCAAGCTTAATTTATATAATTCTACCTCAAACGTTTCGTCAGATTTTGCCCATGTTAAATAATGAGCTCGACGCTCTTTTAAAAAGCACAGCGATAGCTTCTTCCATCGGCATGCTAGAGCTAACCCGGATGGGAATGAATTTAGTTTCAAGAGAAATGCAGCCGGTGCCGATTTATTTAAGCGTAGCCTTTTTTTATCTTTGCATGTCAGCTGTTTTAAATTTACTTTCCAGAACTTTAGAAAGGAAAATTACTTATGTTAATCGTTAAGGAATTGAGTTTACTTAAAAAACGGGAAGGAAAAGAGATTCCGATACTGAATAAAATCTCTTTTGAAGCCTCTAAGGGAAGAATTTTTCTTTTACTAGGCAAAAGCGGATCGGGCAAGAGTTCTTTACTAAGATGTTTAGCTCAGCTTGAAAAAGAGTATCAAGGAACAATTAGTTATAAAAATCAAAAGCTAGATGAATTTAAATCAAAGAAGCGTTGTAGCATTATTGGATTTGTTCCTCAATCTTTTGCATTATTTCCTCATATGAGTATTTTAGATAACTGCGCGCATCCGTTAAGGTTTATTTTCAAAGAAAAGAAGAGGCCCTCCTATGAAAAAGCAAAAGACATTCTCCGTTCATTAGACATGGAAAATTTTATTAATGTTAGGCCTTATCAGCTCTCTTGCGGCCAGCAGCAAAGAGCGGCTATAGCAAGAGCTCTTATGTTAACACCTTTATTTTTGCTATTTGATGAACCTACCTCGGCGCTGGATCCGGAAAATACCGAGCTATTCTTGCAAATCATTAAAAAGATAAAAAATGATGGCAAAGGAATCATTATCTCCACTCAAGACATGGCCTTTGCAGCAAAAATACTTGATTGCGCAATTTTTTTAGAAAAAGGTTCGGTTATAGAAAGCTACGACTTAAAAAATTCACCAGATTTCTTGGACCAAAGTAAAATAAGACAATTTCTGAAAGGCTCTCACCATTCTTAAATTTTTTAGATTGCTCTATCTTGCAAACCTCTTCGTAGATAGTAATTTTAAGGTTTTTCGCCACATATATAATAATTATTTTAGTGGAAAAATAATTATTTGAAAGATTACCTTTTAGCACTTAAAAAATTTTTACATAGGAGTTAAAAATGAGAAGCGTTGAGGAAATTCAATTTGCATACAGAGGAAAAACAATCAAAATCCCTTATGAAGAACAATCTAATTATTTGATCAGAAAAGGAAAAATACCTGATTTTGTTGATGATTTTGATCCTTTTAATGCAGATAGAAATGCAAAAAGTCTAACAGGAAAAGTTAAAAAACAGTATCCCCGCAAACATGCCGATAGTAAAGCAAAACGACATGCCAGAGAAATTTTAAGAAACTTATCTAGAGCAGAAAAAAGAGAGCAAAAATATTCAACTCGATTTGAAGAAGAGCCGGTTGAAACTTCTTTAAGAAGATCAGATATTGATTTACTCACCTTAAAATATCCGGAACATACTGAGAAATTAAATAAATTTAATGAGTTTCTTGAAAAGTTAATCATCATTTTCTCCAATGAGAATTTAACGGTAAAAGAATCGGATGAAGTTTTTGTTTTATTTAAAAAATATTTGGGGAGAGAAATTTCACCGGGTGATTTATTTGATTTGATGAATATTATAGAGGATTTTTGTTTTAAGCTAGACACTGAGTGGTGCAAAGATCTTGAAGATACTCATGAAGAATTTATTCAAAGAAGCTCAAGGGCAAAGCCTTATCTTTCGACAAAAGAAAAGGAGCTAATTCATAATATCACAGAACTTGAAATCAAGGATAAATCCGCCTTAGAAAAAAGAGACGATCTTATAAAGCAGCTTAATGAATCGCGCCCTGCTGAAATCTACTTAGCATTTGCTCTTTTGAATTACATTGATCAATTAATCTCTTTAAAGGAGACATTGACAGCTGTTGCAAATAGCCGATCAAATATCGATTTAATCTTAGATGCAGTAAATATGTTATCTCCTAAAAATCCTTTAAAACCAACTGAAATACATACTATTTTAGCTTATCTATTAGAATATAAAAACGAGACAGTTAAAATATGGAATGATAATTTTGAAAAATTATATCAGTCTTTCTTAGCTAAAACATCCGATCCATCCTACGATCTATTAAAAACCCATCCTATGGTGATACAAAATTTAAGAAATTATAAATTACGGGTAGATAAAGAAATGGCCGATATTAATGGTTTTCTGGAAGGCCTTGCAGGTACCGATTTTGCGGATATTCAAAAACTGTATATTTCAAGACACAAAGAGGAATATTAAATTATTATATCTGTTGGCAAAAGACTCTTGATCCTTGCAAGATAGAGGCAGTATCGCGCAACATTTAGTGGAATCGCGCAAGATTGGGCAGTATCGCGCAACATTTTACAGAATCGCGCAAGATTCAAGGGTTTTTGGTTGCGTTAAAAACAATCGCGCAACATAATCAGGTTTAATATTGCATGGTTGCAATAACGAGATTTTTATGGCAAAACGAATTTTAAAAGATGAACTTGCTGCAATAATCCATGCTGTATCTCTATTTCCAAAAGGAGCATCTATTAAAGATATACGCATGTCTTTAGAATCACCTCCTCCGCAACGCACTTTGCAATATCGGTTATCTTTTTTAATAAAAACAGGTCAATTAAAAGCTGAAGGAAAAGCAAGATCCAGACGCTATTGGCTCTTTATCAAAAAATCAGAAAAAGCAATCGGTATCCAAAATATTGAATTTTCTATCCCGCTGTCGAATAAAAGTAAATTTATACAAGAAGCAATTACCCGCCCTCTTCATACAAGACATTTTGTAAGCTATAACAGAAAGTTTCTAGATAAATATCAACCAAATGTTACTTATTATCTCCCGGAATCTTTAAGACAAAAACTCTTAAAGCTGGGCAAAACCGACGGAAAACGTCCTGCGGGAACCTATGCCCGTCAAATATTTAATCGCCTATTGATAGATTTATCGTGGAATTCCTCTAGATTAGAAGGCAACACCTATTCTTTACTTGAGACAGAGCGGCTACTTGAATTAGGCAAAGCTTCTGATAAGAAAGATATCAAAGAAACTCAAATGATTTTAAATCATAAAGCTGCCATAGAATTCATCGTGGAATCGGCAGAAAACATCGGAATCAATCGATATACCTTGCTTAACCTACATGCTCTCTTAGCCAACGATCTTCTTTTTGATTCTAGGTCTTGTGGGGCTATCAGATCAATTCCGGTTGCAATATCAAAAACAGTTTACCAACCGTTAGCTATCCCTCAATTAGTCAATGAATGTTTTGATCAACTGATAAAAACTGCTTATGATATAAAAAATCCATTTGAACAGGCTTTCTTTCTTATGGTGCAACTACCGTACTTGCAACCATTTGAAGATGTAAACAAACGAGTTTCAAGACTTGCTGCAAATTTACCATTGATCAAAGCGAACTTATGCCCCCTATCCCCCTGTGTCAGCATACTTGTCGCTTTTTTAGCTAAACTTAAAGGAGTTTATATATATGCTAAGAATGCAGACAAAGTATTCAAAAGAGTTTAAAATAGAGTCAGTCAAGAAAGTTTTATCAAGAAGATATGGTGCAT
>JACRNF010000078.1 GCA_016219355.1 Chlamydiota bacterium | reverse complement strand
CGATTTCTGCAACAGGAGGGGATATCACTGGATCTATCTCAACTCATTCACTACTTACTTCAACGACAAACGGTCAGTCTTCTATATCGGCTGCCGGGAATATCAATTTTTCAACGCTTGGAGCTACTACTCTAACCGGATCTGCTGCAAACACTGCTTTTATTCAAGCAACAGGAGGAAGCAACGGTATTTCTTTTAATAGCTCGGGGCCTAATTTCGGTAGTATAACTTTAAACAATAATAGCTTTATCACTGCTCCGGGAAATATCTCTTGTTACTTAGCGGGTGCTTCTGCAATTTCAAGCGGCGCTCAAACTTCATATATCGCTTCAACTGCAGGCTCAGTAACTATCAATAATAGCTCATCTTTGACATTAACTGCAGGAACCTCTGATGCATACATTTTGGTAAACACCGGATCTATCAACTTAGCTTCAAGCTCAATTTCATTAAATGGCTCTGCTACTAATCAAGCCTATATTAAAACTCAAGGTGCAGCATCTAGCAATCAACCAATTACTCTTACAGCTTCTGGAGATATAACTTTAAATACAAATAGCCAAATATTTACCCAAAATGGCGGAGCTATTACTATCAATGCTAATAATTTAACTCTTAATCCTAATGTTAATCCTCCGGGCGATCCACAGATCCAAACCGGATCTTTAAACGGCACCGGCAACATCTCCATCACTACCGGCAATAATATAACTTTAAATCAGGGAGTCATCTTAGCTAATAGTGATATTACCTTGATCGCCGGAAATAATATCTTTTTAGATCCATCAAGCACCATCACAACGCCGGATGGCACCATTACCTTAGTAGTAGATAATGATTTTCCTGAGGCGCCTTTTTTTGGACAGGGTAAATTAACTTTAACTAGCTCTAGCAATTTAAGCGCTCCAGTAATTGCTAGACTTTATACTTCAGAACGGCAGTTAAATAGCCTTCCTTCCATTATAAATGGAGGAGCTTATTCTCCCGGTCCGGTAGAAGTAGATACCTCTTTTGAAAAATGGGGCTTTTATTATTCAGCAATTTCTACCCCGGAAGGACCAAACTTTGTTATCTACTATAAGTTCAACTTCAATAATACGGTTGGCCACTTTGCTTTTGATATCGGCTTAACTTCGCAAGAGATGTTCTATCGTATTTACAATAGCATGAGAGATTACATAGTTCTAGATCCGATAGCTTCCCCATTTAAAAAATTCATTGAACAAAACAAATTATATTGTATCTGCAAGTGTGAAAATAATACCAAAAATGAGTCGCTTTGTAAGACTGTGAAAGAAGCTCCAACTCAAAAAGCACCGATAACAGAAACTGCGGCTTACGAAGAAAGAGTAGTAGAAACAAAAGTTGAAGAAAATGAACCTATTCAAGAAACCAGAACTCAAGAGAAAACAGCTGAAGGAATAAAAGAAGCAAAAACTCAAGAAACCGATAAAAAGCAAAGAGAAGAAACTTCTGTAGAAAAAGAAAATATTGAAAAAACAAAAGCTGTAACCCCTTGGGAATATTTAAAAGAATACTTAAAACAAAATTGGGAGAAGGTTAAACAAATCTTCGAATAAATTATGAAATACTTTTTATCGATATTTCTTTTTGTTGTTACTTTGTTTGCCGAGGAAAGCCCTGTTTTGGTAAATCAGGCTAAATCTTTAATCTTAGTCGGCGATGAAGAAACGATTTTAAATATCGATACCCAAATCCAAGGATTAGTAGTTTATGATCTCGATATTCCGGGGTCTATTGAGGAGCTAAAAAATAAAATTGCCCCCATTTTTTTAGATAAGGACTTGACAAAAGAAGTTATTACAAAAATTGAAAATGAGATTTCTCTATTTTTTAAACAAAATAACCGTCCTTTTGTTGCGGTAAATGTCCCTGAGCAGGAAATCAAAAACAACACGTTAATATTAGTGGTTAGTGAAGCAAAAATTAATAACATTTACACCGTTAACAATAAATGGACCAAAAGACATGTCATCACAAACCATATTAAACTTAAAAAAAATGATGTCATCAATGATAAGACTCTTGCCAATAATATTTTTTTCATAAATAAAAATCCTTTTAGAAGAGTAGATCTAATCTATACGCCAGGTAAAAAAGTCGGAACAACCGATCTTGAGCTGATGGTATATGATCGTTTTCCTTTAAGAGTATATGCCGGATATGACAATACTGGCCTTAGGGCAATCGGTAGAAATAGATGGATGGCAGGGTTTAACTGGAATAACATTTGCAATCTGGACCAAACCTTATACTATCAATATACTTCTTCTAACGATATGAGGCAGTTTCAGTCTCATACCGGACAATATACCTATTATCTTCCTTGGAATCATGTTTTCTCTCTCTTCGGAGGCTATTCCACGGTGCATGCCAATCATTTCAACTTGTTCTTGCACCATTCTGCGACATCGCAGGCAAGTCTTCGCTATGATTTTCCCTTACCTGTATATCGACATATTTATCATGATTTCAGCTTTGGATTTGATTTCAAAAGATCCAATACTTTTGTAGAATTTAACAATGCCTCAATACATACCGCCAATAAGGTAAACTTAACTCAGCTCGTTTTTTTATATGACTTTCATTATCTAAAAAAGATCTTCAAGGCTGACTTTGATCTGGAAGTGTATTATTCTCCGGCAAGAATTTTTTCAGATCAAACCAATAAAAAATTTTCCAATCTGCGTCTTTTTGCTAGAAATCAATATATCTATTCAAGGGCTACAGTTTCTGCATTGTGGGATCTAAAAAAACACTGTCATTTTTTGTATCTTGTAAGAGGTCAGTTATCTAGCAATAATCTTCTACCATCAGAAGAATTTGGTCTTGGAGGATATAATAGCGTTAGGGGTTATTATGAAAGAGAGGTCAACGTTGATCGGGCCATTTTACAAAATTTTGAATTTTGGTTTCCTCCGTTTAAGATAATCAAACATTCTTATAAAACTCAAAGCGTTGATGGACTTATGCCCATACTTTTTCTAGACTATGGTGTGGGAGCGGTACATAAGGCCCAAGTAGGTGAGAAAAAAGTACAATATCTTATCGGCTATGGCCCGGGGCTTAGATTTACTATGAACCCCTACATCACAGCAAGGTTCGATGTGGGACTTAAGGCCCATCAAAAAACCGGTTTTGGCGGAGGTATTGCCATGGTGCACTTTGCGGTGACGGCCAGTTACTAATCTTAGCTTTGTTTTTTTGATTTTTTTTTGTATCATAGCACGTAAGAGGTGTTCATGAGCATTGATACAGAGGCCACCATTGCCAAATCGGCCAATAAGTTTTTATTCGGCACATTTTTAAGCCGTTTTAGCGGCATGTTCCGAGATATGGCTATTGCGGCTTTTTTCGGAAGCAGCCCCTCGATTGCTCTTTTTATGGTAGCTTTTAGATTTGCGAACTTTTTTAGACGTTTTTTAGGAGAAGGGACTATTCAATCAGGCTTTGTTCCCCATTATGAGGCTTTGAGAAAAGAAAGCCCTTTAAAGGCGTCCGGATTTTATAGAGATCTTATTTTTTCTTTAGCAATGATAATCTTGGCGGTGATAGTTCTATCTACACTCGGCCTTATGGGAGCCATGCATTTTGCCTCTAAAGAGTTTAAAGAGATTTTTTATCTGACCATTATAATGCTGCCAAGTCTTTTGTTTATTTGCTTATACGCTTTAAATAGTTCTTTTTTACAATGCCATAAAAGTTATTTTTTACCGGCGGCGGCTCCCATTGCTTTTAATCTAGTTTGGATAATAGCTGCTCTATTATTAAGAAATGAGCCGGGTTATAAAGCAGCTATCGGCATGTCTATTGGAGTGATTATCGCCTTTTTCTTCCAATGGCTAATGACGGCCCCTAAAAGCTATCAATATGTTAAGGTTCATTTAAATAAAGCGGATCTTAAGCCTAAGCTATTTTCTGAAGAGATTAAAAAATTAATCAAACCGATTTCTTTGACCATGATTGGGGTAGGGGCGGTACAATTAAATACCTTGTTAGATAGTTTTTTTGCAGTTTTTGCCGATCCTCAAGCCCCAGCTTATTTATGGTATGCTATTAGACTTGAACAACTCCCGATCTCTTTTTTTGGAGTTGCTTTATCAGGAGCCCTTTTGCCCCCACTTTCAAGATCTTTTCAAGCAAATGACCTCGGACTTTATAAAACCTTTTTAAATAATGCTATTTGTAAGGTAGTTGCGCTTATGCTTACTTGCACAATCGCAATTTTTGTACTGGGAGGCTCTAGCGTCAACTTGATATTTGCCAGGGGAAATTTTGATCAGGCAACGGTTGTTGAGACCATCATTTGCTTATGGGGTTATGCTATCGGCCTTTTGCCGACAGTTTTAACTTTTATTTTAGCAGCAGGATTTTATGCAAAAAAAAGATATTTTGAGCCTACTATCGCCTCGGCCATGTCGGTTGTTTTAAACATATTACTAAACTCTTTATTTGTGTTTGCTTTTGATATGAAGGCCCTTAGCATTGCTGTTGCAACCAGTCTTAGCGCCTTTTTAAATGCCCTCATTTTGTTTTATTATTTGCAAAAGGAGCAAAAAGACCTTTTTGATAAAAAAATCATCATCACTTTTTTTAAAACTCTTATATGCGTAGGTTTTAGCGGAGTGATTGTGTTCTTAGTCGGAATGCATTTAAATGATGCATCTATTCAGATGATTGTAAACTTAAGAGATATTGATCTGTTGTTTCCAAGAAGCTTTACTCAGCAGTTTATGAGCTTTTCAATTTTAGCTTCTGTATTTTTCGCCACTTTATTTTTAATAGCTTATATTATCAAAGCAAAAGAAATACTAGATCTTATTAAAAGAAAATAGCCAAAGGTTTGATCCTTTGGCTAAATTTTTTACAGGAGTATTATGCTAGCATGTAAGAGCTAAAAACTCGCAAACAAGCGGAATATTAATTGTAATAGGAAGGGGGATTTGTTCGATAAGAGGTAAAGAGAGCAAGGTGCCAGAGCATTTGTCTTCAGATAAAGAAAGATATTCTGGAACGTCTCTTGCGGTGTTATCTCTTGCGGCTTTAACTACAGGAACATCTTTGGACTTTTCTTTAATAGAAATTACCATGTTTTGTTCTACAGAAAAGGCTCTTCTATCAACTTTTTTGCCGTTGACCAAAATATGACCATGAGAAACCAATTGTTGCGCTGCAAAAATGGTTGGAGCCAATCTTAAACGATATACAATATTATCCAATCTACACTCCAATTGCTGCATTAACATAGAAGGAGTGTTGCCTTTGCTTTTTAAAGCCTTTTTATAAAGGTTGATTAATTGTCTTTTGGTGAGCATACCATATATGGCTCGAAGCTTTTGTTTTTCTTCAAGTTGTAGGCAAAAATCTGATTTTTTCTTTCTTTTGGCACCATGCATTCCTGGAGGATTGGCTTTATGAAGCATAGGGTTGCGTGCTTTACCAAAAATATTTGTTCCAAATTTTCTGGCAATACGATTTTTAGGGCCGGTATAACGAGTCATTGTTTCTCCAAAATTTTTTAATACATATGAACAAGTATAATATCTAAAAAACCGATTTTATACAAGTAAAGTTATGATTTTTTTCCAAAAGTTCCGGTAAGAATCAATACGTGATTAAATCACTTGGTAGTGGAAAGAATATCCAGGATCTGTTTTTGACCCTCCTCTGAAATTTCGGTCTTTCCATTTTTAAAACCTTTTTCGGCAAGCTCAAAGGCTTTAAAAGAAGGGCAGATCGAGCCCTTCAATGATATGCCTATGCCATTTATTTTTAGCATATTAGAGCAAAAACTAAACATTTTTAAGGAAAAAGGACATGCGGTGATCAAAAAATTGATTTTTCTGCCTGGGTTGTTATAAATAATTTTAAATAATTCCTTTCCCAATGTGTAGACATCGGTTATGAATATAGGAAGCATATTTGGTGTTTTATTTACTGAGCTTCCAATAAAGCAATTTTTACATACAGGATGGGAATTGTCATGAAGGCATTCATTAGAAAACCTTGTTTTAGGACAATCTAAGGGCCTATGGCAATAGCTAAATCCTACAACCATTAAACTTTCTTTTTTTACAATGAGCTCTTTAAAACTTTTCAGGTCCTTTATTCCAAAGAAATAAAGATCGTTGCTTTGGATATAAGTCTCTTTTTTTAAAAGACTTGAGATAAAATTAAAGGTATTTGAAAAAGGTTTTTTTAAAAAGAGTTTTAACAAGGCCCGCTCTTTATCTACCTTCAAAAGATATCGAAAAGTTTTAATCTTCTGAAAAAAAGATGAGCTCATTTGTTAAACGACCTTTTAAGATAGGAATAATTTTCTCATTTTTGGCTATTTTTGCCTAGCTTTTGGGAAAAATATTCCTATCCGATCATTGGATCTTCGTCTGAGGACTCACTTTCAATCTCTTCTAAAAGTTCCATAGCGGCCATTTTCAGGGTCTTTATCCCTTCGTCAAAGCCTACTTGCCTGACTAGAGAATCTATATATTGAAGCTCTGCCACTAACTGGTCATTTATAGATTCTAGTTTGGCAATTTTATTGATTAAATCCTTCTTGCTCATATGTTCCTCCTTTTTTAGTTTACATATGAAATTGATGCAAAAAGCGTGCCAAACACGAAAACTTTTTCCATAAAAATGTAAAAAAGAATAATATGTAAAATATTAGGAATTTTTAATTAACGAGGTTATGAGATGAAAAATTTGATAAAAAATAAACTCCTTTTAGTGGGAGCCTTGGCATTTTTATGTGCTTGTCAACCAGATAAAAAAGATGAACCAAAATCTGAAAAATGCTGTTCAAGCATGAGCGAAGAAAAAGCTCCGGTAGTAGCTCAAGAAACAGCTACTGAATTGCAAAGTCAACCTGCAACTTTGGAAGAGCCTGTTTCTGATGAAGTTTCAGTTCAAAATGAAGTGCCTGCTCCAGAAGTGCTGCAAGCAATGCCACAAACTCAAATGAGCGAAGTTAGCGTAACACCTGCTTCAGAAGAAGTAAAAGTTGAAGAAGTCCCATCTGAAGTTAGTCAATCTACGGAAACAGCTCCTGCAGCTCAATAGTTTAGTCAATTAAAGATCCCTTTTTTCATATCTTAGAGAAAAGGGATTTTTTATTTCAATTTTCGATGATTGAAGTATTTGAAGATAAGCAAAACAAAAAACCACGGAATATCTTTCGATAGGCCGTGGTTTTTTTAAGACTAAGGAGAAAGCTATCTTTTTTTAGATGCGTTTTCTTCTAGGTTTTCAATAGCTTTGAAAAATTTTTCCTTATCGGCAACTATTTTTTCACGGCTTTGAAATTGTTCAAACTTTTTAGAGCTTACGGGCTTTCCGTGATAAAACCATTTAACATCAACTTCTCCTTCTTCTTTAAAGCATCTTTCGCTTCCATGCTTTTTATCCTTATCCCAGTGAATTTCGGAGAAAATTTTGCCATTTTCGTCAAATCGACGCTCTACTCCTTGCTTTTCTCCTCTAGAATATGGTATCTCAGTTGATTTTTTGCCACTTGAATAAATGGTCTTGAGACCATGCATGTTTCCATTGACCCAATTGATCGTCATCAAAAGTTCTCCGGTGTCCGAATAAAAAGTTTGCTCTCCATGGAGAAGATAATTGGAGTAATGGCTTTGGGTTTGCAATTTTCCATTAGAATGAAAAGCCAAACGCTCAATTAATTTTCCATTTTCAAAAATGTCTTTTTCAAGTAAGAGTCCATTTGGATCTTTCTTTAACCTAGTGCCTGATCCTTTTTCAACAGAAGATTCTAATTCGTTTTGAGGGTTAAAATATTTTCCTGAGATTAAATTGGTATCTTCATACTCTTCAATGCTTAACGGTACGCCGTGGTTGTCCCAAAGTGTAACAATTTTATGACTGTCTAACTCAAATACCTCTTCTTGTTTGGGCATGCCTGTAATATCATAGGTTACTTGTTTGGTTAATACCCCTTCGTCATAAACATATAATTTTTCAACACTTGAGCTATTGGGAAAGGTATATGTGGTTGGACCATGCAATATTCCATTGGCATATGTATTGGTAAGTGTTATGCCATTTTCTAAAACAGAAATTGCTTGTCCATCTTTGTCTCGTGATTGCCATTCATTTTCCGAAACATCGAATCCATATTTGTGAACATAATGCTGAGAAACTACTTCGGCCTTTGAATTATCTTTTTGGCATGAGACAATTGCTGCTGCAGCTAAAATTGCCCATAACGCGATTTTCATATAACCCTCCGGATATAAATTGCTAGATCAATGATAAGAATATCGCCAGCAATTTTCAAGGAATTATATTTTTATTGAAATTTCTTCAGAAATTTTACTATGCTCTTTTTCCACTTCTTCAAAACTGATGGTTTTAGTTTTGTCTCGGTAGATAAATCTAAAAGTGGCATTGTTTTTATAAAGATCTAGTAAAAAAACATTTTCTAAAAGAGAAGAGGGGATTTCATTTATAATCTTAAACACTGCAGCTACTTCCGTTTTTTCTTTTAATGGAACGGTCAAGTCTCTTTCCGAAGAAGGGAATGGACAAATCTCTGAAAATGAAAAGTTGGTGTTTTTATTTTTGAAAAGTAAATTGAGATTGAATTCGGAAAATAATACCTTCTTTTTAATATCAAATTTAGTCAAAAGGTTTGGATGCACTTCTCCCATGGCGCCGATTTGAATGCCATCTATTTCAATTTCTGCTTGTCTAAATGGATGAAAAGCTTTGTATATGGATGCTTTAAAGGCATAATTTTTTATTCCCAAAGAAAAAAAGAGGTTTTCTAAAATCCCTTTTAAATCAAAAAAATCTACATCGGTCGGTTTGGGATCAAAATGGTAAGGGCGATTTTTCCCAAAAAGGGTAATGGCCCCTAAAGTTTGTTCAATAAATTGATCGCTTTTTTTGAAATGAATTTTTCCAACTTCAAAAATTTGGGCGTCCATGTTTTTATGGTCATGGTTAAATTTTATAGTTTGAAGATGAGAGGGTAAAAATGAGGGACGTAAAACTGATTGGTCGATTGATTTATAATATTTAACCTCGATCAAAGAGTCTTTTGGTATATTTAAATCTTGTGAAATTAACGATAAATCTTTGCTGATCAAATCACATGTTATTACTTCAAAAATCCCTTCTTGCCTTAAATATGATTTGATTTGACTCTCAAAAGTAAAAGAAGGAGAGTGGTTAATATGGCTGAACCGATAATAGCTAGAGCTTCTTAAAATGTTGTTATAACCATAAATCCGACCAACTTCTTCAATAAGATCAATCTCTTGGCAAATGTCATTTCTAAAAGTCGGTACTTCAATAAGAAGATCTTTTTTTTCATTTTTTAATAAATTAAAACCAAGTCTTTTTAAAATATCCTCAACTTCTGAAGTGCTAAGCTGCGTTCCTAAAATGGAATTTACTCTGGCTACTCTGCATGCAATTTGTTTGGGGATAAAATCTTGGGTTTGAATATCGATTCTCCCTTGAGATACTTTTCCATTACAAATTGTTTGCAAAAGATGGCAGGCATAATCCAAAGCAACCGGCGTCATGGAAGGATCAATCCCTTTTTCAAAACGATGTCCGCTCTCGGTTTTAAAATTTAATGCTTTAGATGCTTTGTAAATAGCCTTAGGATCAAAATAGGCAGATTCTATTAACAAAGTTGTTGTCTCTTCGGAAACGGCTGAATTTAGGCCACCAATGATCCCGGCGATAGCAATCGGTTTTTTTTGATCTGAAATAACAATTGCATCTTTGGGTATTTCCCTATCTTGTTTATCCAACGAAATAAAAGGTCTAGGGTTTTTATTTGGGGACACTGTAATTGTTTTTCCTTCGATCTTGTTAAAATCAAAAGCATGTAGGGGCTGACCCAGCTCTAGCATTACTAAATTGGTAATGTCCACCACATTATTGATAGACTTAATATTACAAGCTTGAAGTTTGGTTTGTAGCCACAAAGGAGAAGGGCCGATTTTAACATTTTCAACGATCCTGCAAGAATATCTGGAGCAACCCTGAGTTTGAATTTCAACATCTATTTTGTCTTGGGTAGAAATCGGGCTCTCTTCTTTTAAAGAAATTTGAGGAAGTTTAACTTTTCTTTTGGTTAGGGCCGCGAGTTCCCTTGCAATTCCAAGGGCGCTCATCGCATGTCCCAAATTTGGTGTTAATGAAATATCAAACACCGGTTCACATAAAAAAGAAAGGTCTTGCCCAATTTTTATCTCTTCTGAAAACTCAACGATCCTTTCTTGATCAGAGCTCAGCTTAAGCTCATAAGAAGAGCAAAGCATGCCGAAAGATTCAACTCCCCGAAGCGTTGCTTTTTTAATTTGAAACTTTTGATTTTTATCATCAAGAAGGGTAGCTCCGATCTTTGCAAAAGCTGTGATCATCCCTTTTTTGCAATTTGAGGCTCCGCAGACAACCTGGAAAATTTGAGTGCCGTCATTAACTTTTGCGATATTTAGCTTATCGGCCGATGGATGTTTTTCCACCTCTTCGACCCTTGCTGCAACAATGCCTGAGAAAGAGGGCTCTTCATTTTCAATGTTTTCAACTTCAACTCCGGCGAATGTCAAGAGCTCTGCAAGCTGTTTGGGAGTTTCTTTTAAGTCTACAAATTGTTTGATCAGCGATAATGGAAGTTTCATTTTAAAAAATAGTTTGATTTTTTATAGTATTTTACCTCAAAAGATAAATTTGAGCAAAAGAAGTTTTTACGTTTTTTGTTTTTTGGGATATGATAAATTTAAAAATTACAGTTTATTTTAAGGAAAATTATGACCGGTTTTAAAGAAGTTAGGAGCAGATGGCAAAGAAGAATCAAAATTTTGATCATTAGCTTAATAATAAGCGGTGTTTTAAATAGCCTCTTTTTAGGTGTATTTATATATTCTGCTATTAAAGACAAACAGTTTTATGCAGTTTTTAGCAGCAAAAGACCTATCAAGTTCCCTTCTGCTAAAAAAGAGATGAACAATCCTCAATATTTGGCCTATTTTTCCTCTTTTTCATTTAGAGATCTGCTCCCATATCTTTTTAATACAGAGCTTGTGGAAGAGGGGTATACCAAAAGGGATCTTGCTTTGGCCTGTTTAGTCTCTTTTCATAATTTTAACATTGAAAAAGCGCTCCCTGGCCAAACATATTTGTTTTATTGCAAAGATGGCAAAAGCCCAAAGACCAAAGCCTTAAACAAGCCTTCACGCTCTCATCAGAGTTTCAGGCAATAAAAACTCTTTTTAATAAAGTCTCACCAAATATCGAAGAAGATGTTTTAATAGACATATTATGCGATGGTTCTTGGGACATTATAGAAAAATTTTATCAAGAGCAAAGTTTGCAAGCTGACCTCTCCGAAGATCGAAGAAGAGTTTTTCTCCTTGATTTATTAACCAGAAAATCGACAGCTTCTGCTCGTCTATTTTTACAATCCGACTATAACTATGTTGTGAAACGTTTTGATGATAACCATATTTTGCAAATGCTAGAGCTTATAGATGACAAAAATGAACATTTGGAAAAATTTTGCCAAGATCTTTTAAAAAGCCCAAGAAGTAATTTAGTTTTGAAAAAAAGCTCGGATCGTTTGTACAAATTGCATAATGAAGAACTGCCTGTGGCATTTGATCATAATAAAGCGTTAGAGCACTTTGGACTGATTACAAAAATTCAACCAATTGTTCTAAAAGAGACTTCAAAAGCGCCGCTTGTTAAAAAAGAGGAAATAAAAACACGAAAGCATATTGTTCAGGATGGAGAAAATCTTTGGAAGATTGCCCGTAAATATAAAGTGGATGTTCAAGAATTAATAAAGATCAATAATTTGGAGAATAATAAAATTCATCCCGGTACGGAAATTGTATTGCCTTGAGCAAGGTATTTCTAAAAGCTTGAATTGAATATTCCCTACCAGTAGGATGAAATTTACAAGAGCTCCCAACATAAAGGGACAATCTTTAAATTGGTAGGTTTTATGACAAAGCTAAATATTTTTCTCATCTGTTTTATAATAGCCTTAAAAGGATTTTGCGGCGAAATTAATCAAAATAAAGAGTTTCAGGCTTTTTTGGACGAGTATGTTTTCAAGCTAGCCGATAAATCAAAGAGCGCAAATTTAGCTACTTGGCTTTTAGAAACCACCGGTTCTAAAGAGGCCGCTTCTTTATCCTCTTCTTTAAATACCGAGCTAAATCTGTTATTTAATGATGAAGCTACATATAAAAAATTAATTGCATGGCAAAATGCAAAATCCATAACAGATCCTATTTTGGAAAGAGAGTTAAATGTTTTAATCAGATCTTTTAAAGCCAATATGGCCCCCAAAGAGCTTTTGGAAGAAATTTCTAAAAAAGAGTCGGAGCTTTCTTCGTTGTTTAATAACTTTAGGGTAACCGTTAATGGTAAAAAATTTACCGATAATGAGGTTTGGGATGTTTTACAAAATGAATCCTCGGTTGAAAAAAGAAAAAAAGTGTGGGAAGCATCTAAAGAACTTGGAGATGTTTTGGCGCCCAAGATTATCGAGCTTGTTAAACTTAGAAATAAAGTGGCTAAATTTTTAGGCTACGCTAATTTTTTTGACATGCAACTGGAACTTTCCGAAGTAAACAAGACTGATCTTTTAAAGCTTTTTAATGATACGGCAGAAAAATCTAATGATGCCTATAAAAAAATGATGCTTGGTATTGATACCACTCTTAGCAAAAAATTTAATGTAAAAACTGATGAGATTGGGCCGTGGCTTTGGAAAGATCCTTTTTGCCAAGAAGATCCCATTGCGTTGCAAGGGATGGATAACTACATTAAAAATGTTGATATTTTAGCCGTTGCTAAAAGTTATTATAATCAAATGAATTTGAATCCGGATGCAATTATTAAAAATAGCGATCTTTTTGAACGAGAGGGTAAAAATCCCCATTCATTTACTATAGACATTGATCGCAAACTAGATGTCCGTACTTTATGCAATATTAAACCTCATATTAGATGGATGAATACTGTTTTGCATGAATTTGGCCACGCATTTTACGAACTGGGATATAAAGTTCAACTCCCTTGGCTTTTAAGAGAGCCTCCTCATTTTTTGACTACTGAGGCGGTCGCTTTATTAATGGGAAGACAATCAATAAACCCTCTTTTTTTAAAAGAGTTTTTTAATGTTAAAGATGAAGAGTTTTTAAAACAAATGGGACTGTCTTTAGCAAGGACAGAGCTTATTTTTAGCCGATATGTTTTGGTAATGACTGAATTTGAAAACGAGCTTTATAAAAATCCCGATCAAGATCTAAACGATCTTTGGTGGGCTTTAGTTAAAAAATATCAAATGGTGAATATGCCCGAGAATCGTAAAGGAAAAAATGATTGGGCAACCAAATATCATATTGCCCTTGCCCCAGTGTATTATTATAGCTATCTTATGGGGGAGTTTTTTGCAGCGGGCTTAGAAAAAAAATTAATAGAAATATCTCACTCTCCTAAAATCTGGAACCCTAAATCGGGAGAGTTTTTAAATGCAAAAGTCTTTTATCCAGGTGATTCAAATAGCTGGGACAAGCTGGTTTCAGATGTCTTAGGAGAGCCTCTTAGCTCTTCTGCCTGGTTAGAAGAGTTTGCAAGATAAAGAAATGTTTTGAATTGCAGAAAACCTCTGTCAGTTATATTATTTTCACAAAATTTTAAAAATATCGAACTACTAGGAGAAATATATGGCTGGTCAGGGTGCTGCAGAGATCGCTAGAATGGTCGCTGCGAATGCTGCGATGACTGGTGCTTTTCATTATGGAGTCAAGGTGGCAGAGGCGGTAGTCGACGGCTTGAAATCTCATGAGGATCGGATCAAAGAGGTTGTACTTGGGGCTGGCACAGCTGTGGCCGCCACTTTAGCATCAGATCAGATGCCTTCTGCTGCTGCATTAAGAGAAATGGCAAATCTGACAACTGCTCCATCTACGTCATCCGTCCCTTCTGCCAGGGAAGTAAATCCCGCTTTGCAAGCCAGAGCAGCCGCCGCAGCTGCAGTAAGCGAGAGTCGGTTCAAAAATGAACAAAATGTAAGAGATATAGCAGTAGGCATAAATTTGGACGAGCTTGAACAGAAATATCCTGAAGCTCTACGCGATCTAGTCGGCTCAGTAAACAAATGTGATGTTAAGATATGCAAATTTATCTCCACTCCCCATAAAGATTCAATAGGGATTTTAATGAAATACGGGTTAATTAGAGTTAATGAGGATGGAACAATAGTTGTGGAAGAACACATGAAGGAAGCCATTTTGGACCATATTGAACAAAAAAGAATAAATCCGAGTGCAGCTCCAATACCTGAAGTCTCCGAACAAACGCGGCAACAAATAGCAAAAATACAGACCAGGCTAAAAGTTGAGGTGACACGAAGGGCAGGGTCTGATCCTTCTTTAACCAAAGACGAAGCTCAAAAGATTTTAACAGCAATAGACAACAAAAGAGAGCTGACACGATTAACTGACGAAGCTACAAAGGAGTTAGTTTATGGATTATCTTCGATAGGCCAAGGTATGATGAGGAGCCATCCAGAGATTGGTAGAATTCTTGTTTTTTCTGCTGGCGTTATCAATCTTAGCAGTAGCTTAGACAGAATTAATAAGATGGCAGCAATAGGTGGATCAGCATTCCAGATGGGTCTTGGGTGGGCGTCGCTAGGGACTACTGTATTGTCAATGGCTATAAGCTTTATGAATGATGGGCCCGATGCGCAACAAATAATCATGGAACAGCTCCAGGATATTTCTAAACAAATTGAGGCCGTTCATAAAGAGATTGGCGAGCTACGCAAAGACATGCATCAAATGCAGATAAACATGCAGCAAATGCAGAAAAATCTATCTGATTATATTTCGTATTTCGGAATATCAATAATCAGTGCCTTAGAGATGTCTAGGGCAGAATTTGTAAGAAGAGCAGAAATTACAGACGAGAGCATAGATCGCTATGGACAGGCTATTACCCGAAGGCAGCTAGATCAACTATTGATAAAATTTCGTAATCGGCTGGCAAGCGCTAGGGCTAGCCTCCATGGAGAGAAAGGTGCGGTTGGGTCTGAGATCGTTTTACACAATTGGACTAGCTTAATGCAAGAGTGGGTTTTAGGGGAGTGTTCGAACCATTCTATAACCGGCGCAGATTGGTATGACGATCCCCGACCTAATATGTCTGCTGAATGGTACTGCAGCATTCTGCGCTCGACAAATCGTGAGTATCTTGAAATAATCCTCGGGTTTTTAGCCCAATTGGCTGTGAATCAACTAGGTCTTAATAAGGCTGACCGAAACGTTCGTGTATGGGTCGGGGGAGGGAGCTCTGAAGTGAAAAATATTGGTCAAGTTAATATATCAGATCTAGTTCGTCCTGACCTCTTTTGTGCAGCAGCTATTACTTGTTCAAAGTTAATACAGCAATTTCCAGGGTGTTTTGGAAACGAGGCTACAACGTCAGCGGAGTTCGGAATCAAAGCCAAATTGACCAGCACTATAGAGCGAGCTGACAATCTTTCAAAGTTCTTATATCAATTGCAAACTGACTCTCAATTTTGGACAAATGCGTTTGCAGGACTTGCTACTGCTATTACAGGCTGGAATAACGCTTTCTCTAAGGCTGCGGAAGAATTTAATAATTATTTAGTTGAAATCACACATTCCCCGAAACGTTTTAATATACATGGTACGTTGGAGAATATGATGGAGCTGTTTAAAGACACCCCTCCTAAAACCCTCTATGCAGAAGATCATCCTGATTTTGGAAATGTTCCATTACACCCAGGTCCTCCATATCATGATCAATATTATGCACAGCATATTCCTTCGATAGGAGTGTGTGCAGAAGTGCTTGGTGTTGGAAATATATATGCTTGGTGTATGACAATAACGGGAGATTATACCGACGCATTGATAACGAAGTATGGATCTGCATATTTTTATGAGTTAGTAGTCCCAGGACGCGAAAGACCCCTAGACTATGCTAAGACTCGCGCCTATACTGCGGGCAAAGGGATTTCGTCATATCACTTCTCTCAAATATTTACATTACATTACTTTCTCAGTGCGGCCTACTCAGACTGTGTAAAGGATGAACGTAATATTCAAATCATAATGGAACTAACAAGAGCTCGAATTATAAAGTATCGCAAAGACTTTGTTCGAAAGGTCTTAAACGGTGATTATCCTAGAGTTGCAGCGGCATATGCCGAATTAGAAAAAGCGAAGAGAATTATACAAACATTTGCTGCTGTAGCTGGTGTTTCACAAGCCGATCAGTTAGTTCTTAACTCTTTGTGTTCCCCAGAATCTGTTAAACGACAACTAGAAGCGTATCAGGGAGTCGCTACGACAATAGGAACGCAATACCCAATACCGGTTGTTGACAATAGCATAAGGGATCGAATACTTGCTGCTGTAGCTCAAGCAGCAGCAGGAGCGCCGGTGTTTCGTAATAATTTATGGCAACCAATGTTACGACAAACTATATCTTTCACAGGAATCACCCGCGCATTTTTGGAACAATATTGGTTGGAGCATAGACAAGAAATAGAGGGTAAAAGAAGAGAACAAGAGCTAAGTATTGACCTTGACGTTATTAAAACAAAAGATGTTAAAATGCTAAGTTTAGTAAAAGCGATTCTGGGAAATAATGAAGAAGACCTGCGCGGGGTCTTGAAGGCTATTGAAGAGGATTCAATAGCAGATCCTTCCTCTATTGCGAAGTTGTTTTTATTCCGAGTTAACGAAAATCTATTGACTCCGTTACATCTGGCTGCCCATATGGGTAATCCGCGAGTTGTGGAACTCATAATCAAAGCTCTTAACAATGCTGTTGCTAATCAGTTGATCAC
Organism: Chlamydiota bacterium; assembly: GCA_016219355.1. Taxonomy (GTDB): domain Bacteria; phylum Chlamydiota; class Chlamydiia; order Chlamydiales; family SM23-39; genus JACRNF01. Next base: position 13,021 of record JACRNF010000078.1, on the reverse strand, counting down.
TCTTTCGATAGCTAACACAATAATTAATGCCCATGATATTCAAGGTAACACCCCGCAAAAGATTGCTGCAGGGCGGGGTAATAGCGCGGTTGAGAACCTTTTTGCAAGCCTTGGTGTGGATAGCGGGAAGGGCAAAGGAAAAGCTTCTATTGATGCAATGACCTTAGGTATGGCACTATCGAGACAGCAGCGTGAATCTGCAGTAGCAGCTGCCTCGGCAATTGACGGTGGAGGCCGCGCTTAGGGTTATAGCTATCTTTCAGGGGAATTTTTGCATCGGGCTTAGAAAAAAAACAAATCTCGCACTTTTTCAAAATCTGGGAATCCAAAATCTGGAGATTTAAATAGCTGGGACAAGCTGGTTTCAAATGTCTTAGGAGAGCCTCTTAGCTCTTCTGCCTAGTTAGAAGAGTTTGCAAAATAATTTACGATCCCTAAGGTATCGGATCATTGCCGCCAGGATGATAGGGATTGCATTTTACAATTCTTTTCACCGTCAAAAAAACACCTTTGAAAACTCCAAATTTTCTAAACGCTTGAATGGAATATTCTGAGCAGGTAGGATTAAACCTACAACAATTCCCAAAATAAGGGGCAATCGTAAATTGGTAGGTTTTTATGATGAAGATAAATATTTTTCTCATGTTTATGATTATAGCATTAAAAGGATTTTGTGGTGAAATTATGGATCAAAATAAAGAATTTAAAAATTTTTTGGACGAATATGCTCCAAAAGTCTCCAATAAATCACAGAGCGTAGCTTTAGCTAGTTGGCTTTTAGAAACAACCGGCTCTAAAGACGCCTCTTTTTTAGTCTCTTCTTTGAACACTGAGCTAAAACTTTTATTTAACGATGAAGCGACTTATAAAAAATTAGTTGCTTGGCAAAACTCAAAAGCGATCACAGATCCTCTTTTGGCAAGACAATTAGAAATTTTAATCTTATCTTTTAAGGGGAATATGGCCCCTAAAGAGCTTTTGGAAGAAATTTCTAATAAAGAGGCGGAACTCTCTACATTGTATGCGAACTTTAGAGCCCAGGTTGATGGTAAAAAATTTTCCGATAACGAGATTCGAGATGTTTTAAATAATGAACTTTCGGTAGAACAAAGAAAAAAAGTATGGAAAGCTTCTAAAGAGCTCGGAGATGTTTTGGGCCCCAAAATAATTGAACTTGTTAAACTTAGAAACAAAGAGGCGAAGTTTTTAGGTTATAATAATTATTTTGATATGCAGTTAGAGCTATCCGAAATTAACAAAGCCGATCTTTTAAAGATCTTCAATGAAACGGCAGAAAAATCAGACGGCGCCTATAAAAAAATGATGCTTGATATTGATACTGCCCTTAGTAAAAAATTTAATGTAAAAACTGAAGAGATTGGACCGTGGCTTTGGAAGGATCCTTTTTGCCAAGAAGACCCCATTGCTCCGCAAGGGTTGGACAGCTACATTAAAAGCATTGATATCTTATCTGTTGCCAAAGGTTATTATAGTAAAATGAATCTGAATGTAGAGGCTGTTATTACTAATAGCGATCTTTTTGAAAGGGACGGTAAAAATCAACATGCTTTTTGTATAAATATTGATCATAAACAAGATGTCAGGACTTTATGCAATATTAAATCTAACGGGAGATGGATGGATACCGTTTTGCATGAATTTGGCCACGCCTTGTATGATTTGGGATATAATTTTGAGCTTCCTTGGCTTTTAAGAACACCTCCTCATCTTATTACAACTGAGGCCATTGCTTTATTAATGGGAAGACAATCTATAAAACCTTTATTTTTAAAAGAATTTTGCAATGTTAAAGATGAAGAATTTTTAAAACAAATGGAGCTTTCAGCTGCAAGAAAGCAGCTTGTTTTCAGCCGTTTTGTATTGCTAATGACCGAATTTGAAAATGAGCTTTATAAAAATCCCGATCAAGACCTAAATGATCTTTGGTGGTCTTTAGCTAAAAAATACCAAAAGGTGAATATGCCGGATAATCGCAAAGGTAAAAATGATTGGGCGACCAAGTATCACATTGGCCTTGCCCCTGTATATTATTATAGCTATCTTCTAGGGGAGTTTTTTGCATCCGGCTTAGAAAAAAAATTAGAAGAAATCTCTCAATTACCCAAAATCTGGAACCCTAAATCGGGCGATTTTTTAAATAAAAAATTATTTTATCCCGGTTGCATTATGAGGTGGGATAGGCTGATTCAAGAGGTCTTAGGAGAGCCGTTTAGCTCTTCTGCATGGATAGAAGAGTTTGCAAAATAAAGCACTTTACCATATAATTCTTACCAATTAAATCAAGCCGCGAAAGTGGTGGAATTGGTAGACACGCTACTTTGAGGTGGTAGTGGGGAAACTCTTGGGGGTTCGAGTCCCCCCTTTCGCAATCTTTAAGGATGTTTTTATGCCGCTTTATGCTTCAACTGTAAAACCCAAAGTTATTGGGATTGAGCCTTGTTTTATTATTATTCGGGATAAAAAATACGATCCTGAAGTCATCAAAGCTGTTTCATTTATTTTTCGTTCTCAGATGGATAGAGCTAATCAATCGAAGCAATTAACATATAGTTTAGATGATGTAACAATTGCTGCCATTAACGGGGCTCTTACTTATGCGCAACCTAAGGTCAGCACTCGTTTATACCTAGAGGCCATTTTTAATGACATTTGGAAAAGAAAATATCCTGTGAAATCTTTTTCCGTAAAATATAATATTGAAGGATCGATTCAAGAAATCCGCATCACTTGTTCAAGTTTTTGGTAAAATTATACAAGATCTTTAAAAATTTCTTTTACTTTTCAAACATCAAATAAGATTCGCATAATCTTTTAAGACAGAGACAGTTTGAGGAAGAGATTGCTTTTCTAGAATTGCTAAGTATTCCTCTGAACTTTTAGGAGGATTTTTAAGACTTAATCTTGTTTCTTGTATTGTTCGCATGACTATAGCAGGTGCCATGTCCAATAAATGTCTTAAAAATTCGTCAGGATGCTCTGCATTAATTCCATATTGAGTAATTGATTGGGATGGAAAATCATGAAGATTATATGTGACAATTGTTTGCGCACATGCTTTGATAGCAGCTGCTAAAACATGACGGTCATTTGGATCTGGCAAATTTAAACATTCGATCAGTTCTTCATATCCTTCTACAAGACAATCTCTAACGTGCAAATCCATTTTGGATCTTGTGAGTTCTAATCGTTCCTCAGTTAAATCTGGACGATTTTTTAAAAGATTGCGCATCCCTTCTCGATGAATATCTTTTGTCCATTTCGCTTGAAAAAGATCGGTCAGTGCAAGTCTCATAAATAAATCACGAAGAGGCGCTGGATACAAAACGCAAGAGTCGTATATGACGACAAAGTTAGCCATTTAATATCCCATGTCCAGATCTTGAGCTTCTTCTGCTAATTCATCTAAAGTTTTGCGTCTAGCGTTATCGATTTTCGTTTTATAATCAATTAAATCTTGAAATAATATACGTCTTCTAGTTCCAACTTTTCTATAAGGAATCTTTTTTTTCTCTAAAAGACTGATTAGATAGGGACGTGAAACGTTTAGCAAATCAGCAGATTCTTGAGTTGTGAGTTCGACATGTACCGGAATTAGAGTAACCGCATTTCCTTCTGCCATTTGAGTTAAAATACTAATAAGAAGTTTAAAAGCCGAAAGTGGCAATTTTACCAAGTTGCGATGATGATTACTGGTTTCAAGCAGAATATCAACTGATTTATCCTTTTTTAAAGTTAATGTTGATAAAATGCGGCTAGATATTCTAGCTAGTTCAACTTCATTTTTATTTGGTACAATCGGTTCGGAAGTACGAAATGATCTTTGAACCATATTATTACTCCTTGTTTGGCTATCTTTTAATATAGCATTTATTCGAAATATTCGCAATAAAAGAATCGTTCGAAAACTGGCTTAATCATAACAACTTAATAAGCAATTGCTTATGCGTTAATTCAAAAAATGCGATCGTGATTAATTTAGGAACCTTGTGAGTACACAAGGTTAGAACTCTTTTCCTTTAGACAAGATCTTTAAAAATTTCTTTTACTTTTTCCTGTAGCTCAATAGGAACATCCAAATTTTGCAGCATGGAAAATTTTTTAGCGTGGGTTAATATCCAGACAAGCTTAAATTCTTCATCCGAAAAATTAAAAGCAAAAATGCCGGCATGCTCTTTACAAAGCGATTCTCCCTTATGCAACGCTGATGCTATAGCAGAGCATAAGCTACAATTTTCCGTTACGGTTAAAAGGTCTTCATAGGATAAAAGCTTTAATAAAAAACTAGATGTTATAGCTGTTGGATTGATGGCAATGTTGCTTAAATATTTTTTTAATAAGTTATATATTCCAAAGGCTTTTTTTTCCGGAAATTGCGACTTTAGAGTCGCTTGGGTCATAGCTGCTGCAGCTTTTAAAAAAGAGAGCTCTTTTCTTAAAAAATAATGATCATTGATCACCGAGCCTTCTAAAAAAGAGCCGAGCTCAGAGTTTGTTTTTTTATACACGAGCTCTGATCTGCAAAAAAGAGAAGTTATAGCTATTAAAGAGGGGGTTTTTGAAGATATGCCATTTATAACCAAAGGGACAATCCCAAAATCTTTGGTCAATACCGTAATGATCTTGGACCTTTCTTTAAAAACGGTACTTTGAAGAGTAATCCCTTCGGTTTTAAATTCTTGCATAACTACTCATAATATGAATGAAGAACAGATTTTGCTAGAAAAATCGGCTATTTGACATTCTTCCATATTAAAAAATTACCATTTTGGATAAAATTAATTGCCTTAGCACCGATAGCTCAATTGGATAGAGCACTTGGCTTCGGACCAAGGGGTTAGGGGTTCGAGTCCCTTTCGGTGCGTTTCTACTTAAGTATAGCCTTTAAATCTTCCTCCGGCGTAGAAATCTGTGTTAAATTAAATTTATCTTGTATCAGTTTAAAAGTTTGTTTGGTTAAAAATGCAGGGAGTGTTGGTCCCAGCTTCATATTTTTTATTCCAAGGTGTAAAAGGGTAAGCAAAATTGCTACCGCCTTTTGTTCATACCAAGACAAAATAAAAGAAAGAGGGAGCTCATTTACTGAGCAATCAAAGGCTTTAGCTAACGCAAGAGCTACTTGGATTGCTGAATAAGAGTCGTTGCATTGGCCAACATCTAATAGTTTGGGAAAACCTTCTACAGTACCAAACTCCAATTTGTTAAAACGATATTTTCCACAAGCCAAGGTTAAAATTAAACAATCGTTCGGAACCGCTTGGGCAAATTGGGTATAATAATTTCTGCCGGCTTTGGCGCCGTCGCAGCCGCCGATTAAGAAAATATGTCTGATTTTTTTAGCTTTGATGGCGTTAATGAGTTTATCGCTGACATTTAAAATAGCGTTTCTTGCAAAACCTACAAGTATCGATTTTTCAGGATGGTCTTGCTCATATCCTTTTTCATTTAAAGCGGCATTGATCAGTGGAGTAAAATCTCGATTGTGAATGTGGCTTACATTAGGCCAGCCGACTACACTTGTTGTAAAAATCCGCTTGTCGTAATTTTTGGGCTCTTGTAAGCAGTTAGTGGTCATTAAAATGCTACCGGGAAAAACTGCAAATTCTCGTTGTTGGATTTGCCAAGCGCCGCCGAAGTTGCCTACCAAATGTTTATATTTTTTAAGTTTGGGATAGCCATGGGCAGGAAGCATTTCTCCATGAGTATAGATGTTAATATTTTTCCCTTCAGTTTGTTTTAAAAGCTCTTCTAAGTCTTTTAAATCATGACCTGAAACTACAATAGCCTTTCCTTTCATGGGAGTAATTCTGACCTTTGTAGGCTCTGGGTGTCCATAGGTAGAGGTATTGGCAGCGTCCAAGAGCTTCATCACTTCAAGATTAATTTCTCCTGTTTTCAATACTCTTTTTAAGAGCTCATCCATAGAGAAATTTTCTTTGGCCAAATATGAGAGCATTTCATGTATTTTTGCAAAGAGAGCTGGACTTTTTTTATTTAAGACAAAAGCATGGTCTAAATAAGCTGCGGTTCCTTTTAAGCCAAATAGAATAAAGTTGCTAAGTCCGGCGATATCTTCGCCATGAACTTGAATTTGTTTTTTTATAGATGCGATTTCTGATTCTTTAACTGCCCCTTCCAAATTTGTTTTTAAGCGCCAGTTGGCCATAGGGGGGATTTTTTCTTTATATTTGGAAGCAAAGGGCTGATATAAAGCTTTTGCTTTATCGAGTAAATCGGAGGCTGTTTGGAGCATTATGAAAAATCTTTGAGGATCGAAATTGACGTTGGTAAGAGTTGCAAAAACAGCTTGAATTATAAAATGGTCTATCTCTTCGTTATGGATATTTTCTTTGGCTAAAATATCGGCGTAGTAAGATATCCCTTTTGCCGCATATATTAAAAGGTCTTGCAAATCGGCTGTGAGCTCATTTTTTCCGCAAACACCTTTAATGGTGCAGGCTGTTTGTTTTTCGGTTTGCTCGCATTGATAGCAAAACATTCTTGGCTCCTTAGTATTTAGTCCTTTCTTGAGTTTAAGAAAATATATAAAATAATGCCATCAACTTTTTCCATTCCTCTTTTTAAAGAGTTCAATGTAACTTTTATTGAAAAATAACACTTTTTTCTTGAAGCGGCCTAAAAAACATTGTAAGTTATCTATTTCTAACAAAAGAGGTAATTATGGCCAAATCAGCATCAAAAACAGCGGTAAAGCAAAAGTTTGCAAATGAAGGATACACTGTATATGTACAAGGAAAAAACATTCAAATTACTGAGCCGATTCAAAAATATGTGTTTGAAAAATTGGATAAATTAGAAAGATTTGCCGATCATATTTTAGATGTGCATGTTACTTTGGACGTTCAAAAGCTCTCTCATACATGCGCTATTCATATGAAATTTTTACACTTTAATATCCAAGTTCATGCTACAACCGGAGATCTATATGGAGCGATCGATGCAACTGTGGATAAGCTCGCAAAATTGATTCAAAAATATAAATCCCGTTTACAAAATCATAGATGTAAAAAGGATCTTGCTGCAATAGATATGAAGGTTCATGTTTTAAAACCGATAGAGGAAATTGAGGAGATCAACGATGATATCGATAATGAGACACTTAAGGAAGAAGAAATAAAATATAAGCTTCCTAAGATCGTTGCTAAAGAAACCCTTCCGGTAAGACATTTTAATCAAGAAGAAGCTATTATGAACCTCGATCTTTCAGGACTTCAATTTTTGATTTACCGAGCTGATGAAGATAAGAAATTAAGGGTTATGTACAAAAGACCAGACGGCCTTGGGATAATTGAAGTTGAATAGCTTAAAAAAGCTTTTTGATCCGATCCGAGAGTGCTTTGTTGAAGCTTTGCCTGAAGAGATCGTTAGGCAAAAATTGCTAAATAAAATGATTCTTGAGCTTGGATTCCCAAAAGGGCTGATCGCTGTTGAAAAAGAGCTCGATACCCTTCCCTATTTACAGGGAGGGGTTCTGAATAAAAGAAGAGCCGATATTATTTGTTTTGCCAAAAACATTCATCCAAAACATGAACTCTATCCCTTGTTAATGATTGAGTGTAAGGCAGTTAAAATCACCAAAGAGACTCTTAATCAATTAAAGGGCTATAATCACTTTGTTAAAGCTTTATTTATTTCAATGGCAAATGATGAAGAGATTAAGACTTTGTGGTATAATGCTAAAAATAAAAATTACGATATGGTAGATTTTTTACCATCTTTTCATGAAATGATTAAATCAATAGAAAAACAATGAAGAACTTACAAAATCAAACAGGTCAAGTTTTATATAATTATAAACTTTGTGATGAGATTTATTTAAACATCTCCAAATGGTTAAAAAAATACAATTTTATACTATTTTTAGAAGATGACGAAGAAAACTTTAAAAAATTTTACGAGGATGTTAGATTTCGAAAAATCTTATCTTCTCCTTTTGTGAAATGCATTTTACTTAAAGAAAATTTAGAAGAGTCTATTAAGTCCCTTGCCTGGGACCATGTTTTTTTAGATATGCATATCAGTTCTTCAAAAACGGCGAGTCAAGAATCGTTTTTGAAGATCAAAGCTCTTTTAGAATACTATCATTTAGGAGTTCATTTAACTGCATCTAATTATAGTGATTTTGGCCATTTGTTTTTTGATAATTGCTACAGCAATCTTTTTTCCTCAAAAAAGATTAAACTATTTGATGCATTTGCCCAAAAGTTCAAAAACGTTCCTGCTATTATAGTTGCAGCGGGTCCATCACTAGATAAAAACATCCATTTGTTAAAAAATTTGCCTCAAAATTATTTACTTTTGGCAGGAGGGGCAGCTTTAAAAGCCCTTTTTAAAGAAAATATTGTACCATCTTTTAAAGGAGCCGTGGATAAAGAGGCCAAGCTAGATGAGTCATTTAAAGATGTACCATTATTTTATCTTCCTCAAATGTTTAAGCAAAATCTTAAAATTCACCAGGGAGAAAAAATCTTAATTTCCAATACTGAAAATTATCCTTTGGAAAAATGGCTTTTTGATAATTTGAACATTTTTCAAAAACCTTTTCATGGAGGATGGAATGTCACTAACTTTTTAACTAAAATTGCTACATTGTTAGGTTGCAATCCCATTACTTTTATTGGGTTGGACCTTTGTTTTAAAGATAGGCGCTATGCTAAATCTATCAATATCAAATCGGAGCCCAAACCCTTATTGGAAACTTTTGATCGGTTTCAAAACAAGGTTTTCACTCAAAAAGATTGGTTAATGGCTAAAAATTGGTTGGAAGAATTTGCTTTAGAAAATAAAGATATTAGTTTTATTAATGCAACCGAAGGTGGACTTTTCATTCAAAATACACAGCAAAAGCCTTTAAGCGAGGTTATAAATTCTTTTTCTTCTGATCTAAACATAAGCGATATGATTGCTAAGATTTTTCAAAGTATAAAAGATGAAAACGTTGAGCAGACTCAAGTGGCAGAGCTTTTTGCTAAAATTGAAAAAAGCGCTATAAATTCATTACAAATATGCGACGATATTATGAAAACCTTAGAGCAAACACCCGACTTTGCATCGCAAGTGATCTCTTTTGAAAAGTTGCATCATGAATTTTTTTATACTCATTTATTAAATCCTCTCTGGGAAGTTTGGAAGCACATTTTAAAAAGAGAGCTTCAATTAAAAAATGAGTTTGAGCTTTCTATTAATAAACTTATATTCTTAAGAAATGTGATCACGGAGCACACCGATATTTTAAAAAGAGCCAAATATTGATGAGCAAGGTTTTTGAAGAAAATTATTCTATTTTATCAAGCCGGTTTGCTATAAGTTCATTTTTTGCTCAAAGCTTGAAATCTACTTTTAAAAAAAAGAAATGGCAAGAGCCCAAGGATTGGCAAGAGTCTTTAAAACTGCATGAAGTAGAAATCCTTTATGTTTATGGCTTGTCTTTATCTTTTGATAGGGTAAAAAAATGGCTTCATGAAAAAAAAGAAAGAAGGGTTATTTTTTTTGAAGATAATCCTAATAAACTAAATCTATTTTTACATCAGGAAAAGGCCAAAGAGATTTTAGAAGATCCCCAAGTCTATGTTTATTATTTAATTAGCGAAGAGCTGTTTTTACAAGATATCGCCCTTAATTTTTTTTCCGATAAAGTATTAGTCGCTACAAGTAAAAAAGAGACCCAAAAGTTTTTAAATTTAAAATCTCATATTTTGAAAAGAAGCACATTTGCCCATTATTATTGTTTTGATCGGATCAATGCATCAAAACTCTTTATAAACTTTCTGAAAAATGTCAAAAAGCTTCCTACTTCTTTTTATTTAAATAAACTAAAAGATCAATTTAAAAACATCCCGGCAATTATTTGCGGCGCCGGCCCATCTTTAGATTTATCGATAAAATTGCTTTCAAAATTAAAAAGCCAAGCTTTGATCATAGCCGGAGGCTCGGCTATTGCGGCTTTAACAAAACAGGGAATTTCTCCGCATTTTGGAGTTGTTATAGATCCTAATGAAGAAGAATACCTTAGGATGAAAAAGAATATGGACCCTAGTATTCCCATGCTTTATTCAACTAGGGTACATCCGGATGTTTTTAAAACCTTTAAAGGGTCATTTGGTTATTTTAAAGCCGAGATCGGTGGAAAAAGTGAAACGTGGCTGGACAAAGCTTTAAATTTACAAGAAGAGCTATTAGACAAAGAGCTTTTAGACCGCTCTTTAAGTGTAACTTCTACATGTATTGCAATAGCTGCATATCTTGGGTGCTCTCATATTATATTAAATGGGGTGGACCTTGCTTTTAGCAATCAAAAACTTTATGCAGATGGAGTCATAGACCCCAAAGATAATAAATTGAATCTTGCAAATCTGATATCTATTCAAGATAAAAACAAAAAACCTTCATTTACTAGTATAACTTGGATGATGGAGGGGGACAATATTTCACAATGGGCTCAAAAATCAAAACACAAATTAATTGATGCAACCCCTTTTGGTTACGAATTAAAAGGGGTAAAAAAAATGTCTTTGGAAGATTTTTTTAAAAAATCTTTACCAAACAAGTTGGATTTAAATAACCATCTTCAATCAAGCATTCAAAAAGCTAGTTTTGATAATTTGCCATCTGTCGATCTTTTAATTGAGAAATTAAAGGGGAGTTTTTTAAGATCCCAAGAGCTTATTTTGCAGATTATTGAAGAGAACTCATCTTGCGGGGAAGATAGCGCTAAAACAATTGTTTTAAAGCTTGAGCTGGAAGAAGAAGAGGCTTATCAATATTTTTTATATGACTACCTTTATATAGCGGACAATAAGATCCAAAGAGAAAAACTTCCGACTACTAAATGGCATCTTCTCAAAAAATCGCTCGATGAATTTCTTGCTTCTTTTTAAAACCAAAGGATTTTAAAGGAACTTTGTTCCTTTAATGGGAGGCTCAGGAGGGCAAAGCCCTCCTAATCTTAGACTATCAACTATTTCAAATACTGTTCAATAATAGGTTGCACATAACCAAATTTATTCAAAATATCGGCAATGATTACTAGAATGAAAAATAACGCAGCTGCAATAAGCAACCCTCTTCCCATTTTTGTATGCCAATAGGAGGGTTTGGGAAGCTTTGAAGCCATTAAAATTGGGATAAGACCGAAAATTATGGCGACGAAGGTTCCTGCGTATTCTAAGGCAACAATGAAGATTCTTTCGGAGGTGTAAACAAAGATTAGAGAGGGGACAAAGGTTAAGAGGTAGGCTATAATTTTTCCTTTAAAGGTTCTTTTGATTTTTAATCCATCGATAAAAAAATCAAAAAGGCCAAGGGAGACCCCTAAGAAGGCGGTAGCGACCGAGAAGCCGGCAAAGATGATGGCCCCGGTAGAAATGATAGGTGTTTTTAAAATATTGATTAGCGGGGATGTAGATACATCTCCGGTGACGTATGCTTTTATCAAACTTACTTCTCCGGTTACCGGAACGACCCCTAAGACTAATAGTTCCCATATAAAATAAACGATAAGGGCGATAAAGCTACCCAAGGTTAATGCCCAGCGCAATTTTATGACATCGCGGTGAAGGTAGCTGACTAAAGAAGAGACAACTGTATGAAATCCGAACCCTTCAATAACAATTGGCAAGGTAAAAAGCATAAATGAAAAATCTATATGCGATAAGAGTGCTTGTTTTACATGAGGTGGGACAAAACAAATCAAAATTGCGTAGCCGATGCCGAGTTTTCCGATGACTAAAAAACGGTTTACATGATCAACTGCTTTTATTCCTAAAAAAATGATAAATCCTAAAGGAAGTAAAATGAGAAGAGGAACGATCATGCTGGGTAAAGTCGGGAAGAGATCGCTTAAAATTTTGCTTCCTCCTGCGATGAAGGCAACATCTAAAGCGTAGAGTAGAAAAAGATACGAGATCCAACTAAAGATCTCTCCGGTTCTTCCTAAGGTTTTTTTTGCCATGGAAATGATATTTGCTTCTCCGCCTATAGAGAGATTGACATCGACCATTAAAAATGAGGTTAGAAGTAAAAAGGCCCAGGCAAAAAACATAACCAAAAGAGAAGGATAAAATCCGGCGATTCCGGTAACGACAGGCATGCCGAGCATTCCTGAGCCTATTGCGGTTCCGGCAACTAGTAAAACTGCGCCGAAGAAACGACTTTTCATAAGTACCTCTTAAATTTTTTTTGTGTTGACTACTTCTGATACCATTAGTCAAAGCGATTATCCAAAGTTGAGACTAAAGATATATGTATTTTTTTTAAAGTTATAAAAAATTGGATCTAATAGAACAAAAATATGGCTGGCGCTGGAGCGCCAAAAAAGAAAAACATAAATCTTTTAAGAAGAGGCATAAGAATACTCTTGCTCATAAAAACCTTAAGTTAATGCAATAATTATATTTGATAAGGCATTTAAATCAAGAAGTGTTCGAAAAAAATACTCCACCTTGCATGATTTTATGAAAGATATTTTTAAATTAGTTGTACTCTATATCAGCCAGCGCTGGAAGAGAAACCTCCCCATCCCCAATTATAGATTTGATAAGTAGCTTGCAGGCCTCTTTCTTGTAAAATTTTCTCTAATGCGACTAACTTATAGCTTTGTATTAAATCATAAGTTCCTAAACCAATTGCTAGTGCGCCAAAACCAATTCCAAGAGCAAAATTACCAGATAAAATAGTAAGAATAGACAAAGCTAATAATGAAATTGTAAAAACTCTTGTCATACATGCCTTTGCTTTATTACATACATAATCATCATGAAGGCTTCCTAATTCTTTTGTAGAAAGATTTTTAATAGAACCTTTAAAATAATTACAAACAGCTGCCATAAATTACCTGTTTTTAATTTAATTAATTATATACCTAAACAACTTGAAAAATTGGTTTTGGGCTTCAGTGAAAGATCTCGCGATTCAAAGATCGTAAGTGGGTCAATATTAGAAATATGAACCCACTTACGATCTTTAAATCCCGAGGCTTTGACGA
>JACRNF010000018.1 GCA_016219355.1 Chlamydiota bacterium | reverse complement strand
ACTATTCATTAGATTTCATGCCGGTGGCAATAGAGAAGAGGTCACACCTGATCCCATCCCGAACTCAGAAGTTAAGCTCTTCTTCGCCGATGGTAGTATACTCAAGAGTATGCGAGAGTAGGTCGCTGCCGGCTTTTTTTTCTTCAAACTTTCAATGATAGTTTTAATCTTTATATTTCTGAATGACCGTTATCCAAGATTGATTATAGTCCTGACCAGTATTTTCAAATATTTCTAAAAGTCTGTCGAGGCACTGCGCCTCGGTTTCTGCAGCAGCTGGGGTAATTTGAAAAAGTCCTAGGTTTGGATCAAAATATCTATAAATATTATGTTCAAAATCTATCTGTAATAATAAGGCATGATCAGTTGTAGTAAAAATCACAACACCTTTTGATCGTTTTAGTTTTTCTATATTTGCCAATATTGCATCTTTTATTGCGTTTTTGGGAGTTCTGCCAGGAGAGCTTAGCGGACCTACTTGTGGGTGAGAGAGCTCAAAACTTTCTTGATGTATTATTTCTTGTTTATAAGGTCTAATTAAATTTGCTGGCATTAAACAATGGATATCTTGCGAAACTATTGATGAGCTGTTTTTAAATAAAAGATTTTTCAATTGAAATGCAGCTTGCAGTTTTCTACGGGTGGAAGATGGTAATAATTTTGAAGGATCGATTGTTCTGATATCGAGATGATCACCCTCAATCAAGATTTTAGCTAAATCATGGCAAATACCAAAGCATATTCCACTTCCTAGAGAATTAGCTGAATCGCCATCTTCTGATTGGGAGGCGGGAAAGATCAGTTCTTTCTGATTAAATTTATTAAAATATTCATTTTTGTGTTGTAAAATTTCATTAAACTTAGCCTGTCTAGGATATCTTTTAAAATATTCATCTCGTATTTTTGGTAACTCTTCGGGATGAAGTCTAAGGTTCTGTAAATTGTCCGGATTCTTTATAAAACTGATAAAACTTGCTATTTCATCATAAAAAAGGTTTTCAATATCCTTTTTTGACTTGATAGCAAAGAGTTTTTTAACAGTTATATTATCATCAAAACTTGGATCGATCCCTCCTGTAACAAGAGATGATTTCCATAAAGTATAAGTTTTTGCACTGTCGGTACCAGAGGGATTTTCGGTTTTTGTAATACTATCGGATAAAGTTTTGTAATAAGCTTGGGCTTCTTGAATGATATTTAAGAAAAGGTATGGATCATTAATCAGAGGATTTAATAATTTTGTTTTCAGATTAGAAGATAATTCTGGGTTGGGAAGAACTATATCAATTCGTTTTTTAAGTTCTGCAAGAGTTAATGTTTTAAGAGTTTCTTCCATTCGGGTTGTAAATTCCGCTATGGTTAATGTTTCAAGGTCCTCTTCTTTAATAATATTTAAGATGAGGGCCATATTTTGTGGTCCAAAAAGATGCTGAGATAATTCTTCATTGGGGGGAGCTCTGTCAATTCGTTTTTTTAGTGCTGCAAGAGTTAATGTTTTAAGAACCTCTTTTATTCGGTTTTGTAATTCGGCAAGACTTATTTTTTTAAGGTCATCTTCTTTAATAATATTTAAGAAAATAGCCAAATCTTGTGATTTCTGCAGTTCATTAGATAATATTTCAACCTGATGTTGAGAGAGCTCATATAGCTTATTGGCGCTATGCCCCATAAACCTTCTGAGGATATCTTCGAGATAATCCCTTGGATTGATTCCTAACCCTCGACAAGTTTGAACTAATGATAAAATGATTGCTCCGGCTTCTCCGCCGTCTTCGCTACCAAAAAAAAGCCAATTTTTACGACCTATGGCAAGCGGACGTATCGCTCTTTCAGCTACATTATTATCCATCCTGGCAAAGGGGTCCTTGATATAATTTTTAATATATGGAATCAAGCCGCAAAAATAGCCGAGAGCTCCTTTAAATTTTGATTTAGGCAAAATCTTTCCATCAATCAGCTTTGCTTTGATATCGATAATAAGCTTGTCTATTATTGGAATCGCTTTTTGGCGAAGAGCCAAGCGATCTTCCGGGCTTAGTTTCCAAGCTTCTTCCTCTAATAAAAAGAGTTGTTGTATTTGTTCCAGAACTGCATTTTTAATTGGATCTGTAGTCTGAGCTTCAAAAAATTTACGTCGAATATGCGCCCAGCAGGGATACCATGTTATTATCTTTTGCTGAGCCAAAACTTCATAAGCGCCATATTTATCTGAATGCAATCCACCATGGTAGTTATCCAATAATGTAATTATATTTTCATAACACCGATCTTTGCAAAACTTATAGATTCGATAAGGAGGATCAGGATCTTTTCCTCCGCAGATAACCCACATATAAGCTAGTTTATCTTGCTTGAGAAGATTAATAGTAGTTTCATCGACAAATATATTTTTGCTATCGAGAATCATTTTGAGCATTAGATCGTAAAGAGGTTTTAAAATTAAACCGCATTTGACGACCCATTGTGAAAGAAGTTTGCGGCTGATACCGATTTCTTCTCGGGATAAAATTTCAGCGATCCTATATAGAGGGAGGTGGTCAGCAAATTTCTTAGTTAAAATATCAGCTAATAAACTTTCATCGGCTCTGCATTTTGGAATAATGCTATCCGGTAACTCCGATATTAAAATACCATCATTATTTGGTTTGGCATATTTTGGACGAATGAACTCTTTGATGAAATAGCTTCCGG
>JACRNF010000069.1 GCA_016219355.1 Chlamydiota bacterium | reverse complement strand
GGCTGTTGATAATGTTTTCTTTTCCTGACAATGAGGGCCTCTTTTCATACAATAATCTCTCTACGAAAATTTTCCGTAAAAAAAGTATATCATATCTATACGAAATTATTTAAGCGGGAATTGCTGATTGGATAATTTTAAAGATTTACCTTGGTGTCAAAACTTATTATTTTAATTTAGAAGAAATATCCTCAGCTTTTTCAAAACCTGTAGTTGCAATCGTTTTGATCGATTTGGCATCTAAATCAAACTTGTTTAAATCCACTACCTTGATGTTTTGATTGTCATATGTTTTAAAATAATATTTCAACGATTGAGGATCTCTTACACAGGTTGCAATTGTATATTCGGTATGCATTACTCCATTAGCAATATCGCGAATAAGGCCCTTAGGTATATCAAACTGATTTAAAATGTGAAAAGTCTGAAACACCGCATCTTCTGCATTAGCTGAAGGTATCGCTGTTGTAGAAAAAATAGCCGCTTTCACAAATCTAGAGGATGGTGTAAAATCGCCAGGCATCCCAACCATGCCAGACCCTTGTCCAAATGGCGCTAAAATCACTCCACGTAAATCTATTGGCTTAACATTTTCAGGTCTTAAATTAATAAAATTTCTCAAATTGGTCATATGCCAATCAAAACTTGGAGAATTTGTTAAAACACCCAATTTGTTTTCAAAATATATCAATTTCCCATTAATAGGCTCGATTACTAAACTAGCGCCGCTTTTATCATAAACTATATAGTGAAATGGAGGCGCTATACCTCCCCAATTCTTGTTTAGAGTTGGAGCGATCACTACATTGGTTATTGCCTCTTTCACCTCTTCAATCGTTGCAAACTGAGTCAATAGCCAATTAGGAAAATCAATCGGAGATAAAGCCTTAGTTTGATTTTCTATAGAAACTTCGCTATATTCAGCAAACCCGGGAAAATAAAAAGTTCCGACAGCTAAACCTTTTTCATTCATTCCGTCTATAATAAGAATGTCATTAAAAGAATAAGAGCCGACAACTGCATACTTCGATACATACGATAACCCAGGTCCAATATGAGTTGTCCCCACAAAAGCGTAGCCTCTTGGGATAACTGCAAGCGATGTCTCGACAAATGACCCAAACTCCGAAGTTCTTCCATGAATAATAGAGCCATCCTTGGCAATTAATTTTATTCCGGTACATCCATAGGCCTGATCAAAAGAAAAAACTCCAATAATCAAAGCGACAATCATTTGTAAAAATTTTGACATTGCTAAAACTCCTCTTAGCTACAAGCTTATGGTATATCAAAAACGAATAATTTACTTTAGGCAAAATTAGCTAAAAATAGCTGAAGCAATTTTTAGATTTATTACAATCAGCATTTTTGATAATTTTTATTGTTTACAAAAGGGGACTTTGTCCCCTTTTAAACCCCAAGCAAAGAAACAAAGTTTCTTTGCGATCTTTTTATTTTTTTAAAATAAAAAAGGTTTGCAAAGGAAGCTCGCTTCCTTTGCCAGGGTTTTTAAGGGACAGAGTCCCTTAAAATACTTACATAATAAGCACGAGGCTAAAAAAATGATGATCATTTCTAGAACACCTGTGAGAATCAGTTTTTTTGGCGGAGGGACCGATTATCCTGCTTATTATTTAAGGCATCCGGGCGCTGTTTTGGGAACAACGATTAATCAATATACTTATCTTAGCATAAATACTTTGAGTGATTTTTTTGAGCATAAGATAAGGATTGGATATTCTAAAACAGAACTGGTTAAAACCTTAGAAGAGATTGAGCATCCAAGTATTAGAGAGTGTTTGAGATTTAAAGAGATTTTCGGCAATTTGGATATTCACATATTTTCTGATTTGCCGGCAAAAACGGGGCTTGGCTCATCATCATCATTTACTGTGGGATTTTTAAATGCTCTTTATGCATTAAGGGGACAAAAAATATCCAAACAAAAACTGGCAGAAGAGGCTTGCTTTGTTGAACAACACTTGATTAAAGAAAATGTAGGATCGCAAGATCAATTTCATTCAGCTTTTGGCGGATTGAACATCATTGAATTTTTTCAAAAAAACATTTCGATTAGGCCGGTGATCATCTCTTTAGAAAAGCAAGAGTATTTTGAAAAACACCTGATGATTTTTTATACCGGGCTCACTAGATTTGCATCGAATGTGGTAAAAGAGCAGATTGAAAAAACCCAAGAAAAAAGTAATGACGAATATTTAAAAAAGATGTACGAGATGGTTTTTCATGCTGAAGAAATTATTGTAAACTCTTCGAAAGAAGAAATGATTCAAAAGCTTGGAAAGTTGTTAGATGATGGATGGAATCTTAAGAAAAAGCTCTCTTCTAAAATCACCAATCCTCAAATAGATGAAGCTTATGAAAAAGCAAAAGAGTTAGGCGCCATTGGAGGCAAGCTCTGCGGCGCCGGAAGCGGCGGTTTTTTAGCCCTTTTAGTGCCCCTTCACCTACAAGATCTTTTAAGAAAAAACATGGGACTTTTGGAAGTGAAATTTCGTTTTGAAAGCCAAGGCTCAACCATTATTTACATGAAGGACTAATTACGATGGATGCAATTATTCTAGCAGGTGGATTCGGAACCCGGCTCAAAGAATGCGTAGCTGATCGACCAAAGCCCATGGCCTTAATTGATAAAACTCCATTCTTAGATATTTTAATCCATCAGATAAGATCTTATAAACAGATTAAAAAAATCGTTTTGGCTATAGGCTACATGGCCGAGTTCATTCAGAACTATTACCAAAATCAATCCGATATCGCCTTTTCTATTGAGGATAAGCCTTTAGGAACCGGAGGAGCTATCAAATTAGCGCTAAGCCTAGCGACTTCACAGAATGTACTGGTGATGAATGGAGATTCTTATATTGATTTTTCATTTGAAACGCTTAAAAAATTTCATGAGGTAAATAAAAGCGATTGCACGCTACTATATACTGAGACTGATAATTCCAAGAGCTTTGGCTCCCTTAAAATCGATCAAAACTCGCAAAGAATTTTAGCCTTCAATGAAAAAATCTCATTAGAAAAAGGATTTATTAATGCCGGCGTTTACCTAATCAAAAAAGATTTATTTGAAAACTTGGATTTAACTGAGGCCTTTTCTATTGAAAAAGAAGCTTTTCCAATTTTAATAAAAAAGAAAAAGGTTTTTGGTCTTTATTCTTCACAAAAGGTGCTTGACATAGGAACAAAAGAATCTTATCTTAAAGCTCCAGAAATTTTAAAAAAACTAAAAAATGTATGAACAAAGTATTAATTACCGGCGGATCCGGCTATATTGGATCTATTTTGACTCCCCTTTTATTAGAAAAGGGATTTAAAGTAACCGTTTTAGATAATTTAAGTTTTAATCAAACTTCACTTTTGGCCTGTTTTGGAAATACCAACTTCAAATTCATCAAAGGCAATGTCAATGATTATGACCTAGTAAAAAAACTAATATTCGATGCAGATATAGTTATTCCCTTGGCCGCTTTGGTCGGAGCTCCCGCTTGCAGCGTGAACCCCCAATTAGCCAAACTTATAAACTATGATGCAGTTAAATTTATATTGGATAATACAACCGCCAAACAAAAAATAGTTTTTCCAAATACCAATAGCGGTTATGGGATTGGAGAAAAAAACAAATTTTGCGATGAAACATCGGCTTTGAGACCGGTTTCATTATACGGGAAATTAAAGATTGAAATAGAAGAAGAGCTTTTAAAATCCAAAAGGGCCGTTTCTTTTAGGTTGGCAACAGTTTTTGGAGTGTCCCCAAGAATGAGGCTTGATTTACTGGTTAATGATTTTACTTTTAGGGCCTGCCAAGATAAGTTTATAGTCCTTTTTGAAGAGCATTTTAAGAGAAATTATATTCATATTAAAGATGTCGCCAATGCTTTTTTATTTGGAATCAATAATTTTGATAAAATGAAAGGGGAAGCTTTTAATGTGGGGCTTTCCTCTGCCAATTTGAGCAAAAGAGAGCTCTGCGAAAAGATAAAATTTTACTTGCCTGATT
The DNA here is from genome assembly GCA_016219355.1 of Chlamydiota bacterium. Lineage (GTDB taxonomy): Bacteria > Chlamydiota > Chlamydiia > Chlamydiales > SM23-39 > JACRNF01. Next base: position 22,744 of record JACRNF010000069.1, on the reverse strand, counting down.
TTTATATTCATAGCGCAAATGTTGGAGAAGATCCCGATAAAAGAGATTATATCGTCAGCAATGAAAAATTAGAGAAGTTGGGATGGAAGACAGAGTATAGTTTGGATGACGGGATCAAAGAAATAATTGCTGCATATCCAATTTTAAAAATGACTAACTTTAAAAATGTCTAAAATCTTGATTTTTAAACAGCGAAGCAAAATTTTGTATTGAATGAAATTTTATATAATGCTCCCTCATTATTTTGAATTTTTCTTTAATCTGAACATTATTATGTATTTCATGGAAAATTTTGATTATATCATTAGAGCTCCAAAAAATTACTAATTCTTCAAGATCAAATTTTTTAAGTTCATATTCCATCCATGTATCTTTGGTAACAACTGGCATAGCTCCAGCAACAATCGCTTCGACAAAAATCCCCGAGGTGCGATAGCGATAAAGTTCGCTTATGTAAGGAAGTAATATCAGATCCGCTTTGATCATCCAATCATTGTATTCAATTTCAGAAAGATTGCTTTTGATAAATTGAATTCGGGTATTTTTCTCTACAAACTGTATCATGCTATCTGCAAGTATTAGTTTAATATTGGAAGAGGTTTTGAGCCTGTTTACCAAACGTTTAATTTGATAAAATCCTTTTTCTTTTCGGATTGAACCTCCGGGCCACCAACATAATATTTCATTTGGACTAGAAACTTTAATAGAGGGGCTCGAGCTATTAGTATGAGGAATAGGCAAAACTTGAACATTTTTTTTAAAAAATGAACTTAGCTGTTTTGCCAAAAGTTCGCTATCGGTAAATAATTTTACATTTTGCTTTTTTAATGCTTTCTTAAGCAAAACGTGCAAAAATCTGTGGGCTTTTCCTTTAAATATTATTTGATCAAGATCGGTTCTATATAAAAGCCAAAGTTGTATTTTTGGCCTGATAAAAAATATCAAAAAAGAAGCTAGCATTAAGTGTATAATGGTAAAGTATTCTAAAAAAACCACCTGATTATTATTTGGTTTTTTTAAACGAAAGAAAAGTTTAAAAAAAGGGGGGAAATTAGCAAGCGGTTTAAAAAAATTATTCCAAATCCCTTTTTGTCCCCCGTGTAAGGATAAAGTCTTTTGCCAATCAGGGCCTAAATTATTCAAAATAGATCTTTTAGGAATTAACTTTATATATTCCCAGCCATTTAGCCTCATAGCTTTAGTCATAGCCAAATGATAAGAGTAATGATGCCCCACTTCATTATAAAGACAAGGAACTAGAGCATAAATTTTCATAATCTATTTTAGGTTTATGACAAAGGACTGTTCTTTAAGGTTTTTTTTAAAAAACATAGGATAGATTTTTTTTCTAAACAAACTTCTAATTTTTCTAATGAAAAGTTGAGGTAAATAATACCAATGCTCAGGATGAAAAACAAGAAATTTAATCATTTTTAAACCCAATTGATGAATAACATTTGATCTAATAAAACTTTGTCTAAACTCCGAATCAAAATCTTCATCTACCGATCGCAATATGGTCAAAAAAGTTAAATCTAACTCTTTAGGATTTTCCTTAGCTTTTGCGCTATAAGAAACTCCATGTATCCTCATTGCTGCCAATGGCTCCGATAAATATCCCATTCCGTTAGTTAAAGCAATTTGAGTATTTAAAAACCAATCAGAACTATGTTTAAATTTTTCATTCAAACCGCCAAATTTTTGAGCTAAATTTGTTTTTAAAATAGTCGTATGACCCGGAATCCAATAATCTTGATATTTAAAAGCATCTATAATTTCTTTAGCAGAAAAGACTCTATTTTCATTTTTACCCATAGGGAAAAATTCTACTTGGAAAGGATTGTCATTATTAAAAAAACCGGGTATGGAAGAAACTGCGCCCACATTGGGATGAGAGAGCAAAAAAGTAAGATTTTTTTCTATAAATCCCGGTAGCATTTTATCATCGGATGCAGTTAAGAATAAATAATCTTTGGTTGCCATTTTAATGCCCTCATTAACAGTTGACATCACTCCTTGATTAATCTTATGTCTGATAATTTTTACAAAAGATAGTCCCTTGGTTAAATTAGTGATAATTTCCCAACTATTGTCGGTAGAAGCATCATCTATAATAATAAATTCCTCGGGAAGTCTGCTTTGAGACAATATCGCATTGGTAGATTCGGTAATATAATGACCATAATTATAATTTACTAATATAACTGAGAGCGTAACATGACTCATTAGATTGTCTTTTTGTTAATTAAATTGCATAGAATTTTCTTTAAGAGTTTGAGATTGGATCCCCCAAAAATAGGCATAATGACCTTCTTTAGCAAGCAGCTCTTTATGTGATCCCACTTCTACAAGATGCCCTTTATTAAAGACTAAAATCTGATCTGAATTCATTACCGTTGAGAGCCTATGAGCAACAAAAATCATTGTCTTATCTTTCCTAATCGATTCCAAAGCTTGTTGAACTAAAAATTCCGAGTGGCTATCTAAATGGCTAGTTGCTTCATCCAAAATTAATATTTGAGGATCTTTTACCAAAGCTCTTGCCAAAGCCAGCCTTTGTCTTTCCCCACCTGACAATTTATGTCCTTTTTCTCCTATAATTGTATTATACCCATTGGGTAATTTTATTATAAAATCATGTATTTTAGCCATTTGCGCCGCTTTAATAATTTCATCCATCGAAGCATTCAACTTGCCAAATTTAATGTTATTTTCAATGGTGTCATGAAAACTTAAAATATCTTGATTTACTACGCCAACGATTTCTCTAAAACTATCAATATTGAAATGTTGAATGTTTTTTCCATCGATCAGTATTTGTCCATCGGTAGGTTCATATATTCTTAACATCAAATCGATAATAGAAGATTTTCCGGCTCCGGACATGCCAACCAATGAAAAAATTTTACCTTTTGAAAAATTGAAAGAAAAATCTTTGACGGCAGGCTCAGATCTTTCTTTATAAGAAAAAGTTACATTTCTAAACTCAATTTGATTGTTAAATTTTAAAAATTTCTCTCCCGATTGAGAAAGGAATTCTTTTCCTTGAATCGAAAGAGCCTCTCTTAGTCGAATAATGGTGCCGGAGAAGCTAATAATAGTTGAAAAATTATTAAGAAATCCTTGCAGTCTGGTTGCAACTCGATAAGCTATAGCTATAAACAATAATAAAACTGATAAAAACAAAGATTTTTGATGCAATATAAAAGCTCCAAAAATCAGCATTAAACTTACAACTGATATACCAATAATTTCTCCCATTGCTGACGTCAAAGTATTCCACAAATTAATTTTATTATTGAAATAAGCTGTTTGTTTTATCATAGCTTTAATCTTATCCAACATATTATTTTGTCTTGCAAAAACATGGATCAGCTTCATGTTATTTAACGATTGTGAAATATCATTTGATAAAGCAGTCGAATTTTCAGAAAAATAGATTGAAAGAGCGCTTAATTTTTTCAAAACGATCTTATATATGAAGTTGACTGCTCCAAAAAATATCAGGGTTATAATCGATAAAACCGGGTCTATCAAAAACATACATCCTAAAGAGCAGATAATCATAAGTCCTGATGCTATGGCATTATTAAAATTTGATAAAAGTCCAGGTAAAATATCGGGCAAGGTAACCAATTGAACTAATTTTCCCGATTGATGGGAACTATAATAAGGAAAGCTATAGCCAAATATGTTTTTATAAATTTTAAATCGAATATCTTGAGAAATACGAAGGGCTAAAAATGAAACTATGTATTGCGACAAGAATAGAAAAGCGCTTCTACAAAATTGAATGAACAAAGCCGCCATGATAAAGAAAATAAATAGTTTATTAGTCGATAAAGGCTGCAAAAATTTACCTAAAAAGATGGTAATACAATTAGAGTTCCAATTGATTTCATTATTGCTAAAAACATTAAAAGCCAAGAGCAATCCTCCATAAGAAAGCCCCTCCATCAAAGTTGCTAAAAAATTAGGAATCAAACTTACTCCAAATAAAAATAGATTATAGTTTTTTTCTCCCAGGCATGTAGACAATAATGGATCAGAAAATTTTCTTTTAAAAAAACTACTCACTTTTTTTCTCACAATTATTACCTATCTAATATATCTTATATTCTCTTTACAGGCAAATCACATTCAATGTTCAATATTCTTCGAATTAATAATTAACACACAGAAAATCTGCCTCAATAAATACCATATTAAACAAGCAATTTTATATCATCCTTTTAGTCTGACTAACTTTAATAAATTTGGGCATATTCATCCTATGCCTAGCTATAGAACATTTTTGTTGAAAAAAAAACTTCGATGCCAGAAGCTTTATACTTACAGCAAAGAAAGCACATCTTAAGATGCAATGTTTTTGAGCTCAAATGCTTTATCTTATGGAGAAAAATTATGATTAAGACCCTACTCAAGAAAGTCCTTCCTAAACCACTGATCGCTAAGTTGAAATCTTTGCGACACGCTGCGCGCAATGCTAATATTTCTCCTGAAGAACGTAGATCTTTCTTAATTGGTTTAGATAGAAAACAATTTAGAGATTTTATGTTGGATCCTGATGCTGCCTTAAAAACAAAACAGCTCCATCTATTCGGAGCGATGAAAAAAACAAGTTTTTTGAAAGAATCAAAAGCATTTATCGTTGAATCCGTGTTTGAAGATGCCTATCAATTAGAAAAAATTCCAATTTCAAAAGATAAAAACTGTAAGATTCTTGATGTTGGTGCAAATGTTGGTATCTTTGCAATGGCCGCTCGAGGCCATTTTCCAAATTCAACTATTCATTGTTATGAACCACATCCTAGTCTTGAACAGCATCTCAAGTGGCAAGCTTATGCAGTTAGCGCAAAATATTACACGGAAGCCGTTGGCGTAGAAGATGGTTATTTTTCATCTGATGAAATGCAAAATGAGATCCTTCAAAGCCAATCTGTAAAAATTATGGATTTTACAAAACCAGGGAATATCAAAGTTGCGGCATTAAAAACAGCAATAGAACGTATTGGTGGTTATGTTGACATTTTGAAACTTGATTGCGAAGGATCGGAGTGGGTGATTTTAAAAGATAGAGAATCATTAAAAAAAGTTGAATTTTTAACTACTGAGTTTCACCGATTCTCCCCAGATGGTAGTTTTGATATCTATGATCGTTCGATAGATCTTCATGAAAAAGCAAGAAAATTCGTTTTAGAGGCCGGGTTTAAGATTTTATTCGAACGATATCATACCGTTGACGCAGGCATTATTTTAGCTCAAAGAGTAAAATAATAGAGAAAAACTATTTGTTCCTACATTCCAACCGTTGGATACCCATTGATAATGCTATTGTTCAATATTGCATATTTAGCTATCCTTTAACTCAAAATTATCTTTATTTAACAAAAAAATATGAAGCCCACAAGTCAACTTATTTCGGATATCGCAAAAAAAATTCGTTATGAAATAACCAAAATGTCTCATTTAGGCGAAGCTGCGCATTTAGGCTCATCATTATCTTGCGTTGATCTCATAGTTGCCCTTTACCATGTTTTTTTAAAAATCGAGCCCTCTAAACCATTTGATAGATTAAGAGATAGATTTATCCTCAGCAAAGGACATGCCATCAGTAGTTTATACGCAGTCCTTGTATCAAGAGATTTTTTTTCTGAAGACTTGCTTGCCACTTTTAACCAAGACGGCTCTTCACTTCCGGAACATCCAAGCCCTAATTGCATGCCCGGAGTTGAAGTAGCCACCGGCTCTTTAGGCCATGAGCTATCAATTGGCATTGGCCACGCCCTTGCCTCAAAAATTTTAACTGAGCCGGATAAGGTGGTAGTTTTATTAAGCGATGGCGAATGCAATGAAGGAACAGTATGGGAAGCGGCCCTTTTTGCTCCGGCTAAAAACTTAAATAATTTAATCGCAATAATAGATTTTAATAAATGGCAGGCAACTGGCAGAAGCGAAGAAACCATGACGCTATCTCCCCTAAAAAACAAATGGGAATCCTTCGGATGGCAAACTTACGAAATCGATGGCCATAACATCGATGAAATTTTAGACACTTTTAATAAAATTTCAAAAAAACAGGAAAAGCCCATCGCCATTATTGCCCATACCATCAAAGGAAAAGGGATCTCTTTTATGGAAGATGATAACAATTGGCATTATCGCATCCCAACTCAAGAAGAGCTATTAAAAGTAAAAAATGAACTGGGAATTATTTAGTCATGAGAAACGCCTTTGCAGAAGAATTAACCACTCTTGCAGCTTTAGACCCAAGGATCGTTCTTCTATCGGGAGATATTGGAAATAAGCTCTTTGATAATTTCAAAAAACTTTTTCCGAACAGATTTTATAATTGCGGCGTTGCCGAAGCTAACATGACAGGTGTTGCTGCAGGCCTTGCCATGTGCGGTCTTCGTCCCATTACATATACCATCGCATCGTTCAACACCCTGCGATGTTTAGAACAAATTAAATTAGATGTTTGCTATCACAATGTTCCTGTAATAATTGTAGGAGTTGGAGCGGGCCTTTCTTATTCAACACTCGGAGGATCTCATCACTCTTGCGATGATATTTCCATTTTAAAAAGCATTCCCAATTTGACCATAGCGGCCCCTGCCGATAGTTTTGAGGTAAGAAAAATTCTTAGAGAAGCTCTTAATCTAAAAGGGCCTCTTTATTTGCGCATCGGTAAAAAAGGAGAGCCCAAAATCCACTCCCAAATACCGGATCTTGCCATTGGAAAAGGACTGATTGTTGAGCAAGGCCAAGATCTTTGTATCTTTGCAACCGGCAATATGGTTTTTTTAGCTTTAGAAATTGCTAAAGAACTAAAAAAAGAAAATATCTCAGCCCAAGTTGTCAGTATGCATACGATTAAACCCTTGGATACCGAAATTATAAAATTAAATTCTAAAAATTTTCCTTTGATGATTTCATTAGAAGAACATAATTTAATTAACGGCCTAGGATCTAGCATTGCAGAATTTTTGATTGATAATCAAATTACAACTCCCCTACTTCGATTTGGCCTACAAGACTTTTTTCCAAAAAAGCTCGGATCTCAAGAGTTCATTAGAGACCTTTATGGTCTTAATAAAGAAAACATCACCTTAAAAATTTTAAACTTTTTAAAAGAAAAATCAATATGCGAACAAAAGCTGCCATTTTAGTTGAAACATCAAAACCCCTTATCATCGATGAGCTTGACATTCCTCCATTACATCCTGGACAAGTTTTAGTTGAGATAAAATATAGCGGGGTATGCCATACCCAGTTACTTGAAGTTAAAGGCCTTAGGGGTAAAGATGAGTTTTTGCCCCACTGCCTTGGCCACGAAGGCAGCGGCATGGTTATCGAAGTTGGCAAAAACGTCAAAAAGGTTAAACCGGGAGATTTCGTAATACTCTCCTGGATGAAAGGTATTGGAGAAAATGTCAATAGCGCCGTTTACGATTGGAAAGGAAAAAAAGTTAATGCCGGAGCAATCACAACATTTAGTAACCATGCCGTAATCAGCGAAAATAGATTAACTTTAGCATCAAAAAATATTTCTTTAAAAGAAGCGGCTTTAATCGGCTGCGCAATGCCAACCGGCCTTGGCACTATTTTTAATACAACATCTGCTAAACCAGGTCAAAGCATCGCCATTTTTGGATGCGGAGGGATCGGCCTTAGCGCCATTCAAGGGGCCAAAATTGCCGGATGCGTCCCGATCATAGCTGTAGATATTAATCCTTCAAAACTACTTATAGCAAAAGAGTTAGGGGCTACCCACACTATCGATGCTTCAAAACAAGATCCTATCAAAACAATACAAGAAATTACTTCGCTAGATTTTGCTATCGAAGCTAGTGGATCATCAATTGCTATGAACCAGGCAATACTTAGCGTCAAAAATCAAGGAGGAACAGTTGTAATAGCCGGTAACGCTCCTCATGGAACATTTTTATCGATCGATCCCAAACAATTTAATCTTGGGAAAAAAATCTTGGGAACCTGGGGCGGCGATAACGATCCAGATAGCCATTTTCCCAAATATTCTAAACTCTTGGAATTTAAATATTTCAATACCCAGCCTTTTACTAAAAATATTTATAGCTTGGACAATATTGAAAAAGCATTGGATGATCTAGAAAAAGGAAAAGTTTTAAGACCTCTAATAGACATGACAATAGGATAAGATGAGAATAGGAATCGATTTTGATAATACCATTGTTTGTTATGATCAAGTTTTTTATTTAGCAGCTAAAGAAATAAATTTGGTTCCCCCTTCAATAAATCCTTCCAAAACTGAGATCAGAGATTATTTAAGATCGATTGGACAAGAAGAAGAGTGGACAAAACTGCAAGGATATGTTTATGGGGCAAGAATGGATTTAGCTTCTGCCTATCCCAATGTAGATCATTTTTTTCAAAAAGCCCTAAAAAAACACTTAGAAATCTATATCATTTCCCATAAAACCCTTTATCCATATAAAGGACCAAGATATAACTTACACGAGGCCGCCCAAACCTGGCTTTTAAAACAAAACTTTTTTAATAAAAACATTCACTATTTTTTTGAATTGACCTTAGAGGAAAAATTAAAGAAAATCGAAGAGATGCAATGTGACTATTTCATCGATGATCTACCGGAGCTTTTAGCCGAAAAAAACTTTCCTAAAAATACCAAAGCGATACTTTTTGATCCTAATAACTTGTATCCCCCAAACCAAAATTATCAAAAGTTTGCCTTGTGGGATGAAATCTTAAATTACTTCAGTTTATGATCACAGAAGATGTTATATTTTCTATTGTTACAAAAATTAAATTCAAGGATGAATTTGTTAATTTTTTTCCTTTAAATGGCGGAGCTAACAATAGAGTCTATCTTCTTAACTTTAAAAATAGCAAATTGATCTTAAAACACTATTTCAAAGATAAAAATGACTTAAGAAAAAGGCTTTTTGCCGAATTTTCTTTCTTAACTTACACCCATCAAAACAATATCTCCTGTGTGCCCAAACCCATCTTTTGTGATGAAAAACTTAATATTGGCCTTTATTCTTATCTTGACGGAAGAAAAGCAATACCTTCAGATGTCAATGAAAAAACCATAAAAGAAGCGATTGATTTTTATTTACTATTAAATGAGAACAAGGAAAATGGAAAACATCTTCCTAAAGCTTCGGAAGGTTGCTTTTCAATCCAGGAATATCTTGATATCATCGAAAAAAGAATCTCTATTCTCTTAAATGAACCGTCCCAAGAAAAAGAAGCTATCCTCTTTATCAAAAATGACCTTCTGTCTACGTGGCAAGAGGTAAAGAAAAAAACTATAGTCGATGCTTCCCATTTAAAATTATCTATAGAAGAATCTTTATCCTTAGAAGAACGTTGCATCACCCCTTCCGATTTTGGTTTTCATAATGTTATAGTGAATGCCGAAAAAATTTATTTTATCGACTTTGAATACGCCGGCTGGGACGATCCGGCCAAAACCATTTGTGATTTTTTCTGTCAGCCAGCAATTAAAATTTCTGAAGATTATCTTGAATTATTTAGTCAAAAAATCGCTGAAAATTTTAAGAATCCCAAGAAATGCCAGGACCGGATAAAATTGGTATTTCCTCTTTGCCAAGTAAAATGGATCTGCATTATGTTAAATATCTTTATTAACATTGGAAAAAAAAGAAGAGATTTTTCCAACGTAGAAGAGCAAAAACAAGCGCAGTTGCAAAAAGGCATTGAACTTTTAAAAAATCTAAAAAGCAAGTTGTTTAATTATGCCTAAAAAGGTATTAATAATTGGGGCTAATAGTTTTATAGGAAGCAATCTTGCAAGAGCTTTTGAAAAAACAGGAGTACCCACAGTTGGAACACACTATAAAGCAGAGCCTAATTTGAAAGTGCTGGATTTGCTAAACCCTGATATAGACAAACTCGATCTTCCTTTCAATGAATTTTCTCATGCCATTATTGCCGCAGGAGCTGTTAAAATTGAATTTTGTGAAAGAGAAAAAGAAATATCTTATCGATGTAATGTTGATGGGCCATTAAAACTTGCAAAGCAACTAATAGCTAAAAAAATTACCCCCATTTTTTTTTCTTCCGATTATGTATTTGATGGAAAAGCCGGAAATTATACTGAAACTTCCCCTCTAAATCCCCTTAATGAATATGGAAGACAAAAAGCACTTTTAGAACAGAAAATTCCTGAAATTTGTAATAATAATTATATAATTTTTAGACTTGCTAAAGTTTTTGGATCCTCAAGAACCAATAAGGGTCTTATCGATGAAATGATTATCAATCTCTTAAATAAGAAGAAGATACAAGCGGCTTATGATCAAATGTTTTCACCTATATCTATTGACGATGTCGTCGATGCAATCATATTCTTTTGTCAAAATCCTCATTTTGGTCTTTATAATTTATGCAGTCAAAAACACTTATCCAGACTAGATTTGGCAAATTTAGTAGCAAAACATCTTAATGTAGATAAAAATTTAATCGAAGCTATATCATTGGATAGTTTAAAAGAACCCTTTAGCCGGCCTAAAAATACATCGATGGTGCCTAATAAAATTAGATCTATCCTTAATTTTAAGTTTTCATTGCTTGAGGAAAAGATTGAACAATTAATCAAAGTTTATAAATAATTTATGGAAAAAGAAGCTTGGCAAAATCTCACAACATCTTTAACTGAGCCTCAATTTGAATTTAGTCATCACTGGTCCTATAACTTTAGAAACGATCCCAAAAGGCTTGCATTTGTTCTATCCAGATATAAATTTGCATTAAAGATGATGGCTAAGAACAGTTCTATTTTAGAGCTAGGATGCAGCGAAGGCATCGGAGCCGCTATTTTAGCAGAAAATAGCAATAGTTATACTGGAGTAGACTTCGATGAAGAAGCAATAAAAACTGCTAAAAAAAATTTTCTATCTTCAAAGTATAATTTTATCTTAGATAATTTTTTAGGGAAAAATTATGGAAAATTTCAATCGATAGTCAGCTTAGATGTTATTGAACACATCAATCCAGAAATTGAAAATATATATTTTGAAACAATTGTCAATAATCTTGATGAAAATGGTTTATGCATAATAGGAACGCCTAATATTACCGCTTCTGCATATGCATCGGAAGCAAGCAAACTCGGCCATATCAATTTATACTCACAAGAAAGGCTTGCTTTGGAATTAAATAAATATTTTTTCCAAGTGCTTGCTTTCGGAATGAATGATGAAATAATGCATACCGGTTTTGCCAGCATGGCTCATTATTTAATTTGCATTGGCTGTCATAAACGATAGGAGAACGATGAAAAAACCAGATTCTATGTGGGATAATGTTGCATCTTTTATGCAAGGAGAAAAAAAAATAGTTCTTGGGAAATATGCATCGTATTGGCAAATAAAATCTCCAAGAAGAATGCTTCATCATTTAGCCTATTATAAATTTGCAGCTAAAATGATCGGCAAAAATAAAAAAGTGTTAGATGTTGGTTGTAACGAAGGTCTTGGTACTTGGCTGATTGCTAAGGAATGTGGTTTTGCCAAAGGCATAGATTTTGATGAAGATGCCATAAAAACGGCTAAAAGTAATTTTTCTGGAGACATTATCGATTTTGAAGCTAATGACTTTTTACAAAACACCTCTTCAAATGAAGAATGGGATGCAATCATCTCTTTTGATGTGATTGAACATATTTACCCAGAAAATAGTCATAAATTTTTAAACCTAATTACCCAAAACCTAAAACCTCAAGGCCTCGTTATTATTGGAACACCTAGCCTAATCAGTCAGAATTTTGCTTCTGATATTTCCAAAGCCGGTCATGTCAACGTTTATTCTCCCCAAAGGCTTGAAGATGAAATGAGGAACTTTTTTAATTTTGTGTTTATGTTCGCAGCCAATGATGAGATTGTTCACTCTGGATTTTTACAACTTGCCCATTATTTGATAGCAATGGGATGCAAGAAAAAAATCACTCAAAAGAACTGAAGCTTTGATCTCCTTTTTCGATTAACCCAACAACTTTTTTTCACTAAACAATTTATTTTTTATCCAAGATTTAATTTTTTTAGGAATCATCCTTCTAATAGTTTTTGAAAGCTCAATTATAAACATTCCCTGCCTGACAAAAAAAAGATTCCAAAATACTTTTGTTTCTATTTTTTTCCAATTAATATTCTCATTAGATTGAAAACGAATGTTAAATTTTAAAAGATTTTTTTGGTGAGATGGCAAAGCATAAGAATAGGACCATTTAATAACTCCCCAACTTTTACTAAATACTTGGCGAGAAACATCGGCACTAAATAAAGCTTTGCGGCTCAATTCTATGCCTAAAATAGAATCAGAATCGGTAACCACATGAATTTTATCTTCCTCGATTCCTAAAAATTCTAATAATCCTCCATCATCCGGCATGATTGTTTCCGGAAGAGAAATATTAACTTCTCTTAAATCAATTGCAAGAGGGTGTAAATGAAAAAATTTTGCTAATATTGAGTTTTTACCTGCCTTCCAGTAAAGAAAGCTAGGCCAAGTGCTTAATAAATTATATTCCCAAAAAGCAACCTTTCCAATAGGCAATAAATGTTGAACAGATAATGCCACTAACTCCCGACTGCTTAAAGAAATTGAGTTTTCATATGAATTAAAAACAGCTTTTAAATGAGGTGTTATTGATTCTATTTCCACTCTTGCAAGTTCCGCTATGACGATCGATTTTTTTTTTGATTTTTCCATTATTAAACAACAATTTTTCAAACTGCCATCCGAAATAATGGTATCTGGATTAAATAATAAAGCTATCGTATGTTCTGCTGCTGCTTTTTTCAATGCAGCAGATTGACAAAATCCCTTTACACTATATTTATTGTTTTCTTTTAACAGATTAGAGGTAATTATTGGAAAAACATTAATTACCACAAACTCTTGAAGTTTTAAATAGCTTTTATGGCTTTTAATTTTAATAACATCTTCAATAGCTGTATAAATATTAAATTGAATGTCATAAATTTTAGAACAAAAAGGAATATTGTTTTTAGATAGATAACTGGGAATAATAATGTTTAAAAACAGATCCAAATAATCATTTCCCCAAACAATGTTAATTATGGAAAATTTAATTTTTTCATCTTTCATATCTCTTTGCAATCCTATTCAAAATAAATAAAGGAATGATCCCCTGTATAATTACAATGCGAAAACCACCATTGCCATTCTTCCGGTGCATAAAAACTCTCACAGGTAAGCTGCCAATAAAGAAGGTTCACTTTTTCTTCTTCATTTCGATAAGACTCAACAACAAGATATTTATTTGTTTTGCCTACTCTTTGGATCTCTTTTAATGCTTTTTCTAAATCGCAACATCGCAAATTATGTAAAGTATTGATAGAAATCACTAAATCAAAAAAATGATCCTTGTAAGGAAGAAAATTTGCATTTGCTAGTTTTAAAAAAGGGCGAACTTCATCTTTTGCATTGTCTATTGCATATTGAGAAATGTCCATGCCATACACTTCCAAACCAGGCACACACTGCATTAAATCATATAACAAAAAAGCTTTGCCACACCCAACATCTAGAACTTTTTGGCCGCTCTTAAGTTGATAATGATTAGCTAATTTTTGAGCAACAGTGCGCCATCTTCCATCATATTTAAAACCACCATAACCAAATTTTCTATCGCCATCCCAATACTCTTGACCAAAATTTTTTGCAACTGCAGCAGCTTGTGCTTTGGGTATTTCATTAACCCGAGCAAGATAATCTCTCTTAGTTTTTTTATGAATATCTGATATAAAGTCTATATGAGCCATACACCTGAACCCTGTTATCTGATCTACATTTATAGCATATACTAGGAATAAAAATCCCTTTTTATCACAACCCGTTACAGAACATCCTAGCCTGCACCAAATAGAATGATTAGATAAAAAATAAAAAATGGCTAAAAAACCTTATCTAATTTAAGCTTATTTTGTTCGACGAGAGATCTAAATGATAAGAAAATGCTTTCGCTTTTTTATAAAACTTATTAAAGGGTTTCCTAGCGCCTCTTATCAAATCAAAGGGATGCTAAAAACTCTTAAGGTTTTCGATAAGTTTAAATATTTATTCTATTGTTTGCTTAATACAAAATCCATCATCGCAAGCGATCGTCTTTTACACGTTGATAGCGTATTTGCTAAGCATATCGATATTTTACAATTTAAAATGAATAATAAAAAACTATTGGTCCCATTTAAAAAAATGGAAAAAATTTTAAATCGACAGGGAAATGACAATGCTTCTTTAGAGCTTATTAGAGAGCTCTTCGGTAATAATGAATATTTACGAAAATTTAAAAAGAACTTGCAGGCCGATGTGATTTTAGACATTGGATCAAACCGTGGTTATTTTGCTCTTTTGGCAGGAAAAGTATTAAACAGCAAAAAAATCATTTGCATCGAGCCGCAAAATAATTTAACAACTATTCGACATCTTCTTGCAAAAGAAAATTCCATTGCTCTAGATTTCCTAATTGAATATTCCCAATTTTGTTCTGCTGAAAATACTGATAATTGCATATCCATTAATAAAATTTTGCAAGAAAACGATATTAAAACTATTGACTTATTAAAAATGGATGTTGAAGGCGCAGAAGCAGATATTTTTTCTAAAAACACAGAATGGTTAAACTGCTGTAAAAACATAACTATGGAAATTCATTTTAACATGGGCAATGTAAAAAATATCCCAACACTTTTGGAATCGAAAGGATTTAAAACTATTTTAACTGACCTTCGAGGCAATCCGATTAATAAACAACAAATAGCTACTCTTTCTAGAGGCTGCGCTTACCTACAGGCCTCTTCTAATAATGACTTACTTATTTAATTTTTTTAAAAAATCCTTCGCCTAGCTTAATTGTGCTTCTCTTGGTTCAAAACTATTAGAAAACAATCTTCTAGTGCTATTAACATGCAAAAAAACTAATATTTTTTTTCAAATTTTAAAGGATGTCGATTAAAAGGAAATTTTACAACATTTTTACAAGCTCTATAAATTAACCTTATTGTAAAAAATATAATCGGAGCTTTTTTTTAATTTGTTTTTAAATTAGAAAACATTGAAGTACTAGACTTTGCTATAATCTTTTCATTTACATAATTATTACCTTGCGGAATAAGATGCCCTGAAGAAAGTTTTGTTTTAGTTGATATGCAGCATAGAGCATACATATAGCTATCGAACCCCCCCAAACTTAAGGATGCAACCTTTTCCGGTAAATATTTACAAATCTTCCATTTAGCATTGTGCTTTGGTTTATGGCAAATTAATTCAAATGAATTTATTTCAAATTTATTAGTTAAATAAAAATCCCAAAATAATCTTGGTGAAAACATATAAAAACCATGGTCTACATAATTCAACATCGGAGACATATGAATGATTCTACCGTTGAATTTTAACATGTTAAATATGTTTTGCAAAACCTTTGGAATGTTAAATACATGTTCTGTAGTGCCACCATCTATAATTACATCAAAAGCCGTAGTTAAAATTTTAGGCGTTCTACTCTCATTCAGATCAAAAATATAATCCGCTGATTCGTAATCTGAAATATCAAGAGTTTTACATTCGGAAAAACCAAGAGCTTTGAATAAAGTACTATCGGCAATATAATTTTTTTTCTTATATTGTTCTTTACTCGACAATAAAATTTCATCAGTTTTGAGTTTTTGTAAAGCAACCCGAAATTTTTTAGCAATGGATTGTAGTACTTCATAAGTTATAAAAATATCTTGCCGTCCCAAAGTAAGAATAGATCCTGAAAACGGTTTGCGTTTCATTTCTTGCATTAAAATTTTTATAGCCCCTTTTGCTAAACCCATTAGTTTCCCTTTTTGTACAAAAAGTCTAACATAATTTCATTAATTTGTTGACACCTATTCATTACATTATGATCTTTCAAAGTGCGCTTTTGCCCATTCTCAGCTATGCCTCTTCTTGTCTTTTTATGAGAAAGTAAATAATTAACTTTTTCAATACACTCATCAATCGATGAATAAGCAACAACCTCTTTATCCTCTTCAAAGAGTTCTTTTAAATTACTTCCCCTATCTGTAAGAAGGCAAGCTTTCATTCCTGTAGCTTGAAACATTCTAATATTATCTACGGTTCCCTCCGCCTGCATTGCATGAATATTAAAAGTAATCTTTGATTGCGAAAGAATGCGATACATATCAATGCCAAATACCGTAGGTAAACATTTTTGGGAAAATAAGGTTTGTATTGGCACTAGAGGTGGCAAAAGTCCCATTTTTTTTATTTCACGGTGCTCAATAATTTCTGAAACTATACTAGAAATTTTATCTGAAATATTTAAAGACAATAAATTACTTAGTTTATTTGAACTAAAAAATTCAAAACACTTTTTTATTTTATCGCGAGCAAAAGCTTTAAATTTGTTCGTTTTTTGAACATTCCCAAATCCTTGTTCTGACAACCAAAATGAGATATCTGTTCTTTTTGCTAATTCCAATAATGCCACATATCTAGGTAAATGATCCAAACCACATTGCACTCCAGAAGTGCCAATAAATGTAAAATCATATTTGGGTATAAAGATATCCGAATATTTTGATTGAGTTTTTTCTATCACCGATTCGTCAAAAAAATGATGTACTAAATAAGGATTTAACCCCACTTGTCTACATTTTTTTTCTAAAACTTTTGAGCCGACAAATAAAACATCTGCCGTCGATAATTCTTTGAATAGGTTCTTCGTAACACCAGGAAAACCCCGAAATATTCCAATGAGCTTAATAAATGGAAATTTATTTTTTAAATCTGCCCTTGTTTCAAACGGCAAGGCGTAAATATCCTGAAAATAGATAACATCCGGTTTTAAAAAATTAATTTGCGCTAAAAGAATATCTTCCTGCCAATTATCAACTCGATAATTAATGTTATGTTCGCGAGCCCAGGTTTTTTGTAAAATTTCAACATCATATATCAGCTCAAATGCTTTATTTCCTAACTGATTCATGGCGAATGAAAAAGAATTTGAATAGGTATAAGCTAAATTAAACAATACTTTTTGCTGCTCGGCATAAGGTTGATTTTGTAAATTCTTATTTCTTTCATAAAGCTGCTTTATAAGCATTGGGTAATGCAAACTTGCTATTCTAACAATTGAATAATTTTTCATTTTTTTAACCCAAAAGAGCTTGATGCTTTTTTAAAAAATAATCGCTAATTTTTGATTGTGCGTAATAAATTGGATATTCCCTTGACACCGTCCTAATCTTATTTTGAAAATCAGAGTTTTTAAAATTTTCATTTTTCATTTCCAAAAGTTCTTGTAAAGCCGCCAAAATTTCATCTGATGATGTATTTCTCACTTTATATAGATCTGCTGGAAAAATCTCAGCTCCGATATCCGGCAAAGAAGAGTATAAATTAATTTGTTCAGAAAATTTTAAAAATTCATTGTTTTTTTTCTGAACTAACGCAGGAACTCCTAGGCATTTTTTTAAAAACATGCTAAAAGCAAGGTGCCAGTAATTGATATATAAATAAGGCTTATCAAAACAATCGGCAAGACAAGAAAGCCCTGATCCTGCGATAATTGAAAGATCGGCTAAATGAAAAAGAGCAATATCGCTTTTAAATGAAACAGCAGGAGATGCTGGATAATTAATCATTTCAAATTTTTTGAAAATCTTCGGCATTTTTTCACGTCCGACAAAAACAATTTGAAAGTTCTTATCTTTTAAATAAGTTAAAGCATCTATGTATGTCTTAGGGTCTGTTGGACAAGCTGTTGCATTAATAGCCGTTTGTTTAAGATGAATTAATGCAATTTTTTTTTCATTTAATTTTAACTCTTTTAGCAAATACCGATAATCAATATTTCTTTTTTTCAAAGGAAAATATTCAGAGCATTTTTGACGCATTTTGTAGTAATCGAGCCACTGTGTTTGCCATTCATTTTTAGATATTTGATTAATATAACTTTGTCCAGAAAGAGGCTTGCAATTCTTTTTACCGTTTATTAATTGCCATTTCAGTCTCGATAATCCAACATCAATAGTTAGATCCTTGTATCCCATTATAATTGGAAGAAAAAAATAATATAAAAATCTATTATGGCTAACTTGCCAAAAATAACCTTGATATAATTCGATGCATGTTTTGGAAAATTCATTGGGTACCGATAGCCAAACATACTTTTTTTTTGAAGATATTTCTTTTGTTTTTAATAATCGAAAAAAATGATCAAGCTCGATAATGATATGCCCAACGCCACCGCCAAGATTTGCAATAAAACAAACATTGTTCATTTTTAATATTTTATAGATTGGCCAATAAAGCCATTTTGTGTGAGCTGCTAAAAAGGGGGCAACAGAGACTGCATAAATTTGTAATAATTTAAAAAATGGTTCTTTGACATTAGATCGAAAAGAATTTTTAAACATTTATTCTACTTTTAATTTTTACATGCCGGTTTTGAAAAACAGTCATTAGTCTATGCGCTAAAATATATTTCCAACAACTTTCAATTTGGTTAAATTCATTTCTTTTGTATTTGTTTTCCACAAATGCCTTAATTTTGGCTCCTTTCCAAATAGTCGATTCTAAAAATCCTTGCGAGCTAATATTGTCTAAAATAAATTCTTTCAAACGAAACCCTATCCATTCTGTTAAAGGATTAGCAAAACCAATTTTGCTAGTTCTTGTTCTGATTGCTTCCGGCAAAATCCCTTCCATCGCTTTGCGCAAAATTAATTTTGTTAATCCTTCTGAAACTTTCATGTTTTGTTTTAATGAAAAAGCATAAGTAACAATCCTATAATCCAAAAGAGGAGCCCTTATCTCAACTCCATGCGCCATAGAACACCGATCAAAATTACGCAAAATAGTAGGTAGGATATCAAAATGAAAATCGGTATATAAAATTTTTGTAAGATCATCCAATTGATTAAAATCATTATTTAGTTTGATTTTATGATCATAAGACGTGGAAAAATCAGACTTTAACAACAACCATTCATGACCAACATTACCGCTCAATCCCTTAAGTTTTCTATAAATAAGCTTCAATTTATTATAAAGCTGTGGATAGACGCCTACAAATCCCTTTGCCATCTTCATTAAAGAAAAATTATTTTGATAATAATCATTAAATCCCTTTTCTGATACATAAAGTCTTTTTAATACACTTTTTAATTTATTAAATTTAAAAATGTTTTTCTGGTTATAAAGGACATTTTGCATCATCATCATTACTTGATGGTGATATCCTCCCAAAAGTTCATCTCCTCCATGGCCATCTAAAGAAATGACACAACCTTGTTTTCTATACTCTTTATATAAAAGCCAAGGGCCGACAGGAAGATCAAAGATTTCTTCACAGCCATACAAAATTTGATCAATATCATTAATCATTTTTTCAGCATTGATTTCACAAAAGTTAGCCGTTGTCTTAGTATGCTCAATCACTTCTTTGGCATATTTAAATTCATCTTGCAAAGTATTTGGATAAAGAGCCGTGAAAACCTTCTGCCAATCTGTTGCCAATCGATTTTCATTAATTTTTTTTTCATTTCTAATTTTGGTTATAGCGCACAAAACAGAACTAGAATCCAAACCTCCACTTAAAGCGCTAGCTATAGGAACATCACTTCTCATGCGAAGATAGCATGCATCCAAAAAAAGCTCTTTAAATTTCTCGATCTGCTCCTTTTCATTTTCTTTGGGCACTTGCAAATGATCCAGAGTATTCCACCACTGCTTGATTTTTAAACCCTTTTCCTTTGAAAAAAAAGCAGAGTGACCTCCTTGAAGCCTTTTTACACCTTTTAATAAAGTGATTTCAGTAGCTTCTAAAGAACAAGGTAGGTCAAGGGTATTGGCAACTATTTGAGAATCGAAGTCAATATCTAAATCTTTTAAATGCCAAAAGGATTTGAGCTCAGATGCAAAAGACAATCTCTTATTATCAAAATAATAGTAAAGCGGCTTTACACCAAAACGATCTCTGGATAAAAAAAGTTCTTTTTTCATCGCATCCCAAATGGCAAAAGCCCACATGCCATTAAATTTTAATTGGCACTCATCCTGCCACTTCAAATATGCCGCCAAGATTACTTCGGTATCGGAATCCGTTTTAAAAGAGAACCCAAGTTTTTTTAACTCCTCACGAAGCTCTAGAAAATTATAAATTTCGCCATTAAATGAAATCCAAAACCTTCCATTTAAATAGGGCATTGGCTGAGTAGCTGCGGAAGATAGATCTAAAATAGATAGCCTGCGATGGCCCAGGAGAAAAAAAACATCTTTATCTTTGTAAACTCCCCTTCCATCGGGACCGCGATGCTTTAAAGAATCGACAAACAGATCGAACTCAAAATCGATGATATTTTCACAATCATAATTATAAAGACCAACAATTCCACACATTAATTTACCATAATTTTTTAACTACAACAAAGTAGATTCATTGTATTTTTAGGCCTTCGAACAGTTTGCAATCTAAACTAACTAATTGATCTTTTTTCGATGATTAAAACATTTTCCCTTCAACCACTCTTGCATCATGAGCAACAAACACAGTGCTTCCTATTCCATAATTAAAATATTGTTCAAATGACCAAAATGGGTAGTGCTCTAATATTTCTTTTACAGCTCTTCTTTGGCCAAAATTTGGATTTCCAAGACTGCACATCCAGTCATCAAAAATTAGTATCGAACCATCTTGGATTATTTCATGTGAGAGCAAAATGTTCAAAACGTATTTTGTAGAGCTATACAAATCGCAATCAAAATGTATCAATCTAGCCTTGCGAATGGGCGCCTGTTCAATATATTGCTCTAACACATCATTAAAAAAACCTTTTACAACACAAACTCTTTCAGAAGATAAAATTTTTGACAACTTCTTATAAATCAAGATTTCAATGCCATCTAAAAGAGCCATAGATCCTTTTTTCCAAATATTATTTACAGCTTCGTATGAAATCACATCTTTTTTATCCCCTTCAGGCAATCCAATAAAAGAATCAAACAAATGTAATTTTGCATCGTCTATCGTAAATTTCTTGATCATTCTGGCTAAAGACCTAGCGGTGTAGCCGGCAAATACACCAAATTCCAAAAAATCTCCTTTCAATGGAGTCGATTTTACAAACATAAATACGCGGTTAAAAGCTTCATCATAAACAAGGTCAGTGTTTCGATTTGAATATAAAAGAGACGCAGGAGAAAACAAAATTTTTTTTGCCTCTCTTTTATTAAGATACTTTTGGCCTAAATTAGATTTTTCTAAGATTTTTTTTAGCGCTTTTTTGCAAACTTTTATCATCGAATACCTTTAAATAAAATTATTCCTTATGAACATATTGAAAAGGTTGCTTTTGTATCTCAGTAAAATTCTCATTTATCCAATTTATTGCACCATCTAAACCTTTTTCAAGATCAATCTCAGGCTTCCAACCTAACTCCTTCCTTGCCTTAGAAGAATCAATCACATAAGCCTTGTCCTGCCCAAGCCTTTCTTCAACGATTTTTGTAACACTCTTAAAATCAACTTTCATTCTTTTACAAATTTTCTCGACAAGATCATTAACGGATATTCCTTGATCAGGAGAAAAATGATAAAGCTCTCCTATTCTTCCTTTTTCCATGGCTAAAAGCTCCCCATTAGAAACATCTCTTATGTGTATATAAGATTTAACCGCAGAGCCTCCGCCATGCAGCTCAATGGTTTTGCCACTCTTGATATATATAATGGCCCTAGGAATGATTTTAAATAGCTGCTGATAAGCCCCATAAACATTAGTAGCCCTTATCATCACTAATGGAAAATTAAAATTTTTATAAAAAGTTAATAATGATAAATCCCCTGCCGCTTTTGAAGCTGCATAAGGGGTACTCGGATTAACCGGCGCCATCTCGGTAACATTGCCAACGCAAGTGCCATAAACTTCAGGCGAAGAAATATGGACATGTTTTTTTAAATATTTTTTATTTTTTAATAAATTGGCAAGTTTTGTTAGTGCAACCGCATTAGTCTGAAACCAATGATGAGGATTTTCCCAGCTGGGAGCAACTTCACTTTGAGCGGCGAAATTTACAATATATTCCGGCTTAAACTCTTCTAATACTTTATCTAGTTTATCTAAATCCTTGTTAAGGTCTATTTGCGCAAATGAAAAGTTTTTAAGATCTCTTTTTTTGTATGGCAAAAAAAGTGCGCTTTTTTCTTCAGATCTACTAACCCCTACAACTTTATATTCATTTTTTTCTAATAAAAGATCGACAAAATCGCTACCCGAAAAAGAATTGCTACCAATTACTAAAACTTTTTTCATTTGTATAACCTCGTGATAAATTTACATAGGGCGTCTTTTTTGATAGAATCTCGATTACCAACTATCTGCACATCAATAGCTGCAGCGACCGATCCGATAAATCCGATCAAATCCAAAGGATATTTTTTTACCGCGCATAATGAAGCAAGTGTTAAATAGCTATCTCCGGCTCCCAAACGATCTACGGATCTACTGACCATGGCCGGGATCTTTTCATGTGAGTCTTTAGATAAACAAAGAGCCCCATTCACACCTCTTGTAACAGACAAGCTCGAAGCTTGCATTTTTTCTAATATTTTTTTAGAAATTTCTTCTAGCTCACCATAACGATCATGAGCTGCGAGCCTTAGCTCCGGTTCATTTAAAGAAATAAAATCGGCCCGTTT
>JACRNF010000072.1 GCA_016219355.1 Chlamydiota bacterium | reverse complement strand
ATTTTTGAGTGTGCATAAACAAAATAGATTTTAAAAACTAATGTTGAATCATTAGGAAGAATTTTATTTTCTAAATTTTTTTATCCATAAAATTTTTTTTTACACCCCTCTATTTCATGAAAAGAGCGGGAGCTGCTGATACTTGAACAACAAACACAGCTGCTAGAGGCTCCCCCTGATTCAATACCAGAACCAGAGCCAATTAAAACATTTCCATCTCTTTTAATCGAACCACAACCTACTACAGAGCTTATCATAATTAACTCCTTTTATCCCGTTTTTTTGAAAAATTATACTTTTATCCATAAAAAAATGCAATTTTTTCTATTTCACTCGTCATATCCTTAAATAAAATATTATAATTATTTTTTTTCAAAGATAATAATTTTTGAAGATTTTCTTTCTATTAATTTTTAATTTATTGAAATAATCGAGAAATATTTGATAAAACACGAAAAAACCGTTAGCCGGTTATAACTAACTGCGCATTAACAAAACTCCGGATGCTGGATTCGAACCAACGACCAATTGATTAACAGTCAACTGCTCTACCACTGAGCTAATCCGGAAAAAAACTTAAATATAAATTTAAGAAAAATGGGCATTAAAAATC
Organism: Chlamydiota bacterium; assembly: GCA_016219355.1. Taxonomy (GTDB): domain Bacteria; phylum Chlamydiota; class Chlamydiia; order Chlamydiales; family SM23-39; genus JACRNF01. The sequence goes on along the minus strand of JACRNF010000072.1, from coordinate 18,350 downwards.
AATATCTTTTAATAATTCTTGAAAAATGATACTTTTTTCTAAAGAGCATTTTATGGAAACAATCCTAGGATATATTGAAAATATCACCTTCGTCAACCCGGATAATGGCTTTACCATTGCCAAGTTAAAAGAAGGAAGAAAAAAAGAGTTTACATGCATCGTAGGCTATCTTCCTGCTATTCAGCCGGGAGAAACCTTGCAATGCCAGGGAGAGTGGAAAAACCACCCTACCTATGGCATGCAGTTCGAAGTTAAAGAATTTTCTTCACAGTCCCCTTCCGATATTGTCGGGATCCAAAAATACTTGGAATCGGGCCTAATAAAAGGGATTGGCCCTTTTTATGCAGAAAAAATTGTTAAAGAGTTTGGAATTGACACTTTAAATGTTATCGATACAACTCCTGAAAAACTCACCCAAATTTCCGGCATTGGAGAAAAAAGGGTCCAAAAAATAAAAGAATGTTTTGACGCCCAAAAAGCGATTAGGAATGTGATTATTTTTTTAAGGACCTATGGAGTAAGCCCCTCTTACGCCCAAAAGATTTTTAAAGTCTATGGGGAAAATAGCATTAGCAAAATTAAAGAAAATCCCTATCAGCTGGCCAAAGATATCTTTGGGATTGGATTTAAATCGGCAGATAAAATTGCGCAAAAATTAGGGATAGATCTTAAAAGCCCTATCAGGATCTTCTCCGGTCTTGAATTTGTCCTTTGGGAGCTGACTAATGAGGGACATAGCTGTTATCCTGAAAAAGAGTTTATTCCCATTGCTAAAGAAACTTTAGAGGTCGAAGAAAATGTCATACAAGAGGCTATTGATGCTTTAGTTTTAAAAAGCGAACTAGTTAAAAGCCAACTAAACTCTTTAGATTACCTTTGGCTAAAACCTTTATATTTTTTTGAATCAGGAATAGCAAAAGAGCTAAATAGAATTAAAGCCTCCGGATCTTTTTTAAGAGCGGTCGATGCACCAAAAGCCATCGAGTGGGTGCAAAAAAAATTAACTATTAATTTGGCCGATAAGCAAAAAACTGCCGTAATTGGAGGTGTCAGCGATAAAATCCATATTATTACAGGCGGGCCGGGTACCGGAAAAAGCACCATCACAAACGCTATTTTAACCATTACAGAAAAATTGAGCAAAAAAATCATTCTTTGCGCCCCAACAGGTAGAGCCGCAAAAAGAATGACCGAAATTACCAAAAAGAAAGCTTTTACCATACACGCCCTTTTGGAATTTGATTTTAGTAGCGGCGGATTTAAGAAAAATAAAAATGACCCAATTAAAGCCGATCTAATAATTATCGATGAAGCCTCCATGATCGATACCTCTTTGATGTATTACCTACTAAGGGCAATACCCAATGAAGCAAGGATCATTTTTGTCGGCGATATAGATCAGCTTCCAAGCGTTGGACCGGGCAACGTCTTAAAAGATATTATTGCTTCAAAAAGCGTTGCTCTAACCAAACTTACAGAGATTTTTAGACAAGCCGCCTCTTCTAAAATCATTTTAAATGCCCATAGGATCAATTCTGGTGGCTTTCCTGACATCTCTAATAGTCCAAGGTCCGATTTTATATTCTATGAGATGGAAGAGCCCGAAATGATCAAAAAAAAGATTGTGGACCTGGTAAAGTTCGAGCTTCCCAAAACTAAAAAGTTTAATCTTGATGATATACAAGTTTTATCTCCCATGAAAAAAGGGATCATCGGCTGCAACAATTTAAATTTGAGCCTTCAAGAAGCCTTGAACCCTTCTTCAATGTGCATTTTTAGAAATGGCTATAGGTATCAAGCAAAAGATAAGGTCATTCAACTTAAAAATAATTACTCTAAACAAGTTTATAATGGAGATATTGGAAAAATTGTTCAGATCGATCTTAGCGAACAGTTGGTAATGATTGCTTTTGAAGAAAGAATGATCTCTTATGATTTTTCAGAGCTAGATGAAATTAGCCTAGCATATGCTATTTCGGTTCATAAGTTTCAAGGAAGCGAAGCCCCTTGCATAATAGTTCCGGTCCATATGAGCCATTATAAGCTTTTACACCGCAATTTATTATATACCGCTATTACAAGAGGAAAAAAGCATGTGATCGTGCTAGGGACTAAAAAAGCTCTTTTCATGACGATAAAAAACGAGGAAATCTTAAAAAGACATTCAGGTCTTGAAAAGGCGATTAAAGATTATGAAACAATGGTTCCGGCAGGAAGGTTTTGAATCGAGGGAAGCTCTAATTCTTCATTGCCAGCAGCTAAAACCATTCCTTGAGACTCAATACCCATAATTTTAGCAGGTTTAAGATTGGCAACTACTATCACTTTTTTCCCAATTAGAGTATCAGCCTTGATTTTATGAGCAATGCCAGAAACTATTTGTCTTTTTTCAAATCCCAGATCCACTTCGAGTTTTAAAAGCTTTTTACTATTAGCTACATTTTCAGCTTTTAAAATTTGTCCCACTCTTAAATCAATTTTTTCAAAATCATCAAAGGCTATGCTATTTTTTAATTCAGTAAATGAGCTCGTGGGTAAATTAACCTCTTTTTTACAAGCTTTGAGCTTTAAAATCTCTTCCTCAATCTCTTTATCTTCAATTTTTCTAAATAAGATTTTTGGCTCGGCAAGTTTAGATCCAACAACTATAACTTCGTTTTTGATCTCGTCCCATTTTTTTTCCAAAAAGTTTTTCAGCTCCAGCATCTCGTACATCTCAAGGGCGGTTTTGGGAATAATCGGATAAGCAATTAAACTAAGGGCTTTTATACAATCTAAACAAAGAGAAAGTGTAGTGTTCAGCTCATCTTTTTTAGAATGGTCCTTAACCAGCAGCCAGGGTTTTTTATAATCAAAGTAGATATTGGCCTTTTGAGCTAGTTCAATTAATACTTGAGATGCTTTTCTTAATTTAAAATGGCTGTATGCTTCTTTTGCCGCATCAATAGAGAGGCTGATCTCAAGTAAAAAGGCTTTATCGATTTCTTCTAAATGTTTTTTGTAAGGAACTTTTTGCTCTAAATTGTTTTTAATAAAGACTAGGGTCCGATTAACAAAATTGCCAAGTTTTCCCAAAAGCTCGCTATTGCATCTCATCTGAAAATCTTTCCAGGTAAAATCGGCATCTTGATTTTCAGGTGCGTTTGATGCTAAGGCATATCTAATTTGATCGGCCGAGTATTTTTGTAAAAAATCGGATAAATCTATGTACCAACCGTCCGATTTAGAAAATTGTCTACCTTCCAACATTAAAAATTCATTGGCGGGAACTTCATCGGCTAATTTATAAGGTTGTTTTTGTCCCATGATCATTGCAGGAAAAAAGACTGTATGAAAAGGAATGTTGTCCTTGCCGATAAATTGAACAAGTTTGGTTTTGGGATCTAGCCAATAATTTTTCCAACTCTCAGGCTTTTTATTTAACTCCGCCCATTCTTTAGTTGCTGATATATATCCAATTGGAGCATCAAACCAGACATAAAACACTTTGCCGGCCGCTTCTTTTAAGGGAATAGGCACTCCCCATGCAGAATCTCTAGTGATCGCCCTTGGCTTTAATTCTTTAATATATTCTTTGGCAAAGTTAACAACGTTTTCCTTCCACGCTTTTTTTTCAATCCATTTGGTCAGTTCATCTTTAAACTTATCAAATCTTAAATACCAATGTTTACTAGGTTTTAAAATTAAAGAAGAGCCTGTTAATTTAGATTTGGGATTTTTTAAATCGGTAGCCTCGTAGCTAGCTGCGCATTTGGAGCACTCATCTCCCCTTGCTTTATCATATCCGCATTTAGGGCAAATTCCAATCACATATCTATCAGCCAAAAAACGATTTTCCTCTTCGGAAAAAAGATGGTTCTCAACTTTAGGCTCAATATAGCCTGCAGCATTTAAATCATTAAAAAAAGCTTGCACAACCTCTACATGTCCATGCCATGTGGTTCTTGAGTAGTGATCAAAAGAAATGCCGAGCTTTTTAAAAAGATCATTGTTTACTTCATGAAAAAAATCAACATGCGCTTGTGGTGTTCTATTTGCAAGCTCGGCGCTTAAAGTAATAGCAATGCCATATTCATCCGAGCCGCAAATATATAAAACATCTTTACCTAATAGTCTTTCAAATCTAGCGTAGCAATCAGCGGGTAAATAAGCCCCGGCAATATGGCCAAAGTGGATCGGGCCATTGGCGTAAGGCAAAGCCGATGTGATTAAGATCCTTTGCTTCATTTATTGAAATTTCCCCGTTCATCTTCAAAAGGCATTTTTAAAAGCTCTTCGTAAATTTCGCTAAGATCGGCAATTTGTCCTTGAGCAATTTTTTTCTTGGCAATCTCAATAGCAATGCCGGTTAACTTAAAATTGTTTCGAAATTTAGAACTTAAACGTTCATTGGTTAAGAAATCTTTAGGATTCATTTTTATTCTCCGTTTTTAAATTTTTCTAACGCGATGTTCTTCGGCAATTACAATCGAACGAAGAATCTCATAAGTGACATGCAAATCTTCATTGATGATATTATAATCATATTTGTGAGAGATCTTTAACTCTTTTTTAGCCAAATCCACTCTTTTTTTCATGCTTTTTTTATCATTGTCTCTTTGCAACAGTCTAGATTTTAATTCATCAAGATTTGGAGGAGCGATGAATATAAAAGCACCATTGATTTTTCCCTTAAGCTGCAAAGCTCCTTGAGTATCGATGACTAAAACTACATGCTTTTTATTTGTTAAATGCTTATTTACCCATGTTCTGGAAGTACCGTAATAATTACCCAGCACTTTGGCATATTCTAAAAATTCTTTTCGTTTAACCTTAGCTAAAAACTCTTTTTCAGAAACAAAGAAATAATCAACCCCTTCTATTTCTCCCGCTCTTGGTTTTCTAGTGGTAAAAGAGACGCTTTCAATAATCGAGTCTAATTCTTTAGTGAGCTTTCTAACCAAAGTAGTTTTGCCAGTCCCAGAAGGAGCGCTGACAACAAAAAAAAGCCCTTTTTTTAAATTTCCCAGTAACTTTTGCATTATTCGATGTTTTGAACCTGTTCTTTAATTTTTTCAATTTCGTTTTTTATCTCTAAGTTTCTTGAAAGGATTTTTATTTCCTGAGCTTTTGATGAAATAGTATTGCTCTCTCTATGCATCTCTTGCAATAAAAATTCCATTTTTCTTCCAACAACGTCTTGAGAAGTTAATAACTCTTGAAACTGCTTTATATGAGATTTTAATCTTACAATTTCTTCGGTTATATCAACCCGCTCTGAAAAAATTTTAGCAAAGACGGTAAGAGATCTTAATATTTTTTCTCCCGCTTCAATATTCTCAGGGACAAATTCTTTAATAGAGCTTTCCGATTTTTCTTTGTAGTCTGCTAAAGCCTGGGGGGCTAATTTTTCAATGGCCAAAAGCTCTTTTTGAATAAACCCTAGCCTTTTTTGGATATCTGCAGCTAAGACCTTGCCTTCTTTGATCTTCATTGATAAAAGATCATCAATGGCTTTTTCAACCTCTTTTTTAATAAAAGGCTTAATACTCTCAAAGCTCGATTTATTTGCCTCAGCAAATTCTATGACATAATCAATTAAAAATTTTAAATTTACTTCCTTTTTATCAAAACCCAGCTCTTTAGCCAGTTTTTCCATTTCGAGCTTAGTTTTTTTTAACAACTTGGGATCAAATAAAAAAGAGGTAAGTTCTTTAGGGTGGAAGGATATTCTAATATTTAAAGAACCGCGAGAAACTTTTTCCCCGATCCATTTCTTTAAATCAGACTCTATGCCAAAAAATTCTTTAGGAACAAAAAAAGTAAATTCTAAAAATTTTCGATTAACCGATTGGATTTCAATTAGCAGCTCCCCTTTTTCAAGAGAAATGGAGCTTCGGCCAAAGCCGCTCATGCTTTTTAACATTTACAAAGCCCTCTAACCTATTTAAAAAGAATTATAAGCTGTATTATTTGAACCGTCAAGATATTTGAATATTAAAAATAAAACTGACAAAATAACAATCTAAACGCTTATTTTGCCAATCTGGTGAGTTAGGTTGTTTAGGTATACATAGCTTAAAGTCAAACCAGCTTGCATTAGTGCCCCCTATCCTTAGAAATATCAACGAAAGGAAGACCTCTACGGGCATTTTCGATGACTTCAAAAGCTTGTTGTTTATAAGGAGGTACAATTATATCAGCAATTTCAGAAGCTTTATCTAAGCCGCTTCCTTCACTGCTATATTGACAGATTGTGAAAACTATATCTCTTAAACAGCGATTCCTCATATCATAACGAGGCATTGAATTAGCCAAATCTACAGCTATATCTATTTCGTCCGGTTTTAACCCACCATCACACACTTTATCGAAGATTGTTAATAAAGGGTCTGCCCTATGATCAATATCAATTAATCCAGCAACTTTTTTGGCTGCAGCTGCTCTTTGAGCTTTATTTAATTTCATTCTACAGATTTGACTGATGATAATTTCTACTTGACTGCGTTTATTGTCTCCGAGCATTAAATTTGCTAATGCTATAACCTCAGGTATTTCATCAAGCGTTCGGACTTCACTAAACATTGTGTAAAATACTGCTTTTAAAAGTGATTGCCTGTTTTCATCAATTTTAATTAACATTGCAACATTTTTAACTTTAGCCAGTTTTTCGGCTTTTTCTAGGCTGGAAGCTAAATATGCATTGCCGATTTTTTCTAGATAATATGACTCACTAGCTGGATAGGGCATTAATACCGCTGCTTCGACAGCTTTATCTAAGTTGCCTAAAGCAAGATAGGCATGGCAAATTGCTTCTTGAGCCCTTGTCGCCGATTGAGGATCAGCAATAGGGAGTAATTTATCTTTTGTAACTCTTTGAGCCTCATCAAGCCTTCCCATTTTTATATAGCTTTTGACTATGTCAACAAAATAATAACTCTTAACATCAGGCCCAATTTCTTCAAGATCGCTTAAGATCGATAAAGCTGTATCTAAGTCCTGATCAGCCTTATAATAATTTTCAGCAATTACTAGTAAAGCCTCAATCTTACTACCAATATTAGGAATTGATATGGCAATTTCTATAGCTAGAGCAAGGTTCCTCGGAGGTTCACAAATAACATTGATAATTTTCTTTAAAGCCTCGCTCTGGTCATCCACATCGGTAATTAATAAAGCTACTCTTCTGGCATTATCAATGTTTAGAGTTTTATCTTCAGATGCCTCGCAATGCTGTTTAACGATCTCAAGAAAAGCTTTGTTCCTAGCTTTTTCATTCATCGATTTAGCAATTCTTTCAGCATCTTCTAAGCTGCTTGCTTTTGAATAGTGGGATTCTTCTAAGCGTTTTATATAGCCATCAAAGATTGCTTCCAAAACACGATCCTTATATGTAGGACTTGTGATTGTATTAGCAATTCTTTCTGCATTAGTTAACCAGTTTCGAGCTATGTTAGCTCTACAGATTGCTTCCAAAGCAATGTTCTTATATTCTGGACTTGTAATTGTATTTGCAACTCTTTCAGCATCAGGCAAGCATCCTACTGCTATATATAAGTTAACAATTTTCGATAAAGCTTCGTCCTTATACGGACTATCAGGAAGGCCATCAGGAAGCAATGTATTTTCAGCTTTATTTAAAAGGTCTACAGCCTTGCCGATAACTGAAAGATCTACAGCTAAAAAATCTACAGGCTCGGCTGGGTTGGTAGAGATCTTATTATAAGCTAAATATTTTTCAGCAATTATTAGCAGAGCATTTCTCTGAACCTCTATATCATAAATTGATAAAGCAACTCTTTCAGCACTATCAAAATCATTCGTTTTTAGATTTAGAAACTTTCCAATATAACTTTCAACAATTTTGCTAAAAATAGCGCTCCTAGACCTATTTGGAATAATTAATCGAGCATATTGAATTGCTCTCGGAAGGTGGTGTTTTTCAATTTCCTGCTCCACTTTGTATTGCAGATCCATAACCCAAGCCGACAACTCTTCATACCTTAAGCGTTGTGTAACTAATTCATGTAATCTTTGTACAACAATTCTATTGCAACGAGCCTCTATATCTGCAGCTTTGCCTTCTTGACAATACTCATCAAAGAGTGCAATATCTGTAGCTTCATATTTATCAAATCTTCTGAAAACACCCCTATCAAAAGACATATTATCTCCTTTTTATTTATATTAAATTATCAATTAATTGTTTTAATTATAACAAAATAATTTATTAAAATCAATTAAATTTGAAAATTTGAATAAATTATAATAATACAAGCGGTTTGTTTTCTATGTTTTTTAATAAAAAAAACGAACATCTAGCTTATTATAAAGCACTTATAACTGATTTTTCTGGATTTAGCTTTTAAGTTCAGGCGACAAGCTCATTCATACCTCATACCACGCATTTCCATGAAAGATTGACCAGCTTCAGCATTTCTGACGGCTGTCAAAGCTCTTTCTTTATCATAAAATAGTCCATTAGCGATATAACGATCTTCCTCTAAATCTTTTCTATCCTTGCTATTTGGAGTTTATTCAGATTGTTTGGGCATAAAAATTAAACATTGATTTTTATGCAATAATTATTATAAAATTAAACTAAACCGACGAAGAAGTGGCATAAATGCAAACAAACCCTCGAAAACATTTTTGATAATACAAAATTTTAAAATAAAACATAATTGAAACAATCAGGTAAATATTTGCCAAGCATTGTTAATCCAAATTCTACCAGCCCATATATTGGCCAAACAGCCAAAATTATCCGCTATCAGCAAATATCAGATCTTGCAATAGATGCTACTAATATTAGATGGAGAATAGATAGCATTCGTTCAGGGATCATAGACCAAATCGGACTCGATGACCAGGAAGGGGTTTCTATGAAAATTAGCGGTAACGGATTTACCTTTGTTATTCCGATTCATTCAGAAAACAATCCCTATCCTCGGTGGCCTGCATTTGATATTTATGTTGAAAAATCAAGCGAAAGCTAATTTATTATAATTTACAACTTATGAAAAAAGTTCTAAATTAAAAATAAAAACCATGGCCCTTTATAAAACCCACGCTAAATTTAATATCTTTTTTGCCCTTCCTCTAATTTTATTTGGGGCAAATAAATACCTGGATATAACTTTTAACAACTTGGCTTTCTTCTCTTTTAGTTTCACTTACGCAACTTTATTTATGAACCCAGATCTTGATATGGCGAGTCAAATCAAACTCTTTTCCCTAAAAGGGTTGTTAACCATTCCTTTTAGGCTATATTCAATGATTTTTAAACATCGAGGACTATCCCATATGCCAATTATCGGTTCTATTACCAGAATACTTTGGCTTTTTGGTTTTTTTTATGTTTTAGGCATACTTATTGATTTACCATCTACCAAAATCGATTTTTATAAAATCTTGCAAAAAGAAGCTTTTATTTATATTTTCTCTGGCATTGTCCTAGCCGACGGCTGCCATTTGCTTTTAGACATTAAGAGAGCATAGATTTGATCGGCTCAAATGATTTTCTATGGATTGCACAAATACCATGTTCAAAGATCGCCTTGCGATGTTCTTCCGTCCCATATCCTTTATGAGATTTAAAATCGTATTGGGGCCACTTTTCATGATATTCAATCATTATCCGATCGCGAGTTTGTTTAGCAATTATAGAAGCTGCCGCAATTGAAATGCTTAAAGCGTCGCCATCAATGATCGCTTGTGATGGAATAGCTGTAATCGGATGATGATTGCCATCAAAAATCAAAAAGTTAGGTTGAATAGATAGCTTTTGAACTGCCATCTTCATCGCTAATAACGAGGCTTGGAAAATATTGATCTGGTCTATGATGCTCGAATCAACAACATGGACCCCAAAAAAGATGTTTGGATTATTGGTAAGTTCTTGAAAAATCTCTTCTCTTTGCTCAAAATCCAATACTTTTGAATCATCGATCCCTTTTATAAAAAAGTCTTTCGGCAAAATGCAAGCGGCTGCCACAACAGGCCCAGCTAAAGGCCCCCTTCCCGATTCATCAATGCCGGCAATAAGCTCGTATCCCTTTTCTTGAATGCCATGTTCAATTTCCCAAAGCTTATTTACCCGTTTGATTTCTCTTTTCCCAACCTTTGCCATTGCCATAAATCCAGTTATACAATTTTCATTGTATAAACTTTTAAGATTTATAGCTCAATATTTTTGCAAATATAGTTGCATTTTTCATTAGCTTTGAACATTTTTTAGCTTAACCCAAGTCAGCTCATGCTTATTATGAAAAAGATGATAAATAAAAGAGTTTTCTATTTTTGCAAAATTTTTGATCATAAAATCATGCTCATCTTTTTGAAATTTCAGCGTACAAATAAAATTATCGCAATCATTTTTCCAAAGCTCGAGCCACTCAAAGAGTTTTTCAGGATAGACGATCACATCGCTAAAAATCCAATCTTGTCTCCCCATTTCTTTAGGAGTAATGGAAAAAAAATCTTTTTTTAAAAAGGTGATATTGGGATATTTTTTTAAATCAAGTTCTAATGGAGCTTTATCAACAGAAGTTAGATTTACTCCTAAATTAGCAAGAACATAGCTCCAGCTGCCGGGAGAGGCCCCAACTTCTAAGCATCGATCATTTTTTTTTGGCATTGTTTGCAAAATGGTAAAAACTTCCCAAAGTTTTAAATAAGCGCGGGAAGGCGGTCCGATTTTTTGCCCTTGAAAAACCACCTCTCCGTTGGGAAATTTGCTGGAACACTTTTGAGAAAAAAGAAGCGTCTCATCATCTAGTAATGTAAAAGAGCCTAAATCAATCGGAGGCAATATTGTAGGAAAAATAATAGGCTGTTTAAAAATTTTAGGAAGCTCTGCAGAAATAAGCATAGAGCGTCTTACAGATTTATAGGGAAACAAGGCCCAATTCTTTTGTAAAGAGCGTAAAAATCTTGCTGCCTCATTAATAGAGCTAATTTTAACAATTTTTGGCTCTAGCCAGATGTTTTGAGCCCAAAAAACATCTTTAGGTTCTGTTTTTGATAAATAAAGACGATCAAATTTTTCTAAAACCTCGATTTCTGATTCTAGTTTATGCTCAAGACCAATGGGTGAAAGATAAGCAAAAGAGTCTTTAATTTCTCTCATACAGCTGTCTATAGCCTTCTGCTAAAAATAAAGCAGTTGCAACCGATACATTTAAACTCTCGACCTCTTGAGTTCCGGGTATTTGTAAAAGAGTATCCTGCTGTTTTAAAATTTGAGGGCTGATACCGCTTGATTCAGAACCTAAAACAAAGAGATTTTTTTTGGAAAATTTATGTTTATACAATGACGCTCCTTTATGAGAAGAGGTGGCTATTATAGAAAATTTGTTTTCCTTGAGTTTTTTGATCGCAAAAATAGGATCTTTTAGAGCAACAAGACTAACCATTTCAGCAGCGCCGATAGCTATCCTGCAAGATGCGCCGCACATATTAGGAAGCTTGTTTTCGTCGCCTAAAATATAATTAACTCCAAAATGAGCGCATATTCTCATGATTGAGCCAATATTATGAGGATTTTGCACCCCATCTAGGTAAAGCAAATTAACTATCGGTTTTGAAGAGATATTATTTAGCATTGTTTCTAAAGAAATGGGATCCTTTTCTTTAGCTAAAATACAAATGCCTTCATGATGGACCGACTCTGTGATCTTATTAAGTTCATCATCTGATACTATGTGGTAAGCTTTTTTATTTTGAGCACACCACTTTAGGATATGAGAAATATTTTTAAGCTTAGATTCTTCAACATAGACCCGAATAATATCATCCGGCCTTCTATTAAATAGCTCTAAAGAGCTATGAAGGCCGTAATACTTAATTTCCTTTCTTGTCTTCATGAAGAAATTATTGAGCGCTTACAGAAGCATTTTCTTCAGGAGCTATTTCTTCAACGCCAAATTGTTCTTTTAATTTAGCAGACTTGCCGGTAGCACTTGTCAAATAATAGAGTTTAGCTCTTCTAACTTTATTGGACCTGACCACTTCAACTTTGCTTAGCCTTGGGCTATGGGTTAAAAAAACCCTTTCCATGGTGCATCCATAAGCATTTCTAAAAACGGTAAATGTTGCTGATGGGCCGTTTCCTTTTTTAGCAATTACCACACCGGTAAAAACTTGGGTCCTTTCTTTGTCCCCTTCTAAAATACGAACATGGACATCAACCGTATCGCCAATTTTAAATTGAGGTACTTTTGGGTTTTTAAATTTCGATTCATATTGTTCGATCAATCGATTTGAGCTCACTTTATTTCTCCTTATTTTTCATGAAGATTTGCACTTTTAACTGCATTTTGTTTCGTTTCGAGAAGATGTTTAAAATAAAGGTCGGGCCGGACCTTTTTCATTTTTTTAAGCCCTTCTTCTCTTTTAAATTTATTAATTTCGGCATGATTGCCATCTTTTAATACTTGAGGAACTGCCACTCCTTCAAATACATCAGGCCTGGTATATTGAGGCCCTTCAAACATCCCCCCTTGAAAAGAATCTTCCAAGGCCGCTTGGGGATTGCCTAAAACTTCCGGAATAAAGCGGGCTAAAGCATCAACTAGCACAATGGCGGGGATACATCCATTGGTCAAAACATAATCGCCAATGCTAATCTCTTCATGGACCTCTTTATCTAAAACTCTTTGGTCAACTCCTTCGTAATGGCCGCAAAGAAGCACTAAATGTTCATAAGTAGCAAGTTGTTTGCATTTTTCGGCCGTAAGCGTTCTTCCTTGAGGACTCAAATAAATAACATGAGAACCCTCTTTTTTTACACTTCTGATCGCATCTGCAACCGGCTCGGCTGATAAGACCATGCCCGGACCTCCCCCAAAGGGACGGTCATCAACTTTCTTATGTTTATCTTTAGAAAACTCACGAATATCCACATGTCTGATATTTATTAAGCCGGCATCAATAGCCCTTTTTAAGATACTAACATCAAAAGGGCCTTTGAAATATTCGGGAAACAAAGACAATATATCAATCCACATATATCATTTTTCCAAAAGTTATCTATTATTTTTTCTTGGGAGCAGAGCTCTTAGCAGGTTTTGCTGTAGTTTTTGCTTTGTTTTTATTAATTTTGGCTCTAACTTTTTTGAGCTTGTTCTCTTTTTTGGCATTCAAGCTCTTAACAATCTCCGGAGCCGCTTTTTTCAGCATTGATTTTACTCTTTCTGATACTAAAGCTCCCCTATCAATCCAATACTCAACTTTTTGAGTTTCAACAAAAAAACATTTATCTGGCTCAGCAAATGGATTGTACCAACCTAATTTCTCAACATATTTTCCATCTCGTGGTGATCTAGTGTTAGCAACTACTAGACGATATGTCTGACGATTATTCTTTCCTACTTGTCTAAAGCGTATTACAAGCGCCATAACTTTCCTCCTGGCTTCTTTTTCATTTGATGCATGTTCGGAATTGTTCCTTTCATACCTTCTTGTGGCATATTTTTAACAAATTGTTTCAGCTGCTTAAAACTTTTTACCAAGCGGTTAACATCCTCTATTGAGGTTCCGCTACCATTAGCTAGCCGTTTTCTTCTACTTATTTCCAGTTCAACTTTTTCTTCTCTCTCTTGCAGGGTCATCGATAATATTATCGCTTCCATTTTCTTAAATTGATCTTCAGGGACATCCAAATCACCCATCGATGACATACCAGGCATCATTTTCATGAGACTTTTTATAGATCCCATTTTCTTGATCATCGACATCTGTTTTAGATAATCATCAAAATTAAACGTGGCTTTTTTTAATTTTTGTTCAAGTTTTTTACTCTCTTCTTCAGAAAAATTTTCTTCGGCCTTTCTAACTAGGTTGATCACATCTCCCATGCCTAAAATACGATCGGCCATCGAATTAGGATTGAAAATCTGTAAATCGGATAATTTTTCTCCGGTCCCTTCAAATTTTAAAGGTTTTTGAGTAACTTCTTTAATAGAAATAGCAGCGCCGGCTCTAGCATCGCCATCTAACATGGTTAAAATCGAGCCTGTGATATTTACTTTTTTATCAAACTCTAAAGCGGTCTTGACCGCATCTTGACCAGTTGCAGCGCTTGCCACAAATAATACTTCATGAGGATTGATAAGCTTTTTGATATCTTTAAGCTCATCCATGAGATCTTCATCAACATGCAATCTTCCGGCGGTATCAACCACTAGGACATCAAAATTTTCATCAATAGCTTTTTTCAAGGCCTGTTTAGCAACAACTCTAGGATCTTTTTCATTTTCAATATGGAATATCGATAATTGTCCGTCCAAGGCTAATTTCTTTAACTGTTCTACAGCAGCCGGCCTTTGCAAATCGCAAGCTGCCAATAAAGTTTTTTTCTTTTGCTTATTTAAATAAACCCCAAGTTTAGCGCAGTGAGTAGTTTTACCTGATCCTTGAAGACCGCAAAGCATTATAACTGCGGGCTTGCCTTTTAAGTCTAATACAGCTTCTTTATGGCCCATTAAAGCCACCAGTTCATCATAGACTATTTTGACAAACTGCTGTTTCGGAGAAACCGATTTTACGATCCCTTCGCCAATAGCTTTTTCTTTAACCCTTTGGACAAAAGAGGTTGCTACAGTATAGTTTACGTCAGCTTCCAACAAAGCTAAGCGAACCTCGTTCACTGCTTCTGAAATATTATTTTCGCTAAGGGTTTTCCCTTTGCCAAAATTGGAAAAAAGACTTTGTAATTTTTGGGTTAATGCATCAAACATATATAAATACTAAAAACTTCTCCAAATAGAATAATATAAAAAGTTATTCAATTTCAAGTAAAAAGAAGCGATTTTTGCCGGACAGATCCTTAATAATTTTTTTAGCTCTCCAAAATGGATCATTAAAAATATTTTTTATACCATCAGCTTGATCTTTACCTATCTCAAAATAAATTCTTCCTTTGGGATTTAAATATTTTTCAATGTTTTTAGATATTTTTTGATAAAATTCAAATCCATTATTTTTAGCAACAAAGGCTCCCTTAGGTTCAAAATCGGTAATTTCTTTAGATAATAGCCCATAATCCTCTTCGCTTACATACGGAGGATTGCATACGATCAGATCAGCCTTTTGCCCTTTAAAGGGGTTTAAAAGGTCTCCAACTTTAAAAAAAACTTCCGCTCCGTTGTGTAAGCTGTTTTTTTTGGCGACATTCAATGCCTTTTTAGAAATATCGGATAAAAAGACCTTGGCCGAAGCTACTTTTTTCTTAATAGCGATCCCAATGCATCCAGACCCTGTGCAAACATCCCACACAGTTTTATTATTTAGATCATTTTCTTTTAAAATAATATCTACTAAAAGCTCGGTTTCAGGCCTGGGTATTAAAACATCTTTGGTTAGGAAAAGCTCAGAGTCGTAAAACCACATTTTTTTTAAAATATATTCCAAAGGCTCATGCTTGGATCGTCTTTTGATAAAACTTGATATTTTTTTAGCTTTTTTATCATCTATCTTAAAGTTTTGCATAAAGTATAAATCTGCTTTTTTGCAATTTAAGACAAAAGCAAAAATTTCATCTAGCGAGGATTTAGCATCTTGGATCTCATTTTTTTTTAATTCAAGAAGGGATGATTGCAAAAGATCTTTTAAGATATGCATATATTAAGCTGCTTTTTTAGAAAAAAGATAAGAAATCTTGTGAACTATCCTAAAGAAAACACCTTTAGGAACTTCACTTGGTTTTTTAGGTACTTGAATTAAAGGTGCTTCTTTCATTAATTTTGATATCTGAATCCTATGATATTTTTTAGAATTATAAAAATTATAAAAGGATTGAAATGTCTTTTCATCATCAATATTTAAAAGTCCAACATTAGGATCGAAAATATATTTATGCTCACCTTCTTTAATAAAACACACAGTATGGCCAACATCATTATTATAATAAAATGACATTAAATATACCCCATTTTCCATTTTATTGAAAAATATGTGACTTTGAGCAAAATCTTTGATAATTGATTCTTCACTTTGTAATTTTAGTAATTTTTTTATGTTATTAAAATACGCATAACGGGAGAAAAAGTTTTGTAATAAGCCGGCCTGTCTAGGAGCTCCATTTTCAAATTGTTTTGCAACCGCTACAATATGTTTTAAACAGTCTTGACTTGATTGTTCAGAATTTAAATAAAGATATGCAAACCAAACTGACATGCCAAAGCATAGGCCGCTAATATGACCGAAATCTATGTCCTTTATATCTTTATTAAATTTTTCATACTCTGTATTACACTCTTCAAAAGTTGTTTTTACAAATGGATCATTTTGATTAGAATTTTTGAACTTCACATGCATATCCTCTATCAATTCATCCATCTTGTTAGAATTAAGCAATTTTGCAAGACGCTCATCTTTTGAAATGAATTTTCTTTCTAACTTTTTAGTTAAATATAAATCAGATGTTGATGGATCTAGCATGTTTTTTGAAAGGACAAGTATATCTTTATCAAAAGAAAATATCATAGAAATGCGAAAGGTTTCATTAGAAAAATATGCAGACAAAATCTTGCACCTAACTGATAAATTTGTAGCTTGAACCACACTAAGAAAAAAAGAGCAAATAGAAAAAAACAACTCTGCGATCAAATTAAATGGTGCTTTTATTACCATAGCAATCTTTTTAGCTAAAGAAACTTGAATATTTGCTTTGCATGTATCTTGGGCTTGGATAGCTTTTATTTCATCCTTGCCTGACATATAATTTTGAAATTTTTCATAGCTATTAAAAATATTAGTATTAAATAAAACCTGACTAGACATAATTTTTCTCTTTAATTGATGGATCAATTATATCAAAAAATTTCCAAAAGTCGAGCTCTAGCTTGTCTTTAAGTTTTAAAAATTAATACAGTTCATAAGAAATCCTTTAAACGCTATTTTAAGCTGCTTTTTTAGAAAAAAGATGAGAAATCTTGTGAGCTGCCCTAAATAAAATACCTTTGGGAGCTTCACTTGGTTTTTTAGGTACTTGAATTAAAGGTGCTTCTTTCATTAATTTTGATATTATAAGCCCATGATAATTTCTGATATTAGAATTATAAAAGGTTTGAAATGTCTTTTCATCATCAATATTTAAAAGTCCAACATTAGGATCGAAAATATATTTATGCTCACCTTCTTTAATAAAACACATTCCTTGACCACTAGGTCCGTTGTGAGGAATTAAATAAACAAAATAAACACCATTTTCCATTTTATTCAAAAATTTAAAACAATCTAAAGAGTCCTTGCCGGATAAATTTTTATGAATTCTTTCTCCTTTTTGCAATTTTAGCAATTTTGCAAAGGAATCTTCAGAACCATCTACCCCAAATAAACTCTGTAATAATCCCGCCTCTCTTGGAGCTCCATTCTCAAATTGCTTTGCAACCGCTACTATGTGTTTTAATGAATCCTGATTTGATTGATCGGAATTTAAATAAAGAAATGCAAACCAAGCTGACATTCCCAAGCGAAGGCCAGAAAAGTTTACAAATTTGATGTCGCTGCACTCATCAATAAATCTTCTCATAAACAATTCATTAAATCCAGTTCTCATTTCCCGAATTTTATTTGCATCCCAATGAGGATTTTCTTGGCACAGGTTCTTAAAGTTTGCCTCATCTACTCGCCAGTTCTCAATCAGTTTAGAATATATCAATTCTATCATCCGCTCATCTTTAGAAATCGATTTTCTCTCAATTTTTTTAGTTAAATATAAATCTGATGTTGATAACGCATTCATGTTATTTGTAAGAACAAGTAAATTTTTGCCAAACAAAGGTATAGTTTTAATACAAGCGGCATAATGAAAAAAATAAAAACTCAAAACCTTGCATTTTGTAGATAAATTATCAGCAAAAACTAACGAAAGAGGAAAAGAGCAAATATAAAAAAACAGACTCGCGATCAAACAAAATGGCGATATCGCTATCAAAGCAACTTTTTTAGCTAAAGAAGTTTTAACATCTGCAGCACTTGCGGTTTGGGCATTGATAGTTTTAATTTGGTTCTTACCCTCCATAAAATCTTGAAGTGTTTCATAGTTATTAAAAATATTTGTATTAAACAACACCTTACTAGCCATAATTGTTCTCCATACTTTTAATCTGATTATAACACAATCTTAATAATTAAGCTAATATTATTTTATATTATTTTAGAATAAAATTTGCATTAACAATACCTCAAAAGTTAAATAATATTTCTCCTTTTTTGCTTGTTTTTTGTACTTTCCGACTAGGCGGCTGTGCTCATTTTTTGTCTGGCCCCCAACGCTTCGCTAACATGTAAGGGGCCAGACGAAAAAATTCCGCTAGCCGCCGATCGGGCCTCAAAACATTTTTTTTATTCTTTATCAGATGATT
>JACRNF010000071.1 GCA_016219355.1 Chlamydiota bacterium | reverse complement strand
TCACAAAACAGCCAAAGCTATCAAAAATTGCCATCTATCAAATTAAAACTTTAATAAGTTGGCAAAATAGATAATTTTACACAAGGTATTTTTTGCAGAGTACTCTATGAAATTACTTGTCGTTCTAAAACGGATGCACCCTACTTAATTCCCGTTTAGTCTCCATTGTAGATCCTAAATCTCAGGGAACTCTTGGTATTGGAATAGCGTCACTGGTATTAGGTGGTATTTTCTTTGCTGGTAGTCTAAATTGTTTTCGGAAAAGTTTGTCGGCTTCATCATCACAGCTTGCTCAACTTACACGATCTAGAAGTGGTTATGGCGCCGTTTAAAAATAATTTTTAAACTCAACATTTCCTATGATAATATTTGAAAAATGTCCTTCGTTTTTAAATTGTATTGATCCAATTAGTTGTTGGTCGTCCGCTTTCTCTTCTTGTGCTGCCGCTCTCTGTTTGAGAGCTACAGCGGTCTTGCTATTTTCTGGTGGTGATTATATATATTCAGGAGTGGTCCATTCCCATTCAGTCTCCATTAGAAATAACAAAGATTCGGCATTGCTTGTAGTGGGAATAGTGTGCCTTGCGTTTGGAGCTCTTGCCTTATCAATGACTCAAAAGTTTGTTAAAATAACTATAAATAACGTATCAATTATGTCAGCTGAGTGCGCGCGATCTAGAGCCGGTTATGCTGCAATTGTGTAAATTTTGAGATGCCCGAGACTTCAAAATGTTGAGTGAAAATTATTGCCAAGCTATCTTTTTTTTGCCGTCGTAAGGCTTGGCAAGACCACTTTTTAACATAATGTCGGCAAGATTTTTATTATCAACATACACTTCGGCAAGAATCCTAAAGTATTTGTCTCTTTTGATATTTACCAGTTTGATCTCTTTTGCGCTTTCAAGCTGGTTTTTACAATATTCTTTAGCTAACTTTGCCATCTCTTTTATCTTGGGATTTTTATCTTTTAGCTCAGGAGTATCTATCCTTGCAATTCTGACCAATACTCCTTCTCCAATAATCTGAGGATAGCTCTTAATGTTAACCTTAAAAGTGTCACCATCATAAACACTGACAAGCTCGCTAACGGTAACATCACCATATGTTTTGTTAGATTGAGCATATAATGAGAAGTTGATGAGCAATAAAAAAAAGAATAATTTTTTCATAACGGCTCCATATCTAGCGCCTGTTTAATGGTTTTAACAAAATTTTCGGGAGAAAAAGGTTTGGCTTTTTCGCTGGTTAAAAAGCTTTTGATGTTGGCAATATACTCTTCATACTCTTTTTCTGTGATGCTTTTTAAAAAATAATAAAGCTCTTCATTTGAGGCAAAATCTCTTCTATCGATAAAGCAATTTTTAGGGATATAATCGGTTACGTTTGAGGCTCCCAAATAAATGGGGACAGAGCCCATTTGGAAGGCATGAAAGATTTTTTCTGTGATGTATCCTTTTAAGTTTTGGATGTTTTCATAGCAAATGCAAAATTTGTAGTTTTTTAAACACTCGTAAGGACCAGGGGCCCCTTTATAGCTTTTATGGGTTTTTTTATCCCAAAATTTTCCATATAAATCAAATTCATCAAAAGCCTTTTCTTCAAAATAGTTTATTGCTTCTTCTCTTTTGGTATAAAGTTCATCTTTATGGCTCGATTTTTTATTGGCAGATAGTAAGCAAAGAAGCTTTTTATCATTAAATGGTACTGTGGCTTCTATCATGGGCTTTAGCTCAGGATAATACAATTTGAAATATCTTTTGTTATCCACAAGCTCGTCATTCCAGGTAAAGATTTTGGCAAAATGTTCGTGATATTTGGGATCATAGTTATGAGCAATGACAGAAGGGGGCTCCCATAAAAATAAAATTAATTTTTCTTTGGGATAATTTTTGATCTTTTCAAATCTATGTAAAAAAACATCAAACATGATCAAATATTTAAATTCTTTGAGCTTGTTTAACGACTTAACTTGTTTAATATCAAAGTCATCTTTAAATACGATCGGAAGATCAAAAAAACCATGGCCGGTTTTGTCGAACAATTGTCCAAAGCCCCCTGCGCTTATGTAAACTATCGGCATTTTAGGGGTTTTAGGGATAAAAAAATAACATCCGATTGAAACAATAATGAGAAGGGGAATTAAGATCTTTTTAAACATATTTTCCCTTAAGATAAAGAGCATTTATAAAAAAAATGAGTTAAAAAATCAATTTTTTAATTTACAAAATTTTTTTTGCCGCTATTATCATAATAAGGGCTGCTGATTAAAGCTAAGGTAAATGTTAAAAAAATTATCTTTATTATTTTTATTCTTATGCGGTGCTATTTTTGCAGGGGATGAGGCTTCATCTTCGATCAAAGATAAGGACGCGGTCTTGGTTGATCAATTAAAAGTTTTAATTTTTCAAAATGAATACCGTAAGCCCGATTGTATGGCAGAAGGTATTATTATTGATAATATCAAAGCGCCCGATGAAAAAGAATTTATTCAACAATTTTCAGTTTTTATAAATGAGCCCATCACTTTAAATCAAATCAAAAAAATTAAAGAGCAGGTAATTAAATATTATCGCGAAAAAGGGTACCCATTGGTTGGGGTTAGAGTTCCGACAGGACAGGATATTTCACAGAAGAGACTTCATGTTTGCATCAATTTAGCAAGACTTGGAGATGTTAAAGCTATCGGAAATAAATATTTTTCTTCTCAGCAATTTGTTAAAGAAATTAAAACTAAAAATGGTGAAGTGATAAAAACCGATAAAATCCTTCAAGATTTAGAGTGGCTGAATGATAATCCTTTTCGGGCAGTTGATTTAGTATATGAGCCGGGAAGTAAGATCGGGGAGACTAATATTATTTTAGCAGTGCAGGATAAAGTTCCTTTTAGGCCATATCTTGGATATCAAAATAACGATTATACAGTTGGAGGCCATACTAGAATATTTGGAGGGGTAAATTTAGGAAATCTATTTTGGTCATCCCAGCAGATGAATTTTCAGTTTACTTCGGCATCAAATGCAAATCAATTTTGGGCCGTTACCGGCAATTATATTATCCCTCTTCCGATCAGATGTATTTTAAAACTTTATGCCGATTTTTCCCATACTACTACAAAGGTTCCAATGATTGCAAATGTTGAGGGCAAAGGGTGGTATTTGGGAGGAAGGTATGAAATTAATCTTCCGATGACCAATAAAGTCAGCCATGATTTAGTTATCGGATATGACTTTAAAAACACAAATAATTTTCTAGAATATGACGGTAATCAGCTCTATTTTACCCATATTGATATATCGCAGTTTTTGCTGAGGTATCAAGCTACCCATGATGATAATTTGGGAACTTCAAGTTTTGAAGCTCTATTTTATATAAGCCCCGGCCATATGACATCCGACAATACTGCTAAATCCTTTTTTATTGAAAGACCGGGAGCCGAGCCAAACTATGTTTATGGACAAGTAAATTTTGAAAGGATCACAAAACTTTTCAAAGGGTTTTCTTGGACGTTGAATTTTTTAGCTCAGGTATCCTCAGGCCATTTGCTGCCGTCGGAAGAATTTCCTTTAGGAGGCTATCAAACAGTGAGAGGATATAGGGAAGATGAGGTTTTATCGGATGATGGTTTACTTTTTAAAAACGAGCTTCGGTTTCCTTCCTTAAGTTTCAAAAGAAAAAAATTCAATAACCAGTTGCAATTTTTAGCATTTGTGGACTATGGATTTGCTAAAAATGTCGATCGTAGTGTGGTAGATGCCAATACTGCCAGGCTGTTATCAATTGGTCCGGGACTGAGATACAACCTAAATGACAATCTCACGGTTTCGTTAGATTATGGAAAACAACTCATTGAAGTAAAACATAGGGTCGCATATCAAAATAATATTCATTCAAGGGCGCATTTAAGCGTTATAGGATCGTTTTAGAGGGAAAATGAATTACTTAAAAACACTCATTTTAATTTGTTTATATCAGACCTGTTTTGCAAGTCCTACGGGCGAAATGATCATTTCCGGAGATGTGTCGATTCAAAGAAATGGAAATCAGCTGCAAGTTATCCAAAATTCTGATCGGGCAATCATCAATTGGCAAGATTTTTCCATCAATGAAAATGAATTAGCGAATTTTATTCAGCCAAGTTCTTCTTCTGCAGTTTTAAACCGGGTAGTCTCTTGTAATATTTCCAATATTTTTGGATCGATAGTTGCAAATGGAAAAGTATATCTGATAAACCAAAATGGCATTGTAATATGAAAAAACGGCAAAATCGATGCTCATTCATTTATTGGGACAACTCTAAATATTTTAGACGATAATTTTTTACATGGCCAAGAGCTGCAATTTAGCGGCGATTCGATTAATCAGATTGTCAATCAAGGGGAGATTAATGCCGTCGGAAATATTTTCATCATAGCGAGCAATGTAGATAATCAAGGGTCCTTAAATTGTAAGGAAAATGGGTGTTATTTAATTGGGGCAAACGATGTATTATTAACCGATGATGTCGATACCAAGATCTTTATCAAAAATAGTCCTTCGCAAGTTAGCAATGAAGGGGTTATTAAAGCGGCTCAAGTTGAATTAAGAGCCTCCGGAAATAATATTTATTCACTAGCGGTAAATCAAGATGGGATCATTGATGCTAATACTGCCACTTGCCAAGACGGGAAAATTATTTTAACGGCCGAAGTTGGACAAGTCACAGTACATGGTAGCTGCAAAGGGCAAAATATTATCGTTTCTGCCGATAATATTGCGCTCGAGTCGTCAGCCGCATTAGAATCCTCTTTAGGGCAAGGAACGATATTTCTTGGCAAAGGGATTGTTGCTGGAGAGATGCAAAATGCAGAAAGCATAGATATTGGGAAAAACACTAAAATTATTGCCAATGACGGCGGGACAATTTTACTTGCAGCTAAAGATTTTATATTAGATGGCGAGATTCTAGCTCAAAATGTATCGGCAGATGCAAAAATCGGATCGATATCCATATATATAGCTGAAAATTTTGAGCTAAACGGATTGATAAATTTAGCTTTAAATCAAAACTATGGAAATCTTTATATTGCATGCCCTTCTCCGCTTATTCAACATACTCCCCAAGCTAATGTTTTAAATGATAATTTTATTTCAAACGAGCTTAATTTAGGAAATGTCCATATTTGCGGCTCGGAAAATAATTCGGTTAAAATTGCAGGTGATGCAAATATTATTTGGCAAAGTGCAACAACCTTTACTTTAGAATCCAAAAAAGATATTTTGATGGAATCTAACGCTCAAGTTTTAAGCCAAGGGGAAGGCGATTTTTCGGCTATAGAGTTTGTCACGACCGGAACAAACGGAAATTTTTCGGGCATTACGATTCAAAAAAACGCTTTGATCTCTTCTAATCAAGGAACGATCTACTTACAAGGCTCTGGTGGTAATCTGAAAGCCAAGAATTATGGGATTTACCTTGCGGGGGCTATTAGTTCCACAGGCCGAGGGGCAAATGCTGCAAAAATTAAGTTAGACGGCTCTGTTGCCAAAGCTGAAAATAATAATTTTGGCATATTCTTAGATCAAGGCCAAATAACCTCGATAGATGGCAATATTTGTTTATCCGGCTTAAACTCTTCTACCAAAGATCTTAATCATGCCGTTTTTTTAGATAATGGAGCTTTAATTGCGACTAAAACCGGTTCAATAACAATTCAGGGAAGGGCAGAAGCTAAAACATCTAGCGGAGTCTACATTGGCAATGCGAGTATCAAGTCGGACTTTGGTGGAGATATTGTTATTGAAGGTAAAGGTTTTGGCTCCGGTATTTTTTGTTCCTCCGATAGTTTAATTTCCTCAGGCCGCAGCTTAGATTTAAAAGGGACTGATAGCATTTATGGCTATGGGAAAATTTCTGCAAAAGAAAATGTGAATATTTATATTGGTCTGCAAGGTAACGGAAGATTGGTATTAAAAAATGATATAGTCGCATCAAATGTAAATATTGAAGGTGGCGATTTTAATGATACCTTTTTGATTGATTGCAAAATAAAAGGGCAAATTAAAGGAAATAAAGGTATCAATACCTTGATTGCAAAAGATGATAATAATGTTTTTTACATTGTTTCATCAAATCATGGGACCCTTAACGATGATATTGAATTTTTTGACATCCAAAATTTATCGGGCTCTTTATATCATAACGATGTTTATAAATTTGGACCCACTGGCCGTATCGATGGGATGATCCAAGGGGGGAATGGAACCAATACCATTCAAGGGCCCAATATTGACTCAACTTGGGTTTTAAGCGATATAAATGTTGGAGAAATTAAAAATGTTGCCAAATTTAAAAATATTCAAAATCTGATCGGAGGAAACTCTAAAAATAGTTTCATTTTTGAAAATAATGGGTATGCTGACGGAGTTATCGATGGGGGAAATTTTGGCATTATCGATTGTTCTAAAGTACTAAAAGATATGTCTATAGATTTGCATAAAATTTCTAATGTTGCACAAATTTATGCTCCGGAAAATTTCAACAATACTTTAATTGGCCCGGAAGAGTCAAGCGCTTGGGAAATTAATGGCCCCAACCAAGGAAAAATAGGGGGGATCAATTTTTATAATTTTGGTGTAATTATTGGAGGGGATCAAAATAATACTTTTAAATTTGTAGGCAAAGGTTCTTTAACCGGTTCTTTAGATGGGGGATGGGGGGCTAATTTTTTAATTGGCCCTGATAATTTTAGTGTTTGGACAATAACCGGCTTAAATGAGGGGTTCATTGAAAATATTGTTAAATTTAAAAATATTCAAAATATAATAGGC
>JACRNF010000070.1 GCA_016219355.1 Chlamydiota bacterium | reverse complement strand
GGATTTACTGTATCGACTTGGAGTGGAGGGCTGACAAAATTCAATCGCGTTAAACAGAACTACCCAAAAGATCATTTCATTGATGCAGCCTGTATTGGCAATTCCGGAGCTTGTGTAAAAATCCATCCTAATTTTTCACCATTACAGATCACAGCAATGGGAAGAGGATCTCGCCAACAATGCAGAATGGACCGTTATGGTTTTCCACGAACAAAACCAAAAGATAAAAAACGTGTTTTGGGGTTTCAAACAGGAGACTTGGTCTTTGCTAAAGTGTTATCAGGAAAAAAAGCAGGGACTTATAAGGGACGAGTCGCGATTCGTTCTTCAGGAAATTTTAATATTAAGACCTCTTACATTACTATACAGGGAATTAGTGCAAAGTATTGTAAACTCCTCCACCGCATGGATGGTTATATGTATCACAACGAACCTGCACCAAAATGGGAGCGGCATTTCCTCCCCATCCTAAAGGATGGGGTCTCCATGCCGTCAATAGGATGAAATAGTTGATTCAAATAGTTATTCCAAATTTTTAGAACACGTCAAGCAGGATATTCAGGATTCGCAGTTGCGAGCGGCTATGTCCATTACAAAGGAATTAATAGGGCTCTATTGGCGAATCGGTAAGATGCTTTCCGAAAAGACATCCTTAGAATTGTGGGGATCCAAAACTATTGAGAAGATCGCAATTGATTTAAGCGCTTCCTTTCCGGGCATTTCTTGTTTCTCGCATAGAAATTTGAAGTTTATGCGTCAATTCGCTGATAGTTATCCTGAAGGAATTAGGGAAACAGCTGTTTCCCTAATTCCATGGGGGCATAATGTCATCATCATGCAAAAGCTTCAAAATAAAGAAAAACGTCTGTGGTATGCTCAACAAAGTGTTGGAAATGGCTGGAGCCGCAGTACGCTATCCACTTGGATCGAGTCTGATTTATATAGTCGTCAAGGGAGGGCTATTACAAATTTTAAAGAAACCCTTCCCAAACCACATTCGGATTTAGCAATCCAAATGATGAAAGATCCTTATAATCTGGCGTTTGTTGAACTAGAAAAAAATTATAGAGAAAAAGAGTTAGAGCAAGGCTTAATTGATCATATTCAGAAATTTCTTTTAGAGCTTGGTCAAGGATTTGCCTTTGTTGGGCGTCAGGTTAATTTGGTCGTTGATGAACGAGAATATTTCGTTGATTTATTGTTCTATCACCTCAAATTGAGGAGATATATAGTCATCGAAATGAAAGCAAGAGAGTTCGATCCAAAGGACATTAGTCAATTAAATTTCTATATGTCCGCTGTCGATGACCATCTTCGTCAATCAGAAGACAAACCAACAATAGGGATGATTTTCTGTAAAACGAAGCAAAATTTTACTGTAGAATATGCTCTGAGAGATTTCAATAAGCCGATTGGAGTGGCCGGTTATGAAGTGAGCCTTGTTGAATCCTTGTCTAAAGAGTTAAAAGAAATTTTACCAACTGTAGAAGAAATTGAGGCTGAATTTGGAAAAAAAGATTTAAAAAAAGAAGAATAGTTGTAATTGGGAAACAGCTGTTTCCCAATTACAACTTATTGGATATTATGAATATAAGTGTTTCAAGTCTCATGCTAATAGCAAGACGTTTTTATGACATAATTTTTCTGTAAATAAAAGTCTTTTTTTTAATCATTCTGTTAACTGAGTCTCGGACTCTTTGATCCTGTTATGCATAAAAAGTTGCATCTGGAACAAAAAATATGATCAAAAAGGTATATATTTTAGGCACTTTTATTACAAAAAGTTCTTTCTTCAATATCAATAAGAATGTTAGCAACTCTGATGAGTAAAAGCATGTGGTTTTTGCACCTGACGAAAAGCTTTTAATTGATTTAGAGAACAGCATAGCAGTTCTGCTGCTTTTGATTCTCCAATTAATTCTTCCCCAAGCGCATGAAATAGCATTTGGTTGAAAGTATGAGCTTTCTCCGAAGGAATAGCTACCCCAGGTTCTTTACGGTGCCATCCTTTCTGCCTAAATTGAATCATGAGACTTTTGTAGTAAGAATCTTGAATGATTTTCAAATCTTTAAGGCGATAGCAAATCGCTCCCATGCTCAATTGAAATTGTTCCTTTAGAAAGATCAGCTCTTGCCATTCAATAGCACGGCGCTCTTTGCCCATTGCTTGAAAAACAGCTTCCTTAGGAAATAAAAAAGCTCCTGCAAATCGATTACAAGCTTGTTCTTCTTCTAGTTCAGAAGAAAGACGATTGTTAAAAATATAATGGGCAAGTTCATGAATCAAATTGAACCGTTGTCGATCTCCAGGCCATCTTGAACAAATGACTATAATCGGCTGTTCATTGATTATAGTAGAAAGACCATCAAAATATTCTTCAGAAGAGTCTACGCTAAAAACTCTTATCCCATGACTTTCTAAAGCGTCAATCAGATCATGAATAGGAGCGAGTCCTAATTTCCAATGCTCGCGAAGCTTTTCAGAAAGTGACTCAATTTCTTCCAAATTGTTAAGTTGCTGTGGAAAAGAATTTGGCAATTCAAATGGAGCTATTGGAGGGGAAGGATAAAGATTTTCTAATTCAAGCCGTCGCTCAATTTGACCTATCACATCAAACTTGATTGCTTCTTCAGCTTTCCAGCTAAGCTTTCGTCGTTTTCGAAACTTTACATTCTTAAGAGACACTTTGATTGGACGAAAAAAGAAATCAACCCGAACTTTAAGAGCTTTTGCTATCTTCAAAAGCATATCGGAAGAAGGATAGACCTCTCCATCTTCATATTTTTTGATAGCAGCATGGCTTAACGATACAAGATTGGCAAGAGCGCGTAAGCTCAATCCGGCCGCTTTTCTTGCCTGTTGAAGCCGAGTGCTTAAGTTGCTCATGGACAAAGACCCCTGTTTATATCTTTCTTTTATAGTTTACATTATGGACAAAAATATACATTTTGTAAACCAAGGATTTCATGCTGCTTAAAAGAATGTCATAAATCGTGTCGTAAAGGTTATTAACCTCAGTTTTGGGTTTAATCCACTCAGAATCAGCAATCTTTTTGCAATTTTGATTACTTTTTTTCTCGAAAATAGAGCCTTTGGCTATTTTCCTCGAAAAAAGGAAATCAAACTCATCAAAAATCTTAGCAGCTTCAGAGGGAAGAAACCCAAAACTGAGGTTATTAAACTCGATTTATCAAGTGACGTCATTAAAACCTGTCCATTTATGGACGGGATACAATGGCGCCTGATATTCAGGCTTCTTCAAAAAATTGTTGTTGTTGAATATATTGCTTAATAATTTCCAAAGGAGCTCCACCACAACTTCCTGC
>JACRNF010000068.1 GCA_016219355.1 Chlamydiota bacterium | reverse complement strand
TGGCCATCATGGGTTTTTTCTCTGCTCTACAGAGGCTAACTCCAGAATCTCCTCTTGGTAAGACCTTTAGGAGTCGAGTAAGAGATAAATTCAGGGCAATTAAAGCGCCCTCAACCAACTTTTGAAGTTCCTTGGGTATATTTAAGCGGGAATTGCTGATCCAAAAGTCATATTTTTCTCCTAGTTGGGAAGAGAATATATCCAGTTTGTTAAAAAATTCAAACAGAAAATGAGCGTAGCTGTGAGCGATTCAAAAAAGAGAAGAGGTCTTCCTACCAACGAGTCGTGGATCTATTTTTGAAACTGCTAATTTCTGCCAGCACTGATGGCAGTTTTCACTTTTATGATACCCGAAATATAATTCCTTTTTACTAAAAAGTGCAGCGTCGATGATTATAACAACCTTGTAAACTTAATCAATTAAGATTTTGGAAAAAAGCCCCATTTTTCTTCGATAGCCTTAAGCTTTTTGTTTTTTTCTAAAGCTTTTAGCCCTTTATCAAAAACGGTCATTAACTTTTTTTGCTGGTCTTTCATTGAAATTAACCTTAGCCCCTCATCATTAAGAGGAGAAGAACCAATTTTTAAACTCTCACTATAAATGTCTTTAATATAAGGATAGGCTAAAGTTATATCCAATAAAGCAAGATCAACATCTCCCATTACAACCCCATCTAAAAGCGCTGGTATCGAATCAAAGCTTTGAGGTGTTATATCAGGATACTTTTGCAAAATCAATATAGAATTAGAACCGGTAATCACCCCGGCATGCTTATTTTTAATTTTCTCTAAAGCAATATTCTTATCTGAAAGAGGAATAATTAACACCGG
The DNA here is from genome assembly GCA_016219355.1 of Chlamydiota bacterium. Taxonomy (GTDB): domain Bacteria; phylum Chlamydiota; class Chlamydiia; order Chlamydiales; family SM23-39; genus JACRNF01. Next base: position 8,940 of record JACRNF010000068.1, on the reverse strand, counting down.
GCCGGTTGGAAAAAAGTTTTTCGAAAAATCATACCTAGACTCAGTAAAATTATGAGGAACCATGCTTGAAAAAACCGCTTGGTATTTTCCTTTTTCAAGATCAAACATTATAGAGTCCCAATTAGCAAAGGTTAAATTAAACTCAACTTTCATCTCAGAGGCTATTTCGCTAAGAAGCTCTTCAATAAATCCATAAAGATGTTTTTGCTGGCCTTGGGCCTCTAAACCATAAAAACTTTTATCGATCCCAATAACGTAAGTCTCTTTTTTTGAAGAACATCCGCATAAAAAAAGGGTCAATAAAAGAAAAACGCCAAATACCTTTGCCACTTAAACCTTCTTTGTTTACTAACTTAGTTTATCATATAAGATTTGATTTTATTTGAAAATTTATTTCCAAACCTTCAAACTTTTAATCTACGACTATATTTTAAGTACATTACTTCAAAACAGCAGGTTTTTCATGAACTTGAGGCAATTTTATTTAACTTGGTTGCAGCAAAAAGATTTGCAGAAAGATATGATTTTCGCTTAGGACTTGAAATTTTTAAAGAAGGATTTGGATTTTTTGGAAAAGTTAGAAAAAGAATCAGCCGATGAATGGTATATTTTCCCGATTTTCCCTCAATTTAGCTACGCAACTTCAGGCTTAATCGCCCAATTTTTTTCAAAAACTCTAGATCAAAGTCTGGTAAATAAGTTTTTTTGGACCAAATCTTACGGCTCTCATAACTCTTTTGTCTCTCTTCAACAAAAATTAATTTCGGATCTTTTAAAAAAAAACAACTTGCAAGAAAGAGACATATTTTTAATTTTTGCCGCCCATGGGATACCCAATCATTTTTTGCAAAATGGAGATTTTTACGAATCAGAGTGCCAAACCTCGGCCAAAGCAATACTTAAAGCATTTCCTTATGCTTTAGGTAAATTGGGTTTTTATAACTTTTACTTTGAAAAGGACAATAACAACCTTTTGGACATCTGTAAAAACATCAAAACCTTTGCTAAAGATAGAAAAAATGCCCTGCTCGTACCCATCTCTTCTTGCTTAGAATTTTCTAAAACCACTAGTGAAATCGAAGATAATTTATGCAAGGTTTTAAAAAGCCAAGGAATAAACAGTTTCAAAACTTCTTCACTTGGCCTTAATTTAGATTGGGTCCGCTCAATTCTAAACATTATCGAAGAAAAAAATTGCGTTAGCAACCATATGCTAACCAATGCACCTGCAGGACTTTTAAATGTCGATTAGCTCTAAGTTTAAAAATCAAATCATTAAAACCTTTATACGGCTTTTAAACCTAAGGCAAAAAATCAATCATTTCAACCCTCAAAAACCTAAAATTCTAGTTGTTTCCACTACCGCAATGGGAGATACCCTTTGGGCCACCCCAACAATCAAATCAATAAAAGAAAAATATCCAAATTCTTTTTTAGCTATATTAACAAGCCCTATTGGCTCTCAAATCTTAAAAAACAACCCCTATATCGATGAAACTTTAATTTTAAAAAAGCCTTTTTTAAAGCAGTTTTTCCCTCTTTTAAAAACACTCAGAAAATTAAAAATAGAGACCGTTTTGCTCTTTCATACATCGCAGAGGCTAACCTTGCCGCTTTGCTCTTTAATCAATGCAGAAAAAATCATCGGGTTTGAAAAAGGGCATAAAGGGCTGGAGTTTCTTTTAACAGAAAAAATTAAAGATGAAAACATTCATGAAATTAAAAAAAGAAGCTTACTGGCAGAAAAAATCGATGTTAAGTGCAAAAATTATAAAATAGAGTTTTATCTCACTTCTCTCGAAAGGGACTTTGTAGCTAACTTATTAAAAAATCAAAATTTTGGCAATCAACCTTTAATTCTAATTCATCCCGGGGCCAATGATCCGTATAAATGCTGGCCTAAAAATAATTTTATAGAACTTGGCAATCTTTTAAAAAATTTTTATAACGGCCAAATCCTGATCAGCGGCTCTTTAAAAGAAGATCCTTTAGTGCAAGAAATTAAAGATAAAATCCCCGGATCAATGCAAATATTGGGATGGGGCTTAAGAGAATTTGCCGCCCTTTTAGAGAAAATCGATCTTTTGATCACCAACGATACCGGCCCAATGCATCTTGCCTCTTCTTTAAATACCAACACTGTCGCTATTTTTGCCCCAACTAATAAAGAACTAAGCGGCCCCTTTCAAATTTTAAGTACTTTGGTCATCGATAGAAAACCCACTTGCACTCCCTGTTTAAAAAGAAAATGTAAAATCCCTTTTTGCCTTGCACAAATCACTCCAAAAGAAATCTTTGATGGCATCATGAAGCATTTTCAAATAAAAAAAGCAAAAAAATGATTCATGGAAAGTATCTAAAGATGTTATAAAGATATTAGGACCGTGGAAATAGAGTTATCCTTATGCTAAAAAAAATTATTTTATCTATTGCAGCCCTTTTATTTTTGGCAAGCTGCGAAACTAATCGCTTCATTGTCAATAACGTTGATGAGCGAGATGCCAATGAAATCATTGTTTTCTTAGCTTCCAAGGGAATAAAAAGCGATAAAATTCAAGCCGAAGGGGAAGCTGCCGCAGGAGGCGGACCAACCAATCTTTGGAATATTACCGTTGAAGAGTCTAAAGCGGTAGATGCTATGTCCATTTTAAATCAAAATGGGCTCCCAAGAAGGGCAGGAACTAATCTTTTAACACTCTTTGCAAAACAAGGGCTAATGACTTCCGATAAAGAAGAGACCATTCGATATCAAGCAGGCGTTGAAGAAGAACTTAAAAATACCATTTTAAAAATTGACGGGATTTTAGATGCCGATGTAAAAATATCATTTCCTTCAGCTACCGCAGCCGCTCTTTTACCCGGAACCGCTGCACCTAAAATCAAAGCGGCCGTGTATGTGAAGCACCAAGGAATACTCGACGATCCCAACCAACACTTAGAAAGTAAAATCAAAAGGCTCGTTGCCGGCAGCATTGAAGGGATTAGTTATGAAGATGTTTCTGTGATCAGCGATAAAGCACGATTTGCTGACATTTCCTTAAGGATGGACTCTTCAATGGTGGGGGCTAAAGAAAAAGGAAAAGATCAGGTGAGCATTTGGTCTATTGTTATGAACAAGCAATCTGCCTCTAGATTCCGCACAATTTTTTCACTCATGATCTTTTTAATTTTAGGATTTGGAGCTCTTATCGGTTGGCTCATATATAAGTTTTATCCTTACATTCAAAAAGAAAGAGCGGCGTTGATAAAAAAATCACAGCAAAAATAACGGTGTTTGTGAATGGAAAAAAACGTTTCTTTCATCTTGAAAGGCTTCTTAAGTAAAGTTTCTCAAGATGAGAAAAAAAAATTGCTCGAATGCTTAAGCCCTCAAATGCAAAAGGCCATTGATGATGTAGAGAGTCCCTCGTTTGAGATCGATTCTAAAAAAATTTTCCAAAATGGGCTTATTGATTCGGTACATTATTCGTGGTTTATTCCCCTTTTTAATCTTTATTCCCCTAAAGAAAGCGCTTTGTTATTAAAAGTTCTAAACCCGAAAACTGCCGCTTCCTTAAAAAAAGTTTTAAAAATCCAAACGGATGTTTCTTTAACACCTTTAGCCAAAGAATTTTTTAAAGATTTTTTATTAAGTTCTTTGATCGATAAACAAGCAACTCTTCTTCCACTAGAATTTCTTCCACCTTCAAAATTAAATCAGTTGTTAAAACTTACCAAACAGCAAATTGTAAAACTAATTGATCTGTTATCTTTATACGAGCTAGCTTTTTCGTTAAAAAAAATAGTCGACACCAAATTGTTAAACAAGATCAATAGCTATTTGTCAGAATCTGAAAAAAGTTATTTAAAAAAGATAAAATTATCTCATACGCAAATTCATTTTAGTAAATTTAATTTAGAAAAAATGGCTGAAGACCAAACATTTTTTAAATCTACCTTGCATAAAGGGGGAATTTTGCGCCTCAGCATTGCTTTAAGCGGCGAGTCGCTTGATCTGATATGGTATTTATGCCATTATTTGGATATCGGCCGTGGCAACATCTTGTTCAAACTCTGCAAAAAAGAAAAAATTAAGCATGCGTCTGCTGCCGTTGCCAATGAAATTTTAGAAACTTTAAAAATATTATAGCAAAATTATGACACTTTTTTCACTACTTTCTAAAGAAGAAGAAATCCGTTTAAAGCCGGGAGAAAAAATTATCCCTGAAGAAGATTTTACAACCATTTTAGAAGCTTCCGATGTTCTTAAAAAAGTGACCGAAGATTTGGAAATTTATAAATACAAAGTTGAGGAAGAGTGTAAATTATTAAAAGAAGCGGCGCAAAAAGAGGGTTTTCAAGAAGGGTTAGAGAAACTAAACCTCCATATTTTAAAATTAGATGAAACCATAAAAAAAATTGAATCGGAATATAAAGATAAGATTTTAACTTTAGCTTTAAAAGCGGCCAAAAAAATAGTTTCCGAAGAATTAAAGCTTCATCCGGAAGTAATTGTGGATATTGTAAAACAGGCACTAAAACCTGTTTCTCAGCATCACAAAATTAAAATCTATGTAAACAAATCGGATTTGGATATCCTTGAAAACGAAAAACCAAAAATTAAAGAAATATTACAACAAGTAAGCAGTTTTTCAATGATTGAAAGGTCTGATATTGAACCGGGTGGATGCATTATTGAAACTGAAGGGGGCATTATTAATGCCCAACTTGAAAATCAATGGCGGGCCATTGAATCAGCTTTTGAATCTTTTATGAAAAAGTAGGAAAAGAAATTGAGCAAATTTAAAAATTATTTTTTTCTCTTTTTAATACCCATTTTAATTTGTGCAAATACCTTATTTGCAGAAGCTCCAGAAACTACACCTCCTTCGCTAGTATCGAGGATGGCAGTTCTAGCCGGTCTTGCCCTCCTTCCCTTTGCTATAATGCTTTTAACTTCTTTTGTAAAAATTGTAGTAGTCTTATCGCTTCTTAGAAACGCTCTTGGGGTCCAGCAAACGCCTCCGAACCAAGTTTTAAATGGCATTGCACTTCTCATGACTGTATATGTTATGTTCCCAACCGGAATAGCCATGTATAATGCCGGACAAGAAGCTATCAACGCCCCCTCTCCTAAAGAAATGTTATCCTCAGAATCGGCCGCCTATATTTTAAATGTGGTAGATAAGTCCAAAGAACCTTTAAGAGCTTTTCTGCAAAGAAATTGCGCAGCCAAACATATGACCAGTTTTTATCAATTGGCTTATAGAGTATTTCCAGAACCCTACAGATCCTCTTTAAAAATCAATGATTTTATTGTGCTCATCCCCTCTTTTATAACTTCGCAGCTTAAGGCCGCATTTGAGATTGGAGTGCTAATTTACCTCCCATTTTTTGTAATCGACCTTGTTGTATCCAATATTTTGCTTGCCATGGGAATGATGATGCTTTCTCCATTAACAATAGCGCTACCTATTAAACTTCTGCTTTTGGTTATGATCGACGGATGGACAGTCTTATTGCAAGGGCTAGTACTAACCTTTAAATAAGGGACAAACATGTTTCAAAATGAAATCTATCAGTTAAGCTACCAAGCCCTTATCCTCATCATGATTTTATCTGGGCCTCCCATTCTGATCAGCATGATTTTAGGTCTTTTGGTTGCCATTTTTCAGGCCGCGACGCAAATTCAAGAACAAACTTTATCTTTCACTGTAAAATTATTTGCCGTAATTATAACCCTTATGATGATGGGAGGATGGCTTGGCGGACAAATACTTAATTTTGCCCAAACTATATTTTCCAATCTGCCGGCATGGAACGGATAATGGACAGCTCTTTATCATCAACCGATAGTTATCTTTCCTTACTTTTATCCCTTCCGGACATATCGCCAAGTTCCCTCATTAGCCTCCTATTTTTAGGAATGGCTAGAATTATTCCCATAATTGTGGTCGCCCCTTTTTTTGGCTCTAAAAATCTCCCGATACCTGTTAAGATCATGTTCAGCTTAGCACTGATCGCCATCTTGATGCCACAGCTCGTTTTTTCCGTTCACAAAGAGATCCCTTTTGATATTCATTACGTAGGCTATTTTTTTAAAGAAATCTTGATTGGATTTATTTTAGGTTTTTTAGCAGCAATCCCATTTTATGTGGCGCAAGGATCCGGTAGTTTAACTGACTATATGAGAGGAGCGCAAGCTCTTCAAGTAACCGACCCAACTACAACCTCTCAAACCGGTCCGATTGGACTTCTGTATAACTATGTACTGATAACAAGCTTTTTTTTTATTGGCGGCCCTTTCATTTTTTTAGATGCATTGGCCAAATCTTTTGAGCTAGTTCCAGTAAATGAATTTTTTAATCCAATATTTTTTACTACTAGTATGCCAATTTGGCACACTATTCTTGGACTTCTAAATTATGTCCTTAGCATGTCAATTCAGCTAGCGGCTCCAACCCTGATTGGAACCCTTATGGCTGAAATGTTTTTAGGTATCGCCAACAGGTTAGCGCCACAAGTTCAAATAGTTTTTTTAGGTATTTCATTAAAATCTTGGGTTGGCTTAGCCCTGCTTGCCGCTGCTTGGTATTTTATAATGCAACAGCTCTCCAAAGAAGCTATAGCATGGCTTAATGTTGTCCAAAATACCGTCTATCAGATGGGCGCAAAATAATTTTATAAACTTAATTGATTTTTACTTGCTAAAATTACATTTTATGGTTATTATATATTAGTTTTTTAAAGTTTTTATTTATGACGCCAATTTCCGGTATAACTAATACATCTCCTTGCTTAAGCCAATTTAAGGCTAAAGAAAATATACAAGATAATAACCAAACAACTCTTTGGCAAAAAATTTCAAATGTTTGGTTTTTTTCCAATCCCTTAAAAGTTAAATTATCCAACATAGAAGCCAAAATTGGCCATTTTACTGAAGAAGAGTTCGACTCTTTGGCCCAATTAATCCAAGATATTGCAAAAAATAAAGATCGGTTTTGTTATAAAAACACATTTAAGCATTTGAAAACATTACTCTCCTCCCTTGACAATGCTAGCTTGGATAAGCTCGTTTTTAAAACTTTGCAAAAACAGCTTCTTACAAAAGATCCTTCGATCTTAGATTGTTTGCTAGATCTTTTATCGTTTTCTCAAATTCAATCGCTCATTTTTTTAAAAAACAAAGAGTCAAAAGATCTGATAAAAGATTTGGAGTCGGTAAAAAAATATGCAGCAAAAGTTGCCGAATTTACCCAAACTCCTACGGATAAAAACAATCAAGATTCGATGGCAAAGAAAAGCTCTATTTTAGCCAAAATATCTAATATCTTAAATAGTCTATGGGACACTTTAAAAAAATCCAGCGACTTTGAAACCGACTCACCAACACCTCAAACCCGTCAAGACGCGCAAGATAAGCTAAAAACACTTTATCTAGTTGTGTTAATACCGGCTATTATTTTTAAATTTCTCTTCGATTATTTGAGCAACTTATCGGTTATTTGGTGGGTACCATATCTTGGAACTAGCGGAGTCTTTTTAATATTAGTTGCTCTTGCAAAAATATATGGCAAGATTGCCCCTTCTACCCCCAAGAACCTATCTTACGAATATATCAATTTAACCACCGAGGCCAAAGAGAATAAAATTTCTCCCATAATCGGCCGAAAAGAAGAAATCGCCAAAATAGTTCGCTCGCTTGGAAAAATGGATAGATCATCACAATTTCCCCTGCTAATAGGCCCAGTCGGCATAGGTAAATCAACGATCATTAAGGGCCTAGCAAGAGAAATAAATGAAGGACAGATCCCCAGCTTAAAAGGAAAAGAGCTTTACGTGGTCAACACCTCTTATCTTATTGAGCAAGGAGCAAATAATCTTTTTCGGTTAGAGGTCATATTAAATCATATCAAAGAGAGCAAGCAAGATGTGATTATTGTTTTTGATCAAGCCCATATATTATTAAATCTTAAAGCCGATAATGATTTCGTTGCGCTTGCAAACAAATTCCCAACCTTAATGGATAGTGGTAAAATTCATTTTATTGGTATTACCACCCAAGAAGCTTATGAAAAAACCATTAAAACCGACCCTGAGTTAAATAGCCGCTTTGATGTGATGCAGATACAAGAGTTGAGCAGAAATGAAATTGTGTTAGCTTTGAGGTCTTATTTAAGTGAAGAATTTCCGGAGATAGAAATTTCAGATGAGGCCCTTCAAAAAATAATAGAGCTATCCCAAAATGATCCCAATGAAGCCACTATATCTATTGCAAAAAAACTGCTATATAAAGCTGCAACTAGTATTAAGTTTTATCAAAGCAAAGAAAGCGCCACTCTTCAAGAAAAACAAGAAGAGTTGCAAAGGTTAAAAACTGAATATTCGCATCTCTCTTCTTTTTTACAAAAAAATGGACAACCTCTTTTTGCTTCAATGGAAGCTCTTAAAGTAGAAATACAAAAACTTAAAAGTATTGTGAAAGTAAAAAATAAACATTTTGACGAGCTTTCTAATTTAAGAAAAGAGCATAACAATTTAGAAGATCGCTATGTTTCTCTAGCCAGTAAACTTCAAAATATAGACTCAAAGAATCCCCAGTTTTTAAAAACCGCTAAAGTTTTCTTAATTGTGCAAAATTATTTAATTGAAATTTCAAAAAATATATTACAGGCTCAAAAGGACGAAGTTGCAAAAGACGGACAAGAACTTGCTATTACAAAATCATTAATTGAAAAAATTCATCAAGATGAGGTTTTAGCCACAGCCAAAACAACCGAAACCAAATCAAAGCTTTGGAACCCGTTTCATTTTTTGTATAAAAAAATAATTTATACCCAAACAATCTGAAAAATTAGTTTTGGGCTTCAGTAAAAGATCTCAGGATTCAACGATCGTAAGTGAGTCAATATTAGAAATATGAACTCACTTACGATCGTTGAATCCTGAGGCTTTGACAAA
>JACRNF010000064.1 GCA_016219355.1 Chlamydiota bacterium | reverse complement strand
ACGTTTTTTTGGTTCTAAGCATGGTGAGTTATTTGAGTATCTTGTGGAGAATGTAAAAATTCCCGAAAAACCGCAGTTACAAATCAGAATAAAAGATAAGTTGGTGGCTTAAGATGGGTGTGCGAAAAGGTGAATGAGGCCGTTTTTCAGCAATGCTTAGAGCTCGGTGTTCTTTGGGCAGAAAAAAAGGAACTGCAAAACCTATAAATTGAATAAATTTCAAACAGTCGCAGGGCATAATAATTCTCTATTTTTGATAAACATCTGATTTTTAGGGATTTTGGAAAAATCATACAAGAAGTTAATATTTAAAATGAAGCAAAAAATGCACACACCCAAACGTTTTTGTGCCAATTTATAGAGCTCTACCATCGTGCATTCTTTTTTCTAAACTTTGAAGAAAAGAGGCTGATTTTAAGAGTTCTTCTTGATCTAATCGATCAGTAAATAAAACTCCATCGAGGTGATCATTTTCATGCATGATCACTCGTGCTTGCCATCCAGAAACTCGTTTCTTAATCACATTACCATTTAAAGAGGTATATTCAACTGTAATTTCCTTTGGCCGTTCAACTAAAGAGCGGAGGGAAGGAATCGATAAACAGCCTTCTGATGCCTTCCAAGTTTCTTTGCTAGGCAAAGATAAGATCGGATTAATAAAAACTTCGATTTCACCCGGCTCAAACTTGTCTTCCCCGGTTTCAATAGGAGTTCGTATAACAAATAGCCTGATAGAATGATGAATTTGCACAGCTGCTAGGCCAATGCCATCGCTTGCATCCATGGTCTCTATCATCTCTTCTACAAGTTTTCGGATATCGTTTGTAATTTCAGCAACGGGATCAGCTTTTTTTCTCAAAATAGAATCGCCATAATAGGCTAGAGGCAAAAGTCTTAGTTGACCATTGGTGACCAGATTTGGAGCATGTCCCGCAGCTAATTGGCCTCCTCGATATAGCCATCGACCTTTAATTTTTTCAAAATAGCTTCTTTCAGTAAAGGTAGCGTCATGATTATCTTGTGAGAGGTATACTGTAAAAGTTACTGTGGCTAGGTTGTTATTTTCTTTAAAATCAAGGATCTCAAGTTTATGGAAGGTAGAACTTCGGGAAAATTTAGAGAGGCTTCGCTTCCAGTTGAATTTATTGTCAGAATATTCAGGACTTGCAGGATGAGTGGTGGCTACAATGTAATCAGGAATATTTAAAACATAAGCAGAATATCTTGAGCGCATCAGCAAAAGGGCATTTTCCGGCAAAGCTCCTTCGTGAAAAGGCTTGCAGCATATTTCGTATTTTTTTTTGCTACAACAAGGACAAAGATTTTCATGATCTGTCATTTTTTGCCTAAAAATGTGCCCAGGAAAGGACTCGAACCTTCACACCAATGGCACCAGAACCTAAATCTGGCGTGTCTACCAATTCCACCACCTGGGCAAATATGATATAAATTTTGTCTATTAATGGACTTAAAGTCAATCTTAAGTATTATCAGATTCATAAATTGGGAAAGCTTCAAATCCATCCTCGCGGATGGCAAAAATTAATTTTGAAATAGCTTCCCATGAGGCTGTTTTATCAATATGTAATAAAACATGGGTCAATGACTTGTCTTTGGGCAAGATCCCAACATTATATTGATAAAGGAGCTCTTTTTGGATTTTGGCAAGCGATTCCATGGGGTAATTTTGGACATCGCTTATCCAAGTATACTTATTGTCTTTATTGATGCTGATATTGATTTGATAAGGCTTTGAGCTTATCGAGATGGGCTTAGCATTTTTTTCTGTTTTAAGTTGGGCTAACTTTAGATAGGTGTCGTAGAGGGTTGTCCTGGAAACTGCTATGGTTGCAAAAAAAGCAAGCATCAAAAATAAAAAGTCAATCATCGGGGCTAAGTTAAAAGTGGGGGAGGTTTTAATCTTTTCGTCTGGTATAAGACTCATGATTAGTCCTTAGCAGGTTCTTTGGTTTCTATTAAATGGCCGAGTAAGACTGCTTCATTTTCTGCTAAGTTAAGTAGATGGGTTACCCGGTGTTTTAACGTCGTATGAAATATCAAAGCCATGATGGCAACAATTAGTCCCATCACGGTTGTTCCAACAGCAATACCAAGACCGTCAAACAAAGAAGAGACACTATCAATTGATCTATTAAGATCGTAAAAAGCATAAAAAAAGCCTATCACGGTCCCTAGGAGCCCAAGCATTGGGGAGATAATAACTATATCGTTTAAAAATGAAAGTCTTTGCCAAAAATGAACTGTGGATCTTTTTCCTTCTGCCATCATGGTATCGATCATAAATTGAGGCCCATGATGTCTAGCGGAGATGCCTGCTGCGATCATGCTGGAGACCAGGTTGCTTTGGGAGTCGCAGTAATTAAGAGCCTTTTCGTACTCTTTTTTAGCTAGGAACATTCGTAAGTTGTTGATTAAATGCTTTGGTATTAATTCTCTTTGCCTAAAGGTGAAGATGCTATAAAACCAAACGCATAAAGAGGCAACCGACATGGATAAAAGAAGTGAATAAATAGTGGGGGAGGCTAAAAAAACTTCTTTTAAGTCAATTTTTACTGAATATTGCTGTCTTAGAGAAAGATAGGTTTCCTTTTGAGGCTTTTCTGCGCCAACTTTTTTATTTACTTGCTCAGAGCAATAAACTGAAGCGCTAATTAATATCGCAAGTAGGAACCAAAATCTTTTTGATTTATATATTTTTTTCATGAAGAACTCCGAAAAGTTTTGGGCTTAAATTTGAGGATAGCAATTTGTTTTTGAATAAGCAAGCATAAATCTAAAAAAATTATTTTATTTATGGAAAAAAATAAGCCCGATTTTGTATAATATTTTGGCCATGAAAGCTACAGATCTTAAAATTCCATTCACTTTTGAAGAGCGAAGGCCGATCATTTTAGATCGACTTTTATATGTTCCTTCTCACTATGACAAACATGATCAATTTGATCAAAAAATTTCTTTTCCTAAAGAGCAAAAAATCAATGTTGAGTATTGCTCCGGGAATGGTGAGTGGATTATTGACAAAGCTAAAAAAAATCCTGATATTAACTGGATCGGAGTTGAAAAAAGGTTTGATCGGGCTCGAAAAATTTGGGTAAAGCTGCACAATAATAACATCAGCAATTTATTTGTTGTTTTAGGAGAGGCAGAGGTCTTTACCAAATTTTATCTTCAGGACAAGGTAATTTCGGATATTTTTATAAATTTTCCCGATCCCTGGCCTAAAAGAAGACATGACAAGCACCGCCTTTTTCAAGATTTTTTTGTTTTAGAGCTAAGAAGAGTTCTTTTGGACGCTGGACAGTCGACCTTTGTTACCGACGATCCGGATACTTCCGATCGGATGTATCAAGTCATGATCAAAAATGGATTTAAATCTCTTTATGAAAATCCCCATTTTACTGAAGAGCTGCAAGGTTTTGGTAGTTCTTATTTTGATAGACTCTGGAGAGACATGGGAAGAAGGATCAGATATCTGCAATTCGTTAAAAATTAAACTATCGGGGTGGAGGGATTTGAACCCCCGGCCCATTGGTCCCAAACCAATTGCGCTAGCCAAACTGCGCTACACCCCGAATAATAAAGACATATTTTATATTTAAATACGACTAAAATGCAAATAGAATCTTAGCTTTTTAAGGTTTGGAGGCAAGAACTTTTTTTAATGATGAGTTTTTCATTCAGAACTTTTCCCATATCATGATAAATAATCCCTTCAAAAAATTGGGTGTCTTTATCTAAGACATGAGGCAAAATGCTTCGAATAAACCCGATCAAATTATCTGAGTAAACATTCTTAATATCTGTCCAAATCAGCTCTCCTTCATTGCATGAAGCTATTTCGCCAATAAAATCCGAACATCTATATACAAACAATAGCCAAGAGCTCTCTTCACAAATCGTCTTTATAACACCTCTTAAATTAAGCTCGTTTGCTGTTAACGAGGTCTCTTCTTTAATCTCTCTAATGCAGGAGGAATAAACATCTTCATGAAAGCCGGTCTTGCCGCCGACTCCGGTTACTAAACCTTTTAATGGTTCTTTACAGCGATTTAAAAGCAGGATCTTATTTTTTTCTTCATCAATTAAAAAACAAACATTGCCGATGGTTAATTTTTCTTGCATAAGGATCTGGTAAAAAATTATATTTTAGCTTAGTAAATATAAAAATATTGAGCAAGAATATTGAAACAAATTAAATTATTCCATTGTGATGAAGGGCTGCATATATGCAGCGCCACGATGTTGCTTTACAGCCTTAGTTGCTAAAGAGTTAACTGCAAAAGCAAGAGAGCCCATTCCATTAATTCTATAAGCATCTAAAATTTGATCTTTTACAGTTTTTTTGCTAAGGAGATAAGGTTCTGATTCAAATTCGTCATATTTATATGCTGGTTTGATGGGTTTCCATCCATGCAGCTGCATATTTTGTCTCATATTTTGAGCGTTATGAGGCTCAGAATTATCGTAGCATTTAAGCCCGGTTATCTCATCATTTGTTGCTAATAAAATATTTGCAAAAAGACTATTGAGCAGCATTGTTTTTTCGTAACCGCTCGTCAGGCTTCGGATACATTCTGGATGGAGCCAAAAATTTTTAAATGGATTGCTTGGAATGACTAGATTTTCAGACTGGTCTTTATATACTTCCACTGATACGGGATTGAAGGAAGTTAAACCTTCTTCAGAGGAGGGTAAAAATTTAAAATCGATTGACGAAATTTGATATTTATCTGCATTCTTCTTAACATTATACTTAACTTTGATATCTATTTTATCATTGGAAACGGAGCGATATCTGGCAAAGATATAGGATAATTTTTCCTCTTGGGTAATGCCTTCATTTGAGAATAGAGAGTTAGCTTTATAAATCATTCCAAGCAATTTTTGTTTATCCCCCTCAGAATTATATTGAAAAGCATCGTCAAAGGAAATTTTATATGCTTTTTGAACAACTGTAAAAAGATGTGTTTCTGCATAACATCCGAATATTTTCCGTAAGGCGTATTGCATAATATTTAATTCTTTAACTTGCATGCAGTTGGCTTCATCGAAATAGTTATATCTATATTTTGCTGTAATTGTTTGTAATAAACTCATAATTACCTCTTGCTGTATTTTTTATGTGGTATTTTAAATATTATCATTTTTATTATATTAACGTCAATACATTTTTATAATTTTATTAATTCTAATAATTAATAATTTAAGTAGAGAATGTTTATAGGATAAAATAATTAAGATATAATAATTTTAGCAATGAGCTGGAATTTAAGCTATTATATATAAAAATTTTAAAAATTTAAAACTATAGAATAAGTATGCAAAAAATCAATATTTCATTAAAATAAAAAATAGTAGTTTTACAGAGGTTGATATGTCGTTTAAAGATTTAGCCAGTTTTGAGCCGTTAAAAAAATTAAGCCGAGCTCCAATAGATTTAAGCGTTGATGGGGCGATTAATGAAAAAAGAATAGAAAAATTATCTGCTGAAAATCTTGGTTTTAAACTTTTATACGCAACCGAAAGGGTCTCTCAAGAGGTTATGGAAAAACTCTTTTCTTTAGCTCAAGAGGCTAAAGCCATAGAAAAAATGCACGCAATGCAAGAGGGAAAAGTAATTAATTACATCGAAGGGTTCGAGTCGGAAAAAAGGACCGTTTTACATACTGCCATGAGAGATTTTTTTGAAAATCCGGTTTCTACTATGCAAGCAAAAGAGGCCGCTTCATTAGCTCTTGCAGAGCTAAAGAAATTAGAGCTCTTTATAAAAAAGATCGATAAAAAGTTTGATGCGATTGTTCAGATCGGTATCGGCGGATCTTATGCAGGACCAAGAGCTATTTATGAGGCCTTGAAAGCTTATCAAGAGCCTAATAAAAAAGTTTTCTTTATCGTCAATGTCGATCCGGATGAAGCCGCTTTTGTATTAAAACAAGTAGATCTTAAAAAAACTTTGTTTGTCAGTGTTTCCAAATCGGGGACAACTATTGAGACTTTATCCAATGAAGAATTTGTCAGAGACCATTTAAAAAAAGCGGGCTTAAATCCCAAAGATCATATAGTGGCGATTACCGGAAAAAAAAGTCCGATGGACGATCCTTCAAAATATTTGGAGTCTTTTTATATTTGGGATTATGTTGGAGGAAGATTTTCTGCAACCTCGATGGTAGGAGGAGTAATGCTTTCTTTTGCTTTGGGTATTGATAATTTTAAAAAGATCTTGCAAGGGGCAAATAAAGTAGATAAAAGCGTCCTTTCAAAAGATGTCCATAAAAATCTGCCACTTCTCGACGCTCTTTTAGGGATTTGGAACCGCAACTTTTTATTTTTAGATACTTTAGCAATTATTCCCTATAGCGCAGCATTATCTTATTTGATTTTGCATTTAGAGCAGTGCGATATGGAGTCTAACGGTAAATCGGTAGACCAAATGGGGAAATTTATTGAATTTTATAGCGGCCCAATTGTTTTTGGAGATGTGGGGACAAATGCCCAGCACTCTTTTTTTCAGTTTTTGCATCAGGGGACCGGCTTAGTTGCTACTGAATTTATCGGTTTTAGAAAAACTCAATATTCGGAAGATTTTAAATTTGCAAATAGCACTATGCAAGATAAGCTTCTTGCAAATCTTTTTGCTCAGTCACTTTCTTTGGCTGTGGGAGAGAAAAGTTCTAATTATAACAAACTGTTTTTGGGCAATCACCCCAATCATATTTTGCTATCCAATCAATTAGATCCATTTACAATGGGAGCTCTTATTAGTCACTTCGAGCATAAAATTGCCTTTCAGGGTTTTATTTGGGGTATTAATTCTTTTGATCAAGAAGGGGTGCAATTGGGTAAAAAACTGGCCAATAAAATGTTAGATCATTTGTCAGGAAAAAAAGAGTTTGGCCTCGCCAAGGCTTATTTAAAGCATTTAGAATCGTTTTCTAAATAGAGAGCTCCATCTTTTATTTGAAAAGCGGCCCTATCTTCCCACTGTTTAAAAACACCGCTTAAAATAGAAATTGACTTTACCAAATGTATTTGGTAAGATATGCATATCTAGAGCGGAGTTATCTGTGCCTATCAGTGGAAAAGACCTCGGAAAACTTTTTTGCGACGCAGGATATGAACTTGTGTATGGAGGTAAAGGTAGCCATATGAAATTTAAAAAGAAAGGTGGTCCGACCGTGATTATACCAAATCACAAAGAGCTCAAAAAAGGAACGGAGCATGCTCTTAGAAAGATGCTTAAAGAAACAAAGCAAGAGGAGTAATTCATGAGATACCACTTCAAGATCCGAAAAGAAGGCAAAGGCTTTTGGGCTCAATGCATTGAATTGGTTGGATGTGTGACTGAAGCTGATTCGATGGGTGAATTACAAAAAAATATGCAAGAAGCCTTAAACCTCTACATTGAAGAGCCTGAAGATTCTAAGGAGTTGCTCCCGCTTCCCGATGATTCTATACGTTTAACTAAAAACATTGTTGAGGTAGCTCTTGATCCTCAGGTTGCTTTTGCATTTATGGTTAGACATAACAGGCTTAAACAAGGCCTTACACAACACCAAGCGGCAAAGAAAATGGGATTTGATAAGATTTATAGCTACCAGAGGTTGGAAAAAGCCAAAGGATGCAATCCAAGTTTAAAGATCATCTCAAAAATTGCAAAAGTATTTCCAGAATTCTCCGTAGATTATGTGGTAAACCTCAGATGTTGAGCCAATGCCTTGCTTATTTAAAGCATTTAGAATCGTTTTCTAAATGAAGAGCTCCCTCTTTAATTTGAAAAGTGCTGCTATCTTCCCATTTTGGAGCCTCAGGAAGAGTGATAAAAACTTGAGAAAAATTATTGAGATAATTTCTTAAATAGTTTTTTCTCTCATCATCTAGTGAATAGCCAAAATCATCAAAACACAAAATGGGTTCTTCAGATAGCTCTTTTTGTAAAATGGTGGCCTCAGCTAGCTTTAAGGCTAAAATAAAGAGATTTTTTTGCCCTTCGCTTGCAAAATGTTTAGCAACTTTTGAGTTGATTAGAATAGAAAAATCATCGCGGTGCGGCCCATTTAGAGTGCATTTCAGATCTAGCTCTTTTTTCCTGGTCTCATCAAAGCTTTTTAAATATTGGTTTTGCATCTCGTTTAAATCGGTATGCTCGGTTATCGATGAAAGATATTTTAGTGAAGAAGATTCATGATTGGAGGATAGCTTTTGCATAATTGAGGAGCTATGTTCATTTAATTTTAAAATGGCCTCTTTCCGTTTCAGTGTTAAATAAACGGCAGATTTGGCCAGCTCACTTTCCCACGAGGCAATAGTTTGGATGTTTTTTGTTTTTAAAAGATAATTTCTTTGTTTTAGCGCTTTTACAAAACGGGTCAAATGATGGACATACAATGGGTCTTTTTGAGCTATAAAAATATTTAAAAAACGTCTGCGTAAATTTGGCTCGGATGTTATAAGCTCTATGTCGGTCGGTGTATGCAAAACTAGGGGTATTATTCCTAAAAGCGAGGCAAAGGAGGTGTAAGAAGAGCTATTATAATCAATTTTTTTGTTTTTTTTGTCGTAGTGGAATTTTATAGTTTGAAAAATATTGTCTTTAACAAAATCTGCTTGGACAACAAAAGACTTTTCTTCATGTTTGATTAGATCATGAAGAGTTTGCGATCTAAAAGATTTACCGATCGAGAGTAGATAAATGGCCTCTAAAAGATTGGTTTTTCCCATTCCATTATTGCCATAAAAGATGTTGGTTTTTTCGCCAAAGTTAATTTCAAAAGTTGCTAAATTTCGAAAATTACACAAACGTAGGCTTTTCAACAACATTTTGCTCTTCTTGTGGCGGTTTGTCTTGTCCAAACTTCATTGGCATGATGACAAAAATAGCATTTGACGAATCGGAAATTACTCCAGGGTTATACAGACCTTGAGTTCCAAATTTAATTACCTCATCTTTTATATGCCGTAAAATGTCCATGAAATAATATGGGTTAAAGGCAACTTCAAGCCTTGTTTGAGAATAATCCACAGGCATGCTGACCGAGCCTTCTCCAATATTAGAGGTGACAATATTGAGTTTTAGCTCGCCGCTATCAAAAATAAAACGGACAGATCCATTTGCTTCGGTGGTAAAAAGAGCGACTTGCCTTAGCAGCATGAAAAGCTCTTCTTTATGGATAGTCATATTGATGGCAGTGGTTTCCGGTATCACTTTTTCAACATCGGGATATTGACCGCTAAGTAGTTTTGTAATGAGTGTTAAATTACCGCTTTCTAAAAAGATTTTATCATGAGTTAGGCCAAGAGATATTTGTTCATTTGAATCGGGAAGCATTTTAATCATTTCTTCAGCAGCTTTAATTGGTAGAATATAGGACCCATGAAAAGAGGGGTCTACATCAATTGCGGCATTAACTTTAGAGATTCTTTTGGCATCAGTTGCCAAAAACACTGCTTGGCCATTTGCGATTTTAACATGGATACCATTTAGCACAAGTCTTGAATCATCTCTTGCTGCAGCAAAATAGGTCTTGCTGAGCATTTCTTTTAGTAAAGAGGATTGTAATCTGATTTGGGCCGCATTGGAAATATTAGGAATAGATGGAAATTCATTTTTGTGGATACCGTTAATTTTAAAAACAGAAGAGCCGGAGGTAATTTCTGCTTGATCGGGAGATAGCGAACTGATTTTGATTTGCGGAGAGGTGAGCTCTCTAATTAAATGAAAAAATCTTTTTGCCGGAAGAGCTATAGCTCCTTCTTCTATTATTGTGGCATCGATAAAACAAAGCATGCTGGTGGTTAAATCGGTTGCGCTGATTATTAATTGAGAGCCTACAGCAGTGATTAAAATATTTGAGATCACAGGAATAGCCGGCTTGTTGGCAATAATGTTTTGAATTTTTCCCATTTGAGCAACAAGGTCTTGCTTTGATACTACAGCTTTCATCCTTAACTCCTTTTTAGAGAATGAAACATAATTCATCTCTCATTGGTTTGTCAATAATTTAGTATCTTTCTTTAATTGAGCGATCAATAGTTCGCTTTTCTTCTTTTTCTTTTAGCTTAGCTCTTTTATCATAACTTTTTTTCCCTTTTGCTACAGCAATTTTTATTTTAGCAATCCCATTTTTCAAATAAATGGAGAGTGGAATAAGAGAGAGTCCTTTTTCTTGCAGTTGCTTTTTTAATTTAAAAAACTCAACTTTATGAACCAGTAATTTTCGTTTTCTTCTCTCTTCATGATTATAGGCTCCGCCAAAACTATAAGGGGCGATGCTTGAGTTAATAAGCCAGAGCTCATCTTTTTCAACAATGACAAATGAGTCTTGTAAAGAGCCTCCATTGGCTCTTAAAGATTTGATTTCGGTGCCTAAAAGCATGAGGCCTGCTTCTAAGGTTTGTAAAATTTCATAGTCATGGAATGCTTTTCTATTACCGACTAATTCTTTTTCGCTCATAAAACACTACATTGTTATAAGATATTGATAATCCAGATCGGAAATTTTTTCTACTGGTTTTTTAAGGCTCAAAGAGAGTTTTGCCAAAATCTGAAATGGAAAAGCATTCTTTATCCTTATATTTTCCAATATTGACAATACCGGCTTGAAAAAGATGTTCGAAAATGGTTGTTTTTAATAAATTAATCTCATCTTGACTGTATTTGGGGAGCTCATATGAGTAATTTTTCCCATTTTTTTTAAGTTTGATTGGTTGCTGGCTATTTAAAGCGGCAGTTACACCTTTTAAAAAATCTTCAAACTCAACCCATCCTAAATTCAATATTTTCAAAATGCTTTTTTCAGCTTCTTTGATCTGTTTTTCAGAAGAAGAGCTATTTTCTATAGTAGGGTTAAGATACAAATGCATAGCTTTTTTTTCTAAAGAAAGCTTAAGAAAGCTTTGACCTTTTTTATTAGGTAAATATTTATCTCTCTTTTTTTCTATAAAATGAAGCTCTTCGGCTTTTTTTAATATCGGATCGTTTGGAGATTTTTTTTGAGCTAAAAAATCGGATAATGCTTCAATAAAGCAAAAATCAGATTTAATGGAAGAGATTTGTTTAAATTTCAACGAGTTTGAGGTAGTCGAGTATTGATGCTTTAAATACTCGGCCCATTCATAAAAAGGGGTAACGATCTCTTGCCAGCCTTCCTCGATTTTTTCATAGCTAATGCAACAGGCAAAGCTATATTCCAAAAAAAGAAGGGTTTCTGTAAATTGCTCTTTTGAGAGTTTACATTTTTTTCTTATAACATCTGATGAAATTTTGTAGCTTGGATGAGAGTGAGAGTCTTTTATAATTTGAGAAAATATCGGGTTGTCTTTGCAAAGGTCATTTAAATAGTTTTGATATTGATTGGGAGTGAGTAAATATTTTTCAATGATGGAATCAAAAATATTATCGGATGATTTGGAAATTGGATACCAAGATGGGAGAATATGGATAGGAACTTTTTGTAAAAGTCCTTGTAAAAACTCCATATCGGGCTTAAAATTTTCATCGAATTTGAAAAATTCAAACTCAAAATATTTTCTAACTTTTTTATCAACCGTTATTAAATCGTTTTCAATTTTGAGCAAATTAGCGATTTCCAGTTTTTTTAAAATCGGCAATATTTCTTTTTCTTCAACATTTAAATTTTTGGCAATTCGCTTCAAAGAAATAGTAGCCGGGCTATATAAAATCTCTTCCAATACTTGCAAGTCAAGAGTTGAAAAAGTTGAAATCAATAACCGATTTTCTATGTCTTTTTTATAATTGTAATCGGACAAACAAATTTTATTTTTTTTAATCTCAGCCATTATATCCTTCATGAAAAGGAATATAGCATACAAAAAAAAATGATTAGAAATCAAGCCAAATATAAAGAATTCTTTAAAAAACTTATTCAGGATGTAGTTTCTTTCTTAAAGCTGAAAAATAGTCTACCCTTTTTTTCATTTCTCTTTCAAAGCCGGCCTCTTTTGGATAGTAATAGACTTCTCTTGAAAATCCTTCAGGAAAATAATTTTGTCCTGAAAAACAATGCTTTAAGTCATGGTCGTATTGATAATTTTTTCCATAGCCCATTTCTTTCATCAAATTGGTTGGGGCGTTTAATATAGTTAAAGGTGGGGGTAGGTTAGTAGTTTTTTTAGCTTTTTCCAAAGCCTCTTTAAAACCGGTATAAACACTATTACTTTTAGGAGCTAAAGCGAGGTATACGATAGTTTGGGCAATCGCCAGATCAGCTTCTGGAGAGCCGAGCATTTCATAAGCATCTTTTGTCGCTATGGCGAGTTTTAAAGCCTCGGGATCGGCAAGGCCTATATCTTCAATGGCCATCCGTATCATCCGTCTTATTATATATAAAGGATCTTCTCCCGAATTTAACATCCTTGCGAGCCAATATAAACTTTATGCAGGGCTGATATGAGATTATAATGCTGCTCATCTCCCTTATCATATAAAGGGGCCCTTTTTTGCAAAAATTTCTGGGCCATTTCTAAACTGATAGGCCTTTCTTTTAAAAGCTCTAAATTTTCGAGTAAATTTAATAGGTGTCTAGCGTCACCTTGAGCAAGATGGACCAAAAACTTTTTAACTTCATCAGATAGGCTGATAGATTTAACTTCTTTTTCATATCTATCTATGATTTTTACAAGATGCTCAGGATTTAAGGTTTTTAGCTCTAAAACTCTCATTCTGGATAAAAGAGCGTTATTGATGGCAAAAGAGGGGTTTTCGGTCGTTGCTCCTATTAGAATAATAGTTCCTTCTTCGATAAAGGGTAAAAAGATGTCTTGCTGGGTTTTATTAAAGCGATGGATTTCATCTACGAATAAAATGGTGTAGTTACCAAACACAGGGGAGTTTTTAGCATCGAAGATGATTTTTTTTAAATCTTGGGCTCCATGGAAAATAGAGCTTAAAGAAATAAAATTGCCATCGAAGGCCTTGGCGTAAATTTTGGCAAAAGTGGTTTTTCCGCAACCTGGAGGGCCAAAAAGCAAAATTGAAAGAGGTTTTTGTAATTGGATGCTTTTTTGGATCCACCCTTCCTTATCTAAAAGGTGTTCTTGTCCAAATAGGTCATGAAAGTTTTTAGGTCTTAGTTGTTCGGATAATGGAATTGGCATGCGTTTTTTAATTTTGGTTTAAAAGCATAAGTTTATAAAAATCAATCATTTGTTTGCATTAATTAAAATTAAAGCTTGATAAAAAGGTGTTTTTTTGACAATAGAAAGTGATAAGGGAATTAACTAACTCAAAGGGGTTTTATGAAAAAAATTAATTTGATAGCAATTATTTTATTAATAATTGGGGGCTTTAACTGGGGACTAGTTGGAGTTCTCAACTTTAATCTAGTCGATTTTCTCTTTGCTAAAATGTGGCTAGATAAAGTTATCTATTTTCTAGTTGGTGTAAGCGCCGTTTATGCTGCTTTTTCTTGGAAAAAGTTATTTAAATAAGATTTTTCTAAACGAGCTCTTGAAAAAGAGCTCGTTTCAAGATGTTTCAAGTTAGTAAACGTGTCTAGCTTTTTTATTCGGACTTGGTTCAGTAGAACCCGATTAAATAATTTTTACATTTTTG
This sequence comes from Chlamydiota bacterium, assembly GCA_016219355.1. Lineage (GTDB taxonomy): Bacteria > Chlamydiota > Chlamydiia > Chlamydiales > SM23-39 > JACRNF01. The sequence continues at coordinate 2,845 of JACRNF010000064.1, read as the reverse complement.
ACTGTTTTTAAAACGCCAAGAATTTTGATTTAAACCATTAACAATCAAAATATAATACATAATTAAGTTAGTTAAGCACGTTATTAATATATAATTACAAATAATAATTGCATAATTAATAATAATTATTTATATTAAAGCTAGGTGGCGTAATTAAAGCGCGCTTTAAACAAGGAGTTTATATATGTTCAAATGGTTCAAAAAAACTAAAAAGCATCTTCAGCACATGACAAAACGTAAAACTAGAAAGCTAGTTAAAAAACTACATAAAGGGTAGTTTTATCTATTGACGGATATATTAATAAGAAAATTCTTATTAATTTTATATGTCTCTAAAGCTCTTTAATGCTCAAGTTTTAAAGAGCTTTTATTTTTTTATGATTTTATTTTATATAAAAATTGATAGTTTTGTTGATTTTTGATAAGTTTTTTAAATTTTATTTTTATATATTTGTAAAATTGTTTATATTTTTTTATTCAAAAAAAACCCCTTCACAATATATTCTAGAGGAGAATTTCTAAAACAAAAGCAATTAATTTTTAAAATAAACAAATAAATTATTGTGTTAAATTATTAAAAATAGTAACATAAGATTATAAGGCAATGAAATTAGAAACATGCCTTGGCTAAAAAACTGATAAATTTTTAGCATTGACTAAACAACAAGGAGGAAAAATCCATGGCAAAAGCACGTAAAAAAGCAAGAAAAACTGTTCGTAAACCAGCAAAAAGAGCAAAAGTAAGAAAGGCTCGCAGAAAAGTTTGCAAATAATTTAATTGCAATCTTAAGTTTTTCTAATCGAGCAATAACTATATGTTTTGCTCGATTTTTTATTTTATGTTAATTCAGAAAAGGGTAAAATTTAGCCAAAAATTAATTTTTGTATGAAAACCCTCTTTTACCCCCAAAGTTCGATTTCAGATGCAGTATTGAAAGAAATTGCCTCAGGTGTTCAAAAAGGGGAGATTGTGGCCTTTCCAACCGAGACAGTTTATGGCCTTGGCGCTTCCATCTTTGAAGAAGAAGCTGTAAAAAAAATATTTACACTGAAAAATAGAGCCTCGAATAAAGGACTCATCGTTCATATTTCAAAGATAAGTGATGTTAATATTGTTGCTGAAGAGATTCCGGAGGAGTTTTATGTATTAGCTAAAGCCTTTTTCCCCGGACCCTTAACAATTGTTCTAAAAAAGAAAAAAAACGTTTCTTCCATTATTTCGCCTGATAATACCATTGCTATTAGAATGCCTAATCATACTACAACTTTAAAGCTTATTGATTTTGTTAAGTGTCCAATTGTAGGAACCTCTGCCAATATCTCTAATGAATCAAGCTTGATTGATGCAATGGAAGTTAAAAAACTTTTTCAAGATAAAATTTTTGCAATTATAGATGGGGGAATAAGTTTATTAAAACTACCTTCCACTATCTTATCCGTGCAAGGTAAGCCCCAAATTTTAAGGCAGGGTAGTATCGGTAAAGATGAAATTCAGCAAGTACTAAAAATGAAGGTAGGTTAATGTCTGAAGTAATAGAACCCTCCGAAATTTTGATAGATGAACCGTTTGAAGAAAAGATCAAGCCCAATCTTGTTAATCCTTGGATTAGATTTATCGGCAGAATGGTCGACTATGCTTTGCTTAGCTTTTTATTGCTTTTTTTAAAAAGATGGGTAGATTTTCCAATGTATCTTTATAGAATTGTTCCGATGCAATTTTTTTTGTGGATCCCTTTTGAAGTAATTTTGCTTTGCTCTTGGGGATATACTCCAGGCAAATTCTTGTTAAAAACTAAAGTCCGCGGTCACTTTAATCGAAAACTTACCTTTAAACAATCATTAAAAAGAGCTTTTAGCGTTTGGATAAGAGGCCTTGGAATGGGGATTTCTTTTTTAAGTATTTTCACCATCCTTGTTGCTTTTTTTAGTTTAAAATTAAGAGGATCTTCTAGCTGGGACCGCGAAGAAAAAATTAAAATCGAGCACTTATTTATAAAACCATTTAGACTAGTCATTGCGGTAGCTTTAATCATTGTCGGAACAATATTCACTTTTTTGCAAAAATAATTTGCATAATTGTTATCTTCAGAATATATAAAAGATTATTACTGAGGTTTATCGATGAAAAGTAAATTTGACCCATCATTAAACATTTTATATAGACAGCATCATAATTTAGACTATGTCTTTGCTCCAAAATCCGTAGCTTTGATCGGCGCAACTGAAAAACCAAACAGCGTCGGCAGAACAGTGTTATGGAATTTGCTTAGGTCTCCCTTTGGCGGAACTATTTTTCCTGTAAACCCCAAAAGGTCCAGTATTTTAGGAATAAAAGCCTATCCTAGTATTGATAAAGTTCCTGAAAAAATAGATCTTGCAGTTATTGTAACACCGGCAAATGCAGTGCCAAATATAATCAAAGAGTGCGTTGATGCTAAAGTGCCTGCTGCAATTATTATCTCGGCAGGATTTAAAGAACAGGGAGAAGAGGGCTTAAAACTTGAAAAAGAGATTTTAGAATACGCAAAAAAAGGAAAAATGAGGATTATCGGGCCCAATTGCCTTGGTGTCATGAACCCAATAACCGGATTAAACGCTACCTTTGCAGCAGACTGCGCCCTTAAAGGCAATATTGCCTTTATCTCACAATCGGGAGCCCTTTGTACGGCAGTTTTGGACTGGAGTTTGAAGGAAAAAGTAGGCTTTAGCTCTTTTGTATCCATTGGTTCAATGCTAGATATTAACTTTGGCGACCTTATCAATTACTTTGGCTCAGATCCCAATACCAAAAGCATTTTGATGTATATGGAAAGCATCGGGGATACCAGGTCTTTTTTATCGGCCG